>JBIQLU010000028.1:9366-31151 GCA_044463985.1 Gemmatimonas aurantiaca | reverse complement strand
TCACTCCGCCCTGAGCGCCATCATGGGATCCACACGTGCCGCGCGCCGCGCGGGGATCCAGCTCGCCAGCGCTGCGATGGCGAGCAACACCAGCGAGACAGCGATGAGAGTGAGCGGGTCGCCCGGCGCCACGCCGAAGAGCAGTGAGCGGATGGAGCGCGCCACGAGGGCGAAGAGCGCGAGGCCGGCGACTATTCCGATGATGGTGAGCGCGATCCCCTGCCGTGTCACCATGCCGGCGATATCGCGAGGTGTAGCGCCGAGTGCAACCCGCACGCCCAGCTCGCGCGTGCGCAGACTCACGACGTACGCGATCACTCCATACAGGCCGATCGCGCCGAGCAGGAGAGTGGCTGCTGCCGCCATCCCTATTATGAGCGCCGTGAACGAGAGTTGCGCGAGCGATCCGCGCACCACCTCGCTCATCGGTTTCACGTCGAAGAGCGGGAGCGTGGGATCGAGCTCGTGCACCACGTTTCGCACGGGGCGTATCATCGACTCCGGATCGCCCGAAGTTCGGACCACCAGTCCCATCGTCCTTCTGATCTGACTGAAGGAAGTGTCCGTGGTCGGCACCTCGTTGAAGTACACGGTGGCGGCGGGCGGAGTCTGCAGCGAGCTGTCGCGCACTCCGGCCGCCACGCCCACTACCGTGTACCACGGCCCGCCGGGGAGCGTGCGGAATCGCTTCCCGATCGCGGCGCGTCCGGTGGCATCATGCCAGAAGTGCTCGGCCGTCACCTGGTTCACTATCGCATCGAAGCCATCCTGGCGGGCGTCGAGGGCGAGGAAATTTCGCCCGGCGATGAGCGGAATCTTCATCGCTCCGAAGTATCCGCTGTCGGTCGCGACCATCGTCTGAATCGGCGGGATCTGCGATTCGGCGCTTGGATCACCCTCGACCCAGATCGGACTCGTACTCGTGCCGTGATTCGCGAGCGGGAGTTGCGACGCGATCCCCACCGCGCGCACGCCAGGGATCGCTGCGACGCGCTGCGTGAGCTGAGAATAGAAGCGCGCGAGCGCCGAATCGCCCGGATAGCGCGCATCGGGCGGCGAGAGCCAGAAAGTCGCCACGCCGTTGGCGTCCCACCCCGGCTTCACCGCGTGCAATTCGCTGAACGTGCGGATCAGGAGACCCGAGCCGGCGAGCACCACGAGAGCGAGCGCGATCTGTGCGGCCACCAGCGCTCCACGCGCGCGCTGCCGCGAGCGGCCCGACGTGCCGCCGCGCCCTCCTTCGCGGAGGGAGCGGACCAGATCGGTGCGCGAGAACCGCAGCGCGGGAAGTATGCTGCACGCGAGCGTGACGAGTGCGGTGACGACGAAGGTGAACGCCACTACGGTTCCGTCGACGCGAACTTCCGCGAGTCGCGGGATCTCCACCGGTCCGTGCGTCACGAGCAGTCGTACGCCGGCGGCTGCGATCGCGAGACCGAGCACCGCCGTGATCAGAGCGAGCACCGCCGCTTCGGCGAGGAAGTGCGCGACCACGTGCGCACGCCCCGCTCCGATCGCCGCGCGAACCGCGAGCTCCCGCTGGCGCCCATCGGCTCGCACGAGCACGAGGTTGGCCACGTTCGCGCATGCGACCACCAGCAGCAGGCCCGCCGTTCCCGCTACGATCCACAGCGTGTTGGCGATCCCGCCCACGACGTCATCCCGCATCGGCACGAGCCGCGGCTGGGGCTGCGCCTGCTGCAGGATCGTCTCGGTAGTGACGCCGGGCGCGAACATCGGCGAGACATCCACCACACGCGGCAGCACCGACTCGAAGTCACGCTCGGCGTCCTCGATGCTGACTCCGGGTTTCAGTCGCGCCACGGCGTCGTAGTTGAAGCCACCCGGGAACGGATCGTTCGGGTCGAGCGCGAGCGGAAGCCAGAGCTCAGTGTCGGGGGAGGGGAAGCGGAAGCTCTTCGGCATGACGCCGACTATCTCGCGCGACACTCCGCCCACGTCGAGCGTGGCACCTATGACATGCGGATCCCCACCGAAGCGCGAACGCCAGAGCCCTTCGCTGATCATCACGACCGACGGGCCGTTCGGCGTATCCTCCGCCGCGCTGAACGGCCGGCCCACCACGGGTGGCACCTCGAGGAGCGGGACGAGGTTCGCGGTGATGTACCCGGCCTCGAGGCGCCGCGGCTCGGTCGTGCCGCGCGGATCCGACACGTTCGCCGACCCCTGCGTGTAGGCAGCGATCCCGGATATCGTGTGAGCGAAGCGCTGATAGGTGAAGTACGTGGACGAGGACTGCTCGCCATGCGTCAGCGAGAGCGGAGGGAAGTCGTGCCATGCGCCGACGAGCTGCTCGGCGTGACCGTACGGAAGCGGGCGGAGGAGCACGCCATCCACCACGGCGAAGATCGCCGTCACTGCGCCGACGCCGATCGAGAGCGTCAGTACTGCAGTGATCGTGAATACTGGAGTGCGGCGCAGCGAGCGCCAGGCATAGCGGATCGGCCGCAGGAGTTGCAAGGGGACCTCCGTGGTGAGGGCGTGCGAACTCCGTACGCGCCCCTCCTTCCCGCGGTTTCCGGAGATCCACCTTCCAGCGAGCGGTCGTGCGTGGTCGTGCGCCGCCGCTACGCTCCGGACTTCGTGTCGGACATGCCGCAAGCGGCTGCGCGCTCCAGGAGTAGAGCCTGCTCGCGCGCGTTTCGCGTGAGCGCCGCGGCGCGTTCGAACTCGGCGCGCGCGTCCTCGAGACGACCGAGCTTGAAGAGAAGGTCGCCACGCACGCTGGGGAGGAGATGGTAACCCGCGAGCGCGCGCTCGGAGGTGAGCGAGTCCACGATCTCGAGCGCGGCGGCGGGTCCATACGCCATCCCGACGGCCACCGCGCGATTCAATTCGACGACGGGCGATGGCGCCACGTCCGCGAGCGCAGCGTACAATGCAGCGATGCGTGGCCAGTCGGTCTCGTTGGCCGTGCGCGCTCGCGCGTGGCATGCAGCTATCGCCGCCTGCAGCGTGTATCGGCCCTCGCCCTCCGCATCCGTCACCGCCCGCGCACGCGCGAGCGCGGCGAGGCCGCGGTTGATGAGGACGTGGTCCCAGCGCGCCCGATCCTGATCGAGCAGGAGAATCGGTTCTCCCGATGGTCCCGAGCGCGCGCGCAGCCGCGACGCCTGGATCTCCATCAGCGCCACGAGTCCGTGCACTTCCGCCTCGTCGCTCGCCAGCTCCGCCAGTATGCGTCCGAGCCGCAGCGCGTCCTCGCAGAGTCCGGGACGCGCCCAGTCGTCGCCCGCCGTTGCCGCGTATCCCTCGTTGAAGATGAGGTAGATGACCTCGAGCACCGATGAAAGCCGCTCGCCCAGCTCCGCACCGCGCGGGACTTCGAAGGGCACCTTCGCATCGCGCAGCGTCTTCTTCGCGCGTACGATGCGCTGCGCAACCGTGGCTTCGGGAACGAGGAATGCCCGTGCGATCTCGTCGGTCGTGAGTCCACCGAGGAGACGAAGGGTGAGCGCCACGCGAGCTTCGGTGGAGAGTACGGGGTGGCACGAGGTGAAGATGAGGCGAAGCAGATCGTCGCCGATGTCATCGTCGAGTGCATCGTCGAGCCTGGCCGTTCCATCCTCTCTGCCGTCATCTATCTCGTGGCCGAGCTCCTCGTGCTTCCGGTCGAGAAGTTTGTTGCGGCGGAGCAGATCGATGGCGCGGCGTTTCGCGGCGGCCATCAGCCACGCCCCCGGGTTGTCGGGGACGCCCGTCTCCGGCCACTTCTCGAGCGCGATCACCAGCGCATCCTGCGCGAGGTCTTCGGCCGTACCGACATCGCCCACCATCCGCGCCAACGCCGCGATGAGCTTCGCCGATTCCATTCGCCATACGGCATCGATTGCACGGTGCGTCGCGGCTGTAGCGGTCACCCGGGGCAATCAAAGTCGATCGCCCCTCATGTGCAAGGCAGGGTCGGATCTTCAGATGGCGCGGTATCGACCGGGCCTGGCCGGTCGATACCTCATCATGTCTGCTGCCCGACCAGACGATGAAACTATGACCGCTGCATCGACGCCACTTCCGCGCGCAGCCGTTCTTCCTGCGCACGCAGCTCGGGCGTGAACTCCTCGCCGAAGTCCTCGGCCTCGAACACCGGCCGGATCTCGATATCCGACTCGCTCTCCATGGGGTTCGGACAGCGCTTCACCCACTCGATCGCCTCCTCCATGGACTTGACCTGCCAGAGCCAGAAGCCGGCGATGAGTTCCTTCGTCTCCGCGAACGGTCCGTCGATCACGGAGCGCTTCGATCCGGAGAAGTGCACACGCACCCCGCGCGAGCTCGGATGCAGCCCGTCGCCGGCCAGCATGATTCCAGCTTTCACGAGCTCTTCGTTGAACTTTCCCATCTCCGTCAGGAGCTTCTCGCTCGGCATCGTTCCCGCCTCGCTCTCGTCCGTCGCCTTGACGATCACCATGACTCGCATCGCCGTCTCTCCTCGATTTGTCGGCTGAAGGCGGACTTGCCGGCCAGCGCGGCCGGTCGCATCTGATCCCGCCTCCATCATCACGTCGAACGAGGCCACGCCGGATCGACACTGCCTCGCCGACGTTTCGTCGCGGAGCGCCTCCTACCGCTCCTCCGGCGGCTTCACCTTCCGGAAGAAGGCGTAGTAGAGCGCGGCGTTCACCGCCTGCAGCGACGCGGCGATGAGAAGGGGAAGGGAGAGCGCCACGCTCTGCATGATCTGTCCCGCGACGGTCGGCCCCGCGCTCGAGAGCGCCTGGAGCGGCAGGTTCGAGAGTCCCGCCGCGGTGCTGCGATCTTCCTCGTCGACCACGCCCATCAGGAACGACTGCCGTATGGGACCCGAGATCGTGTTCACCTGGGTGCGGAGCAGAAGTAGAAGTCCGGCGAGCCAGAACCACGGCGCGAGCGCCATCGCTGCGAGCAGCAGTACCGCCAGCGAGCGCGCCGCCACCACGGCGTTCACGGCGCCGAGCCGCCTCGCGAACACGGGTGCGAACAGGTTCGAAGGCGCGGCTACGATGTTGGCGAGAAAGTAGAGCGTGCCCAGCTCCGCCGACGTGGCCCCGTAGCGCACATGAAACCAGTACACCAGCACCGGCCCCAGCATCCCCACCGCGATGCCGTTCGTCGCGTTGGTGATCAGGAAGCGCGGAAGCATGCGCCTGGTTGCATCGCCGAGGCGTGGTGCACCAGGCTCGCGCTCGGCGCGGGGAAGCTCGTTCACCGGCAGCACTACCATCGCCATCGCGATGCCAATCACCATGGTGAGCAGAAAGAGCGCGCGCTCGCCGCTCATCACCTCGATCCCGAAGGCGTGATGAAGCAGCGACGGCGTGGTGGCAACCAGCGCACCCGCAGAGCTCGCGAGCACGCCCACCAGCGATACGGCGCCGAACGCCGACGTACGATGTTCGTCGCCGGCATGTTCGGCGATCAGTGCCTGCTCGGCCGGGAAGTACGGACCGAACGAGCCGCTCGAGCCTGCCCCTCCACCACGGCCGATCGTGCCGATCGCGGCCGCGAAGAGGAGCAGTCCAAACCCGGGAGCGAGCGCGAACATCAGTCCGCTCGCGCCGGTGAACAGTCCGAGCAGCACCAGGAGCGGCTTCCTCCCCACCCGGTCCGCCGCGAGTCCGACGACGGCGGTGAGCGCCATGCTTCCAAGCGAGCCCGCGGTGAACACCACCCCCATTCGCACGGCCGAATAGCCGAGCGATACGAGGTAGATCGGGACTATGATGTTGAGATAGCCGAGCGAGAGACTGCGCAGAGCGCGACCGATGAACAGTCGGCGCAGGTTCGGATTCGAAAGCGACGCTCGCATCGGCGCGAGCGCCGCGCCAATTCTCATCGGCGCGGCACACCCCGGGCAGCGTCATCCATGTACGGCCCGGTCAATACGGCGATGCTTCGATCTCGAAGTCCGCTTCCGCCCATGCGCGCCGGAAGTCCGCCATCGCGCGCTCGGCGTCGGCGCTCTTTCCCTGGGTGCGGAGCGACTGCGCGAGTCCGAAGAGCGACCAGCCGTTGGAAGGGAAGCGCTCGAGATCCTGCCGGTAGCTCTGCTCGGCCTCCGCAGCGCGGCCGGCGGCGAGAAGCGCTGCGCCAAGCTCCGCGCGAACGGGCACCGTCCACTCGGGTGGCTCGCCGTACGTGAGCGCATCTTCCAGCCCGACCGCGGCGCGCAGCTCTCGTATCGCCGTCTCGTGATCGCCGCGCGCGGACGCGATGCTCCCGGCGAGCACCTGCTCGGCGACGCCCAGAACGCTGCGCGACTCGTTGAACTCCATCCTGGCGCCTTCCAGCCGCGGATCGCCCGCTGTCCTCCGCAGGAGCGCGAGTTCGGCGTCCGCCTCGTCGGGTTTTCCTTGGGCCGCGAGCGCGCGGCCGCGCGCGTAGTGCCACATGGCGGTGGCGTGCGGAAGGTCGCTCGAGGGCGCTGGAGTCTGGAGGATCTCATCCCAATGACCGAAACGCACGAGCAACTGGAGACGTTTCGTGAGATGGTGCTGGAGGAACGTCATGCCCGGCGCCGCGAGCAGGTCGACGGGTATCACCGATGCCTGATGACTCGCGGTGCTGATGGCCAGCTCGCTCTTCCCCGCCATCGATGCGGCGAACGCGAGGAAGTCGAAGTTGTGCGGGTAGTAGCCGATGGTGTACGTGCTCTGGCCGGGCCGCCCGTCGCGGATGAAGGTTTCGTCAGCATGCACCGCATGCTGGTTGGCGCGCACCGCATCCATGTATCGGCCGACGCGCACGTAGATGTGCCCGGGCATGTGAACCAGGTGGCCGGCGCCCGGCATGAGCGAAGCGAGCCGCTCCGCGCACTGCACGGCGCGTTCGGGATACGCCGCCTCCACTGCGTGGATGTAGAAGTGACATGCGCCCGGGTGCCTCGGGTTAGCCGCGATCACGCGCTCGAGCTGTGCCAACGCATCTCCCATCCTGGGCCGGAGCGTGCGTTCGGGAGTCCAGTACTCCCACGGACTGAGATCCATGACCGACTCGGCGAAGAGCACCTGCGCGTCCTGATCGTTCGGATACGACTGCACGACATTCGCCATCGCGTTCGAATACGCGGAGTCGAGCGCGGCTCGCGGAGCGGCGGCCAGTTCGGGCGGCGCGTAGCGCGCTGCGAGTGCATCGATCAGGGCGCGTTCCACTCCGGATGCATGAGACTTCACGGCGATGGCGCGCTGCAGCGCCGCGTACGCGGCCACGCCGCCCGCGGAGTCCATCGGCATGTTGATGTTCGGCCCCCACGCGAGCGCTTCGCCGTAGAAGCAGAGCGCGCAGTCGGGGTCGAGCCGCGACGCCTCGCGAAAGGCGCGGATCGCCTCGGGATGATTGAAGGCGTAGTAGAGACGCAGCCCCTGGTCGAAATAGAGCTGCGCTCGTGGAACGCTCGTGGTGACGGGGCGGTGAAGGTCGCCGAGATCGTCGTAGAGCGGAACAGTATCGCCGGGGGCTGCGCTGGGCGGAGCGGCGATGGCGATGGCCGCTACGATGGCGGATAGGAGCATGTCCACGTCCTCCAGGGCGACGAGTTCGCCACGGTCCGGGTGTCCGATGGCGGCCGAGCCGCCGCGGGGGACAAACGCTACGAGTCCAGCACGATGCTGTCAATATCACTGGCGTCGAGATACCCCCGCGTCTACGATGGGAGTGCGAATCGCGCTCATCCGTTACTTCACCAGCAGAGGTCATCGCATGGAAATCGAGTTCTTCGGTGCTGCCCGCGAGGTCACAGGCTCCTGCCACATCGTGCGCACGGGCGGGAAGACCATCCTCCTCGACTGCGGCCTCTTCCAGGGGAAGCGCAAGGAGTCGGAGAAGAAGAACCTCACGCTGCCGGTGCCGGTGGGCGAGATAGACGCGATAGTGCTGAGCCACGCCCACATGGACCATGCGGGACGGCTGCCGTATCTGACCTCGAAGGGCTACGACGGGAGCATCTGGTGTACGGCCGCCACGCACGATCTGGCCGCCATCATGCTGGCAGATTCGGCGCACATCCAGGAGATGGATGCGAAGTATCTCAGTGAGCGCAACCGTGAGGCCGTGCAGCCACTGTACAACGGCGAAGACGCCCGCGAGGCGGTGGAGAAGATGGTCGGCGTTCCGTACAACCGGGCGTTCGAAGTGCTGCCCGGAGTGACCGCGCTCTACACCGACGCGGGTCACATCCTGGGCTCCGCCTCGGTGGAGCTGGAAGTCCGCGAGGGAGGAAGCAGCAAGCGGCTCGTATTCTCCGGCGATGTGGGGCGATGGGGGCTCGCGATCATCCGTGATCCACAGCCGCCTCAGCGCGCCGATGCAGTGATCATGGAGTCGACGTACGGAAACAGGGACCACGAATCGGTGGATGGTGCCCGGGACAAGCTCGCGCAGGCGGTGACGGAGACGGCGGCACGCGGGGGACGGCTGCTCATCCCGGCCTTCTCCGTGGGTCGCACGCAGGAGATCGTGTACGGACTTCACGTGCTCGCGCTCGCGGGTCGGATTCCGAAGATTCCCATCTACATAGACAGCCCGCTCGCTACCGACGCCACCGCGATCTTCGAGGCGCACCCCGAGGTGTACGACCGGTCAGAGGATCTGGTCAGTACCACGAACGACCTCTTCCGCTTCGATCTCGTGCGCTACACGCGCGACGTCGAAGAGTCGAAGAAGCTCAACACGATGCACGGCCCGATGGTGATCATCGCCGCGTCGGGGATGGCGGAGGGCGGCCGCATTCTCCACCATCTGCGACACGGCGCCTCGGATCCGCGCAACACGATCCTGGTGGTGGGCTTCATGGCCGAGCATACGCTGGGACGGCGGATCGTGGATCGTGCGGAGACGTTGAAGATCTTCGGCGAGGAAGTGCCGCTTCGCGCGAACGTCGAGATCATCAACGGCTACAGCGCGCACGCCGACCGGACGGAACTGCAACGGTGGCTCGATGCGGTGAAGGGCACGTCGCCATCGCTCGAGCGGGTATTCCTGGTGCACGGCGAACCCGAGGCCCAGGACGCGCTCGCCGGCCAGCTCGAGAGCCACGGATACAAGGCGAGCTGCCCCACGCCTGGTACGAAGGTTCAACTGTAGGCCGGCCGGGGCTGCACGGCTGCTGCGGCCCGGACTCCCCGTGCGGTGGCGCGGGCCGGGGTCTTGGATCGAGCTGAGCGCTCGCCTCCGATCCTGACGCCCGCCCCGCCCGGACAGACATTCACCCCTCCGATGAGGCCTTTGGCTGCGTTGCACTCGCACCAAAGGCGTACCGGCGCTAATATGTCCAAAAAGTTCTAGAGAAATTGTTTATTCTACTTTTTGGGAGGGGAGGCCGTGCAAGCAGCAACTTCAGGCGAGCGGGATGAGAAGATAAATCGCCGGATCCTGGATCGGGCGATCTGGGTACAGGCAGCGTGCATTGCGGCCTTGTTCGCCATGGCGATGGCCCTGGGAGCCTGCACCGAGTCCGAGCCTGTGAGTCCCGATGGCTCCGAGCCGCCAGACGTCGCGGAAGGGCGCGAGATCTTCCGCTATTCGACCTTCGGCGACGAAAAGTTCTGGACCGACACGCTGCGCATGCACGAGGTGATCGAGGAGGTAGTCAGTCCGGCGATCGCGCTGTCGGTGGGTCTGAAGGTGGATGCGGAGGCGCTCCCCACGTCGGTAGTGGACGCGATCAGCCAGGGCCTCGTGGATCTGAACGATCCGGCCACCACGGCGGTCCTGCTGAAGCTCGACGCGGTGGTGGGGCTGAAGGCCGAGGTGGACGACGCGAACCGCATCACGCGCGTGGGGACCACGTGCGCGCTCTGCCATTCGACGGTCGACAACTCCTTCGCGCCCGGGATCGGGAAGCGCCTCGACGGCTGGCCCAACCGCGACCTGAACCCCGGGGCCATCATCGCGCTCTCGCCCGCGCTGACGCCCGCTCAGAAGGCCGTGTACAACTCGTGGGGGCCGGGTCGCTACGATCCGCGTTTCAACTTCGACGGGAAGAACGGTCCCGTGGTGATCCCGCCGGCATTCGGACTGGATGGGATCCACAGCGTGACCTTCACGGGCGACGGGTCGGAGGTGAAGTACTGGAATCGCTACGTGGCGGTGACGCAGATGCACGGCCAGGGGAATTTCATGGATGCGCGACTCGGCATCGACATCCGGCAGGAGCCCGACATCGTGGATGCGCAGCTCGATGCGCTGCAGGCGTACCAGCTCAGTCTGCAGGCACCGAAGCCACCGGAGGGAAGCTTCGATGTGGCGGCCGCGGAGCGCGGGCGCGCGGTGTTCAACGGGGCGGGGCAGTGCTCGGCCTGCCACACCGGAAGCACCTTCACCGATGCGAACCAGCGCCTGCACGACCCGGCGAGCTACTTCACCGATCCGAGCTACGCGCTGCGCACCGCCACGAAGATGTGGCGCACCGCACCGCTTCGGGGGATCTGGCAGCATCCGCCGTACTTCCACGACGGAAGCTCGCCCTCGCTCGAAGAGGTGGTGGAGCGCTACGATGCCTACTTCCACCTCGAGCTGACGGCGGATCAGAAGAAGGATCTCGTTCAGTATCTGCTTTCGCTGTAGCGATCACCGCTCGGCATCCGCTCTGACGGCCACTCTGAAGGCACGCGAAGAGCGAGTGTGGATCGCGTCGGTCGAAGAGGGCCCGGCAGTGTCGCTGCCGGGCCCTCTTCGATCCTCGATCGGTGCACGAACGTCCCGTGCCTGCGTCCGGCGATTCCTGCCGGCTTGCGCGAATCATCATGAGTATGTATCATGATATCATGACAGACAACTCTGGTAACAGGCGCCGCAAGGTCGCGGAACCGGTACAGGTGTACCTCGAGCCGGCCGATCGCACGCGCCTCGACTGGCTCACCGACGCGCTCGATACGACCAAGTCGGACGTGCTCAGGCGCGCTCTCGAAGCGCTCGAGCGTCAGATCGGGGATCCCGAGGCGCATCCGGCCCTCCGTATCATGAAGATCGCCGAGGGGGTGACTTCCGTCGGAGCGCCTGGTTACGACGTGGCCGCGGAGCACGATCGGTTCCTCGCGGATTCCGAGGAGGCGTCGTGGCGGAGCGAGGTGCGTCGTCCCGCGCCCGCCGCACGCGGTCAGCGCATCACGAAGAAGCGTGGCTAGAGAGCTGTTCGTGGACACGAGCGCCTGGTATGCGCTCGTGGACGCCGGCGAGCGCTCTCGACCCCGCGTGGCGAGCGCGCTCCGCGACGCGCTCGAGAGTCGCTGCAGGATCGTCACCACCAACCTGATCGTGGCGGAGACGCACGCGCTCCTGCTGCGCCGCTTCGACCACGCGGTCGCGCTCGCCTTTCTGCGCGAGGTGCGTTCCGAACCGAACGTCGTGGTGGATAGCACGCGCGATCTGGAGGCGAGTGCGCGCCGCGACTGGCTGGAACGTTTCGAAGATCAGGACTTTTCACTTACCGACGCCGTGAGCTTCGCCGTGATGAGCGAGCGATCCATACGGTCTGCGCTCACGCTCGATCACCATTTTGCCGTCGCGGGATTCGAGGTGACGCCCGGAGCCGAGTCGCGGCCCGCCAGGCGGGGGCGCGCTCCAGCCTGATAGACATCCGGGGCGACGGCGAGGGGTGATCAATGCGTGTTCTCGTATTCGGCGCCACGGGCGTGGTAGGCAGAAGGGCGGTTCCGCTCCTGATCGAAGCCGGGCACGACGTCACCGCCGTCGGACGCAACACCGCTCGGCGCGCCGCGCTGGAGAGTGCGGGCGCGCACCCGAGCGAAGTCGACATCTTCGATCGCGCTGCAGTCGGACGCGCGGTGGCCGACCAGGACGCGGTGGTGAACCTCGCCACGCACATGCCGGCGTCCACCATGAGGATGATGCTTCCCGGCGCCTTCCGCGAGAACGATCGCATCCGCAGGGAAGGTTCGGCGATCGTGGCTTCCGCCGCGGCGGCTGCGGGCGTCCGCCGTCTCATCCAGGAATCGTTCGCGCCGGTGTACGCCGAAGGCGGCGACCGATGGCTCGACGAGAGCGCCGCGCAGCGGCCCGCGCGCTACAATCGCACGGTGCTCGACGCCGAGCGTTCGGCGAGGGATTTCGGGGAGGGTGGCGGAGCGTGGGTTGTGCTTCGCTTCGCCTGGTTTTACGGGCCGGACTCCTTCCTCGGCGAGATGGCGAAAGTCGCCCGGCGCGGGTGGGCGCCGATAGCGGGTGCGGCGGACGCGTACTGGTCGTCCATCTCGCACGACGATGCGGCGAGCGCCGTGGTCGCTGCGCTGGACGCGCCTGCGGGGGCGTACAACGTGAGCGATGACGAACCGCTCACTCGAAGCGAAGTGCTCGCCGCGATGTGTGACGCCTTCGACATCGCGCGGGTGAAACCGATGCCGAAATGGGCAGCGCCGCTGCTGGGTCCGATGGGGAAATTCATGGGGCGATCGGAGCGGATGTCCAACCGGAAGCTGCGCGCGACCGGCTGGCGGCCACGCTATCCGAGCGCGCGCGAAGGGTTCCGCGCTGCCGCGGTCGAGATGGGTGCGGTGCCGGGCGGCGTGCCGCTCGCGGTCAGTGGATCGCGAGGAGACGGATCAGCGCGATCGCGAGCATCATGAGCACCGCGAGCGACGCGCTCACGGTGATGACCACCGGTTTACCGGCGCGCCCCACCACCCTCGGATCCACGCCGAGCCCCAGCGCCGCCATGGCGCCCACGGTGAGCCACATCGAGAGCGTTCGCAGCGGCCCCACCCACGGATCGGGGATGATGCCCGTGGAGCGAAGGATCGCGAGGAGCAGGAAGCCCACGATGAACCATGGTACGAATCGCGCGAGCTCGAGGCGCGGTCGTTTGGCTGTTGCGACACTGTCCGGAGCGGCATTCCGATGCCAGAATGCTATGCAGAAGACTACCGGCCCCAGCATCAGCACGCGCACGAGCTTCACCAGAGTGCCGACCTGCCCCGAGACGAAGCTCACCGGAAAAGCCGCGGCCAGCACCTGCGGAACCGAGTAGACCGTCAGACCCGCGAGGACGCCGTACTGATAGTGGCTCAGTGACAACGGCCCGATCAGCAGTGGGAGGCCCAGTATCACGACCACTCCCAGTATCGCCGTGAAGGCGATCGCCGAGGCGACGTGCTCGCGCTCGGCGCGGATCACCGGAGCGACGGCGGCGATCGCGGAGTTGCCGCAGATGGAATTTCCGCAGGCGACGAGCAACGCGAGCCTGTGCGGCAGCCCCATGGCTCGTCCGACTCCGTAGCTCGCGCCGAGCCCGAGCACGACCAGCAGCACGATCCCGAGCGCGAGCGACGCGCCCGCCTTCACCAGGAGCGGCAGGTCCACCGACGCCCCGAGCAGGAAGACCGCGACCTCGAGCACCTCCTTTCCCGTGAAGCGGACGCCGGCGTCGAAGGCCGGCGATGGCGTCCAGAACGCGCGCACGACCATGCCGAGCAGGATCGCCAACACGATCGCCTCCACCACGGGATGGCCCAGTACGCGCGTCTCCAATCCGGCGAGCCCGGCGGAGGCCAGCGCCACGGCCGTCGCGAGCGCGGCGCCGGGGAGGAGACGCGGCAGGGTGGTGAGTGTGAGACTTTCGGCTTTCGCCGCATCGGTTGCTGGCATGGCTGCTGGCCCGTGCTCCGCTGGTGTGAGGGTTTGCACTTGCAGCCTATCCGCGCGATACTCATAGATCAAAGACAACTATCTCATTGAGACATAATCAGAAGTTATGGCACTCAACCTCCACCACCTGAGAGTCTTCGCGGCGGTCGCCGAGCAGCGCGGCTTCTCGCGCGCGGCCGCCTCGCTGCGGATAAGCCAGCCCGCCGTATCGAAGGCGGTGAGTCTGCTGGAACGCCAGGTTGGAGTACCGCTGATCGAGCGCGCGGGCCGCGAGTCGCGACTCACCGCCGCGGGCGACCGTCTGGCCATGCGCGCACGAGAACTGTTCGGCGTCGAGACCGCTGCCGAGGAAGAGCTCCGCGCGCTGCGTGGGCTGGAGGAGGGAAGTCTGCGTGTGGGGGCGAGCACCACGATCGCCACCTATCTGCTGCCGCCCATTCTCGCGCGCTTCCACGAGGCACATCCGGCAATCGTGCTCCGCGTTACGAGCGCCAATACCAGGGACATCACGCGTGCGCTTCTGGAGCGCCGCCTCGACATCGCGCTCGTCGAAGGGCCGGTCGAACATCCGCGCATCGTGGCACGGCGCTGGCAGAGCGACGAGCTGGTGGTGATCGCGCCGCCGGGGCACAGGCTCGTGTCGCGTCGTAGCGTGGCGGTACGCGAGCTGGCGGCCGAGCGCTTCGTGGTTCGCGAGCGCGGCTCCGGCACTCGCGAGGTCGCGGAGCGCGCTCTCTCGAAACACGGCGTGCGGCCGCCGGCCGCCCTGCAGCTCGGAAGCACCGAAGCGGTGAAGCAGGCGGTGGCCGCGGGACTGGGGCTGGCGATCGTCTCGCGCTACACGGTCGAAGATCAGCTCGAGCTGGGCCGCATCGCACTCGTGCGCCTCCGCGGAGTCGGGCTCGGTCGAGCTCTCACGGAGCTGCGCGTGCAGGGACGCAGGCCGAGCGCGCCGGCCGCGGCTTTCTTACGTTACATGTCTTGAATGACTCAGGAGTGTTTGCCATGCCGAATCGTCTCGTCACCGCCGCGTGTATGTCCGCGGCATTCTTCGTTCTCGCGTCGTGTACCGCGTCGTACTCCGGCTCGAAGAGCGACGATGTCTCGGTGACGCGCAGCGTGGGATACGTGTGCAACGACGGTCAGCAGATCAGGGCGACCTACCTCGAGTATCGTGGCGGGCTCGCGACGTTCGTGGTGCTGGAGTGGAACGGCAACGAGTACGGGCTCGCTCGCGCGATTTCCGCGAGCGGCGCCCGGTATGCGAGCCTCTATGGTCCCACCACGGGCGACTACGGCCTCGAGTGGTGGGAGGGGCATGGGGAGGCGAGGCTCGGGACCTTCACCGGGAAGGACTTTTCCGAAGTTCGTCCGCTGCTCACCGCGTGCAAGCCGCAGCCGTAGGGCGGCGCGATCCTCCCGCAGCTCGCGCGGCGCGAAGTCGGAATCGGGGACCGTCACTGCCGCGCGAGTAACTCCGCCGCCTCCTTCGTGCGCCCCTGCTTCTCCAGCAGCGCCGCGTACGATTTCGCGATCTTCTCCTCTCGCGGTGCTCGATCCTCACGCGTCGATGTCTTCCAGAATTCCAGCGCCGCGCGGTAAGCGGAGTCGGCCCTCGCGTAGCGTCCCGTGGCGCCGTACAGCTCTGCCAGCGACTCCAGCGTCTCGGCGATGTAGATGCTTCCCGGTTCCAGCTTCGCCTTCCGCAGCGCGAGCGCGGTGTCGAGGTCGGTTTCCGCCTCGCGATACTGATGCAGTCGCAGCTCGGTGATGCCGAGCTGGTTGTAGGTCGTGGCGATGAACGGGTGGTCCGGCGCGAGTGTCTTCCGGCGGATCGCCAGCGCATGACGCAGCAGTGGCAGCGCAGCCGAATCCCTGTTCAGGGCGCCATAGGAATTCGCCATGCTGGTGAGCGCCGCGCCGACGTAGGGATGCTCCGGTCCAAGACTCTTCTCCCAGATGCTGCGCGCCTGCTCGAACAACTCGATGGCGCGCTCCTGATGCCCGCGACTGCTCTCGACGTTCGCGATGTTGTACAGATCGAGCCCGATCGTGGGATGCTCGGGCCCGAGTCGCGCGGAGTCGATCGCGAGCCCCTTGCGATAGAGCGAGTCCGCTTCTTCCAGCTTCCCCTGCTCGTAGAGAGAGCTGGCGAGATTGCCCATCGCCGCGGCCGTGCGCTGCGCGTCGGCGCCCGCCGTGCGCTCGGTGGACACGAGCACTCTTCGGAACAACGACTCGGCGGCCACGGTACGCCCCTGTTCCGCCTGCGACGATGCGAGGCCGCCGAGGTGCGAGATGACATCCGGGTCATCCGGGCCGAGCGCCTGCTCCATGATCGTGAGCCAGAGGCGCGAGAGCGAATCGGAGCTCGCGTAGTTTCCACGCTGCCGGTAGAGGTCGGCCAGCGACTCGATCGCGTCGGTGTACGCCACGCGCGGCGGCGGCAGTGGTTCCGACAGCGCGGCCGCGCGCACCAGCGTCGACTCGGCTCGCTCGTAGCGACCCTGCGCGCTGTACACGTCGCCGAGCGACGTCAGGTTCGTGGCCAGATCCTGTGCGTTGTCGCCAGGGAGCTTCTCGCGCTGCGCGAGCGAGTGCACGAGGAGGCTCTCCGCTTCGGGGTAGAGGCCGAGCTCATTATACACGTCGCCGATCGTGTTCATGAGACGCGCCTGGATCGCCGGCTGGTCGGCCAGCTCGCTCTTCAGACGGACAGCGCCGGAGTCGAGGATTTCCCGCGCCGTGATCACGCTCCCTCTCGCGCGATCGGGCGCGGAGAGTCGGAAGAGGCCCACGAGGAAGCTCGACACCTGCTGCGCCGTCGCCGCTTCCTGAACAGCTCGTGCGTTGGCCCGTGTAGCGCGCACGAATCCGACGGTGGCTGCCGCGCCGCCCGCGAGCAGCGCGATTCCCGCCGCCGCAGCGGCGAGCGCGCCGGCTCTGTGTCGGCGGATGAACTTGCGCAGCCTGTAGCTCGCTGCCGGCGGCCGTGCCTGCACCGGCTCGTCGGCGAGGTAGCGCGTGAGATCGGCCGCGAGCGCGCTCACGGTTTCGTAGCGACGGCTGCGATCCTGATCCATCGCCTTCATCACGATCCAGTCGAGATCGCCGCGCAGCGCGCGTCTGAGGCCCACCGCATCGGTGGCGCGCAGCGTGGCGAGCGTGTCGCGCACGTTCGCCAGCGTGGTGAGTCGGGCACTCGGCGTGGGCGGATTCGTCTCCCGCATGGAGAGGCGTATCAGGAACTGCTGCAGTCCGGTCTCCGCCGGGTCTTCGGGGAGGCGCCCCACGAGCAGCTCGTAGAGCATCACGCCGAGACTGTACACGTCGGTGCGGGTGTCGATGTCGGAGCTCGCCGAGTCGGCCTGCTCGGGACTCATGTAGGCGGGCGTACCCATGGCCTGCCCGATCACGGTCACGAGCGTCGCGTCGGTGAGGCGCTGGCCCGTCGCCTTGGCAATGCCGAAGTCGATGATCTTCGGCATCGGTCCACTGTCCGCATCCGTGACCAGCACGTTCGACGGTTTCAGATCGCGGTGAATCACCCCCTTCTGGTGCGCGTGCTGCACGCCGTTGCACACGGGAATGAAGAGCGCCACGCGATCGCGCACGGAGAGCTTCTGTCTGTCGCAGTACTCGGTGATGGGAATGCCGCGCACCAGCTCCATCACGAAGAACGGCCGGCCGGTCGCGCTCGCACCGGCATCGAGCACCTTGGCGATGCACTCGTGGCTCATCACCGCGAGCGCCTGCCGCTCCGACTCGAAGCGCGCTATCACGTCCCGCGTCTCCGAGCCTGCTCGCACGACCTTCAGTGCGACGCGGCGGTGTACGGGCGCGGTCTGCTCGGCCTCGTACACGACACCCATCCCGCCCTCGCCGAGTACCTGCAGTATCCGGTACGGACCGATGTGGGCGGGTCGCCCGGACTCGAGCTCGTCTCCCTCGTGGGGCGCGGGGAGCGAAGAGGATGACTCGTTCGTCATGCGCGAATGCTCCGGTGGTCGCGGGATTGGCGCCCCAAGTTACGACATCGATGGTCTGCCCGGCCAGAGCTACGGCGGGGTCAGGTACTCGATGAGTAGAGGTCCCGGGTGCCTTGCAGCCGGGGCCTCTACTCCTCGAGGACCTGGCCCCGCCCTGGTCTCCTCTCCGACGCCTGTCCCCTTCACATACCTGTCGAACCACCCGATCCATCGCGCCCACAGGTCGAGATCGTTCTCGATGGCGCGCGGGGTGTGCGACTCGAACGGGTATTCGTACAGCGCGGCGGTCTTCCCGAGGCTGGTGAGCGCATGGATGAGCCGCTCGCTCTGGATGGGCCACGTGCCTGTATTGTTGTCGGCGGCTCCGTGGTACATGAGCAGCGGCGCGTTGATCTGATCGGCCGAGAAGAACGGCGACATCTCGATGTACGTCGAGGGCGCCGACCAGATGTTGCGGCGCTCCGCCTGGAAGCCGGTGGGAGTGAGCGATCGGTTGTATGCGCCGTCGCCCGCGATCCCGGCCTTGAAGAATGGAGTGTGCGCCAGCAGGTTGGCCGTCGCGAAGGCGCCGTAGCTGTGGCCTCCGTGGCCGATCCGATCCATGTCGATCACGCCGAGTTTGTCCACCGCGCGCATCGCACCATACATGGCGTCGACCATGTTGGAGATGTACGTGTCGTTGTAGTTCTCGCCCACGATGGGGATGTCCGGATAGACGATCGCGTAGCCCTGCGTGAGCCAGAGCTCCGACCACCGCAGCCAGGTGAGGTGCGTGAACTGGTTGCGGTTGCGAGTGCGGATCGCGGCGCGCGTGTACTCGTCCGGCGTGGTGAATTCGCGAGGATACGTCCAGAAGATCGCGGGGACCTTCTCGCCCTCTCTGTAGCCGGGCGGCAGTGTCACGCGTCCCTGCACTTCGAGTCCGTCCTGTCGCGTGAAGGAGAAATCGATGTGCTTCGCGGCCGCCAGCTCGGGATACGGATTCCGGTTGTGCGTGAGATTCACGGGTTCCGCGCCGCTCGTCCACAGATAGCTGTCGGGAAAGAGCGTCACGCTCTCGCGGCTCACGATCATGCGCCGCATGTCGCGGTCGAGCGACGCGATCGGACGATCCCACGTGTCCTTCGAGCCCTCGAAGATTCGCGTGTGCGCCGTGTCGGACAGCGCCACCCGATCCACGAAGGGCTGCGGGCGGAAATCGGCGGTCAGGCCATCGCCGCGCAGGTAAACGGCATCGCCCGCGGACGACGTGAGCACGTACTCGATTCCGTTGCCCGTGCGCTCGGTCCAGAGCTCGCCGGGATCGGTGAGGACGCTGTCGCCACTGTGGAACCCGCTCAGCAGGCGGCGCTCCGCCGGCGTCAAGCCGAGGTTCCACTCCGCGATCGCGTTGCGGTTCCTGCTCGATACGGTCGCGAACGCGCGCGCGCCATCGCGCGTGTAGACCACTCCACGCACGGGATCCTTGCTCACCGCTACCGTCTTCGCCCGTGCGATGTCGAACGGTGCTGCGAGGAGCATGATGCGGTCGCTCCCGGAGCTGTCGCGCTGCACCCACGAAAGACCGGCCGAGTCGGGGCGCCACGCGACCTCGCGTGGCGAAGAGTCGCGGCCGCCGCCGGGTCTCCCGCCGCCCTCACGCAGTTCGGTGGAGTCGATCGTGGCGAGCAGCTTGCCGGCGCGGTCGAGTACCACCGTACGGGTGGGGAAACCGCGATAGCTGGTGATAAAGGAGAAGGGACGTTCGATGTAGGTGGCGAGTATGTAGAGACCGTCGGGGCTCAGCGAGATCGACTCGTACATCCTGGGTTCGCCGATCGCGCGCACCTTGCCGCCGGGCGACAGCTCGGCGATCTGCGAGCGAGTGTAGAACTCGAAGAGGTCGGCGTCGTGCGCGTCGCGCAGCAGATTCGAGAAGGTACGTGTGGATGTAGGCTCGGGACGCGTGAGGCGCAGGACGGGGCCGCTCGGGACGCTGTCGCGCTTCGGCTCGGCGCCGCGATTCGCAGGCACCATGAGAGTGATCACGCTTCCGTCGTTCGTCCACTGCAGCATCCGCGAAGGGCGCATGTCGACGGTGGGGGCGATGTCTACCTGCGTCTGCGTGCCGATCGTGGCGAGGATGCGGGCGTCGGCGAGCCGCGACGCTTTCCCCGTTGCCGCATCGGCGGTCCAGAGCTGGGTGCCGATCGGTAAGTGCGCGAGGAAGGCGACCTTCTTCGCGTCGCTCGACCACATGAAGTCGCTGATGAAAGTTCCGGGCGGGAGTTTCACGTCGCGGAAGCGGCGCGCGTCGAGATCGTAGATGCGGAGTCCGTAGATGCCGAACGTATCGAGGTGCCAGAGCCTGTCGGTGGCGGGGCGGATCTCGAGTTCGGCGAGCCGGTACGTGGGGCGCGCCATGAGCCCGAGTGTGGAGAGCTGCGTGGCGAGCGGCACCAGGAAGAATCGCCCGTCGGGCGATGGAGCATCGAGCGTCGCGAAGTTGGGATCGCGATGAAAGAAGTCCGCGATCGGCGCCGGCGGCTGGATGTAGTGAGCCTCGGCCTCACGCACCGCCGCGAGCTCGGTCCGATTCACGGGAAGCTGCGCGGTCGCGCCGTTGCTCGAGGTGGCAGAGCGCTGAGCGGAGACCGTGGCGGCCGGGAACGTCAGGAGGAGCGCGACGGTGCGTGCCGCGGTCCACGAGCGGTAGCGCGCGAGACTCATTGTTACTCCGTATGGTGTGTTGATGGTCGGAACAGTCGAAACGTGGGTGCGGGCCGCGCCAATGTCGAGAGCGCCACGCGCGCTCGTACCCTCGCATCGAGCCTTGCATCGTCCCATCTTCACGCGAGCTCGGGGAAGGCTTGACCCGGGCGCAGAGCCGAATTACCTTAGTACTAAGATTAACGTGGAGCGGCGAATGAGAGCACGGCCACGAACGACGCGCAGGAAGGAGAATCCCCGGCGGGCTTCAGCGGTCGCACCGGTGAAGGAATCAGCGGGCGCTCGCAATGCGCGCGGAGGCGAGGCGGCGCGACGTTCGGGTGCGCGGCAGGGCGCGGCGGCCGAGGAGGAGACGGCTCTCAAGTTGTGGGTGGTGCTCGCGCGTGCGCAGCTCGCCGTGGCGCGGCACGCGGAGGCGGATGTGGCGCGCCACGGCCTGACTCTCACCGAGTTCGCCATTCTGGAAGTGCTCTACCACCGCGGGCCGCTCCTGCTCGGTGAGGTACAGCGGAAGATCCTCGTCTCCAGCGGCGGGGTCACCTATCTGGTGGACCGTCTGGCCGCGCGCGGGCTGGTCGAGCGACGCGAGTGCGCGCACGACCGACGGGCGCGCTACGCGGCGCTCACGCCGGCGGGAGAGAAGCTCGTGGCCCGAATCTTCCCTGAGCATGCTGAAACGATAGCGCATGTCGTGAGCGGACTTTCGGCGTCGGAGCAGGCACGCGCGATCACGCTGTTGCGCAAGCTGGGGCTCGCCGCGGCGGGGATGCAGGTCACCGCGGGAACCGGGTGAATCTTTTTGTCGTTCCATTATCTTAGTACTGAAACTGTTACACTCTAACCCAAGGAGATTGGAAATGGCTGCCTCGACGGATGCCACCACCGGCCGCACCACCACCTGGAAGCTCGATCCGGTTCACACGCTGGTGGAATTCACGGCGAAGCACATGATGATCACCAACGTCAGGGGCCGCTTCGCGAACCTCGAGGGTGCGATCCGGATAGACGAGGCAAAGCCGGACCAGTCGTCGGTGTCGGTGGAGCTCGATGCCACCAGCATCGACACGCGCGTGGAGCAGCGCGATCAGCACCTGCGTTCGGCCGACTTCCTGGATGTCGAGAACTTCCCGAAGGTCACCTTCCGCAGCACGAAGGTGGAGGGCGCATCCTTCGAGTCGGGCGAGAGCTTCCGCGTCACGGGCGACCTCACCATTCGTGGTACGACGCGCGAAGTGGTGCTCGACGCCACGTTCGAAGGGCGCGGGCGCGACCCCTGGGGTGGTGAGCGCGTGAGCTTCGCCGCAGACACGAAGATCGATCGTCGCGATTTCGGCCTCACGTGGAACGCTGCACTCGAAGCCGGCGGCGTGCTGGTGAGCAACGATCTCAGGATCCACATCGAGGCGCAGGCGGTCCTCGAGGCCTGAGCCAACGACGCGGCGGACGCGGAACGCCCACACGGGAGAGCGGACTCCGCCATGGTGATGCCAT
>JBIQLU010000028.1:4587-9266 GCA_044463985.1 Gemmatimonas aurantiaca | reverse complement strand
TTTCGCGGAGGATGAAGATGGGACAGGTCAGGGGAATCCATCACGTGAGTGCGATCGCGAGCGATCCGCAGCGCAACCTCGACTTCTACGGGGGCGTGCTCGGACTTCGACTCGTCAAGCGCACGGTCAACTTCGACGATCCGCAGACGTACCACCTCTATTACGGTGACGAGGTCGGTACTCCGGGCGGCATCATGACCTTCTTTCCGTGGCCACGCGCGCGCCCCGGCAGACAGGGCACCGGGCAGGTCGCGGTCACTTCCTTCGCCATCCTTCCAGGTGCCGTTGGATTCTGGATAGAACGTCTCCTTCGCCATGGCGTGCACTACCAGGGACCGGCGAAGCGCACTCTCTCGGACGGGAGCACGGAGCAGGTCATCTCGTTCAGGGATCACGATGGACTCATGCTCGAGCTCGTGGCCAGCGAGGAGGCTGAGTCGCGCGGCGCGTGGAGCGGTGCACCAGGTATCCCGCGCGAGCATGCGATCCACGGTTTTCATCACGTGACGCTCTGGGTGGAGCGCCACGAAGCCAGCGAACGCGCGCTCGTGGACACGCTCGGCTTCCGCGCGGTCACCGAAGAGAATGGAACACGCCGCTACGCAGCGGGCGACGGCGGGCCGGGCGCGCTCGTGGATGTGCGCGAAGTCGGCGGCTTTCCGCTCGGCACCGACGGCGCTGGTACCGTACACCACGTCGCGTGGAACATCGGTGATGATGCGACCGAGCTCGCGCTGCGCGAGCGGATCGTCGCGTCCGGGATGCGTCCCACGCCCGTGATCGACCGGATGTACTTCCGATCGGTCTACTTTCGCGAGCCTGGCGGCGTACTGTACGAGCTCGCCACAGCGGATCCGGGCTTTCTGCTCGACGAGCCGGTCGAGCAACTCGGCGAGCGGCTCATGCTGCCGCCGCAGTACGAAGCGCGGCGCTCCGAAATCGAGGCGGCGCTCCCGGAGATTCACATCGCTGGCGATGCGCCAGGAACCTCCGCATTTGCCGACGCCGAAGGAACGGAGAAGGAGAATCGCATCGCGCTCGACTTCGTGCACCGCTACCTGCCATCGTCGAAGGATTCGGACGGCGCGGGGAGCACCACGCTCCTCCTGCTGCACGGGACGGGAGGAGATGAAAACGACCTGATACCGCTCGGCCGCGCGCTCCTTCCCGGAGCGGCCATGCTGAGTCCACGCGGAAAGGTGAGCGAGCGGGGAGCGGCGCGCTTCTTCCGTCGACTGGCGGAGGGCGTGTTCGATCAGCAGGATCTCGAGCGCCGGACCGGCGAGCTCGTGGACTTCGTGAAAGCGGCTGAACGCGAGTACGACATCGGCGCGCAGGGATTGATAGCGGTGGGCTTCTCGAATGGCGCGAACATCGCGACGAGCGTTCTGCTCAGGCACCCGGGCATGTTGCACGGCGCCGTGCTGCTGAGCCCCATGGTACCGTTCGAGCCGGATCCGCTTCCCGATCTCCGAGGCACGCCGATCTTCATCGGTGCGGGGCGGAAGGATCCCCTGGTGGCCGAAGATGAAGTGGAGCGGCTGGCGGATATTCTCCGTGCGGCCGGCGCGGATGTTACCGTTCACTGGCAGCCGGGCGGCCATACCATTACCGGCGAGGAGCTGGAGGCAGCGCGCGACTGGATCGAACGGCTCGCGTTCAGAGGGAGCACGGCCTGAAGCTCGAGGCGGCGGATTTCAGCTCGGAGAGATCCGCCGCCGCCAATCTCGATGAATCTCACGAGTGCCCGCCATGAATACAGAACGTGAGCTCATGCTCGCCGGGGAGCTGTACGATCCGTTCGACCCCGTCCTCGTCGCGGCACGCACCCGTGCGCGCGACATCTGCCAGGCGCTCAACGCCACTCGCGAAGCCGATACGGAGCAGCGCCGAGCGTGTCTGCGGGAGCTCTTCGGTGCCGGCGGCGATACCGTCTGGATGCAGCCGCCGTTCTACTGCGACTACGGGATGAACATCGAGCTCGGGGAGCGCGTCTACTTCAACTTCAACTGCGTGGTGCTCGACGTCTGCAGCGTGCGCATCGGCGACTTCACGCTCTTCGGGCCCGCGGTCCAGATATACACGGCAATGCATCCGCTCGACGCCGTGGCGCGTCGCGGGAAGGAGTTCGGCAAACCGGTGACAGTCGGTTCGGATGTGTGGGTAGGCGGCGGCGCCATCATCTGTCCGGGAGTGACGATCGGCTCGCGAGCGGTGATCGGGGCAGGGAGCGTGGTGACGCGCGACATCCCCGACGGCGTATTCGCCGCGGGGAATCCCTGTCGGGTAATTCGACAAATAGGGGAGTAGCCTCTGGCTGCCGCCCCCCTGACGGGGGTTTAGCCGGCACAGGTAGATCCATCTTTCTCTAAAAGAGATGAATGATTGGCTTTTAGAGAAGGATCGGTTACATTCTTCGCGTTCGTTCGTTGGATGCAGGTCGGGAGCTGTTCATTCCCCAACCCTGCCACGAGCCGGAGAGATGATATGAGAGATTCGAATGAAACGCGCGCGGAGCGATACCTTCGCTTCAGCCAGTCGGGACTGGTCGTCACGCTCGTCCTGATACTGGTACTGGGCGGGATCTGCATTGCGATGGCCCTCGCTCCGGATGCCGGTGCGCGTTTGATGGCGCGCTCGGGGTGGATGCTGGCGGTCGCCATCGCGATAGCGGTCGTGATGCTGCAGGCGGCGACGCTGCGCGGCGAACGCTGGAGGCCCGACGCGCCCGAAGCCCTGGCGATCGCGCGCGACGAGTGGCGGAGGAGCAACATGGACCGAGCGATGCGCGCCGCCTTCCTGATCCTTCTCGTCGCTCAGCTCCCGCTCGCGCTTCTGTTCGCACGGCTTCCATCGCTTCGCGCGGTGATGGCGATGGCCGCCGCGACGGCTACGCTCGGCATGGTTTCCTTCATCGCACTCTTCCTCTTCCTCGATCGCGACGCGGGGGAGATCGATGAACGATGAGACGCTGCGAAACACGCTGAAGGTGCAGCGTGCGATGCGGGACCTCACGCAGGCAGATCTCGCGGCGCTGGCGGGTGTCACGCGCAGATCGGTGAACGCGATCGAAACCGGTCGCATGGTGCCTTCCGTATTGTTGGCATTGAGGCTGGCGCGTGCACTCGATGTGTCGGTAGACGCTCTCTTTACGCTCGACGGCCGCTCGCCGGCCGGTCACCCAACACTGTCCTCCAGGTAATCCGGCCGCGGGAGCGCCGGATCCTTCACCTTCGCGGGCCCGACTCGCACTTCAGGAGCGAGTCCGGCCCGCGCCTCCCCGAAACCAATTCCTACATGTCCCGCATCAAGCCGTACTTCGCCTTCTGTGCCGCTGCCGTTGCGGCTCTGGCGTTCGCCCCCACGCAGTCGGTGCGCGCGCAGGCCGTGCCGACGGACTCGGCGATTCTCGAGATCATCAAAACCCGCGTCGACAGTGGTCGCTCGCGCGGCATCGCGGTCGGCGTTCTCGAAAACGGGAAGCGCCGCTTCGTCAGCTACGGTTCGGCGGGGCCAGGCAGAGCGCCGCTCGACGAACACACGATCTTCGAGATCGGCTCGATCTCGAAGACCTTCACCGCGCTGCTCCTCGCCAGTGCCGTGGAGCGCGGTGAGGTGCAGCTCGACGAGCCCGTCGCTCGGCTCCTCCCGAAGGGGACGACGGTGCCCTCCTACGAGGGGCGCCAGATCACGCTCGTCGATCTCTCCACGCATCACTCCGGTCTGCCGCGCCTCCCCGGCAATTTCGCGCCGGCGAATCCCGACGATCCCTACGCAGATTACGACGCGAAGAAGCTCTACGCCTTTCTGTCGTCGTACCAGCTTCCCCGCGCGCCGGGAGACAGCGCGGAGTACTCGAACCTGGCCGTAGGCCTGCTCGGACACGCACTCACTCTGAAGGCCGGTGCGCCGTCATGGGGCGCGCTCGTCGAGAGCCGCATTACACGGCCGCTCGGGATGCGCGAGACTTTCGTCGATGTCCCGGCTGCGCTGCGCGCGAGGGTATCGGCGGGACACGACCCGCGCATGGACTCGGTGCCGGCATGGCATCTCGATGCGCTGTCGGGCGCGGGCGCGCTGCGTTCCACCGCCAACGACATGCTCACGTATCTCGCCGCCGAGATGGATACGCTGCACGGACCTCTCGCTCGCGCGGTTGCAACGGGACGCAAGCCACGCGCGGCGTTCGGCCGCGACAGCATCGCGCTCGCCTGGCTCGTGCACGATCTGGGGAATACGCGTAGCTGGTGGCACAACGGAGGCACGGGAGGATTCCGCAGCTTCGCCGCCTTCGATCCGACTCGCGGCGTGGCGGTGGTGGTGCTGTCGAACGCCGCCGTCGAGGTGGACGACATCGGGATGCACCTGATCGCCCCCACATCTCCGTTGCAGATGCCGCCGGTTCCCGTGCACCGCACCGAAGTCGCGCTGACGCCGGCGCAGCTCGAGCGCGTGGTCGGCGACTACGTGCTGGCACCCACCTTCACCTTTCACGTCACGCGCGAGGGTGATGCGGCGTACGTACAGGCCACCGGGCAGCAGAAGATCCGGATGTGGGCCACGTCGCCCGACCACTTCTTCCTCAAGGAAGTGGATGCGCAGCTCGTGTTCGCGCTGGACGATGCCGGCGGCCCGGCGAAGAGCGTGACGCTCCTGCAGAACGGAGCTTCGCAAACCGC
>JBIQLU010000028.1:0-4487 GCA_044463985.1 Gemmatimonas aurantiaca | reverse complement strand
TTCAGGCGCGAAGGTACTGCACCACGCCGGCCATCAACATCTGCACGCCAACGATCACGAGCAGCATCCCCATGAGCCGCTCCACGGCCGTGAGGCCGCGATCGCCGAGTATCGTGCGCAGATGGCTGGAGAAATAGAGGATGATGGCAGAAGCGAGCCACGCGAGCGCCACGGCTCCCAGCCAGATCGGCCACCGGTGCGGATCGCGCGTCATGAAGAGCAGTTCGGTCGCGAGCATCCCGGGGCCAGCGGTATACGGAATGGCGAGTGGGACCACGAACGGCTCCTCGCGCACATCTTCGCGCAGCGAGTGTTCGCTGCTCGGGAAGATCATCCTCACCGCGATGAGCAGCAGGATGAACCCGCCTCCCGCCGTCAGCGCGGCCGGCGAGAGCTGCAGCATCTCGAGGATGTAGCGGCCCGCAAAAAGGAAGACCACCATTATCACGAGCGCGATCACCAGCTCGCGTACGATCACCCTGCGGCTGCGCGCCGGATCCACGTTGCGGAGCGCCGTCAGGAACAACGGCACATTCCCCAGCGGGTCCATCACGAAGAAGAACAGTACCGCGGCGGAGATGAGCGTCATCGTGTCAGGAAGGGTTCCAGGCGGGCGAGCTGGAGACCGCCCACCCTCCTGAATTCCTTTCGATTCAGAGTCGCAAGCGCATCGCCCCGTGCCAGAGCTGTCGAAGCGATGATGAGATCGTGCGGTCCGATCACACCTCCCTTTCGCATCAGCGCCGCCCAGAGCTCGGCGTGCCGCCGCGCTTCCAGCACGCCGAATGGAAGCACGGGGAGGAGATCCAGAAGCGCCTCCACGAAAGCAGCACGGCGAGTGCGCGTGGCCGCGTCCCTCGCGCGATGATACCCGTGGAGGAGCTCGGACGCGGTGATCGCCGCGATGGCCACGGCCTCCTCGGCGTTGGCCTCGAGGAACGCCGGGAGATCCAGCGAGCCGCGTTCGGCGGCGATCAGAACCGACGTGTCGAGGATCAGTCCCAGGGGACGCGAAGGGCCGGCAGAGCGGCCCTCCCCTCCGCGATGTCCTTCTCCAGCGCCGCGGCTTCCTCGTTGCCGAGCCGCGGGAGGTCGTTCCAGCGCGCGGCGAGCTCCCTGGCCAGGAGCGATGGTACCGTGCCGGATTCCGGAGCCCCGGCGAGATAGAGCGCCACGGCCTCGCGCGCGACGAGCGACTTTGGTACACCCCGATCCCGCGCCCTGCGCGTGAGGATGCGCGAGAGCTCGAGCGGCAAGCGGAGAGTGAGGTGTGTGTCCTTCATGTGTTACAATCTAGTCCGTCTGTAACACATGGGGCAAGTGGCTGAGCTCCGTCGGGTTCCCCGCCTTTGGTCGTCCGCATCGCCTCGTTCTGGCGAGAGCGGGGGCGCCTGCGTATACTCGTGCGGTCGTTTCGCTCGACCACCGCGTACATGCGTCGCGCGGCTGACGAACTCTTCACTCGCCGGCTTCCCGCAGCTCGCTCCCGAATTTGGATGCCCGTTCTAGCGCTGGATCTCGGAGGTACCAAGCTCGCAACCGCCATCTTCGATGCCGGCGGCAAGCTTCTCCATCGCGACTCGGTGCCGCTCGATGGCAGGAGCGGCGCCGAGGTCGCGGCGCTGGTCGCACAGCGCTGCGAGGGGGCGACCGGCGGTGTGGGAGTCACGGTTCCCGGTATCTACCGCGCGGAGCGCGGCACCGTGTGGGCCCCCAACATTCCCGGGTGGGACGATTATCCATTGCGCGACGAGCTGCGTCGCGTCGTGGCACCGGGAACACCGGTGGTGATCGACAGCGATCGCGCCGGGTACATCCTGGGCGAAGTGTGGCGCGGTGCCGCGCGCGGCGCGCGGCACGCGATCTTCCTCGCGGTGGGAACCGGGATCGGCGCGGGGATCATGGTGGACGGGCGCGTTCTGCGCGGCCACGGCGACATCGGTGGCGCGATCGGTTGGCTCGCGCTCGACCGGCCCTATCGCGAGGAGTACCGCTCCTGCGGCTGCTTCGAGTATCACGCTTCCGGACCCGGTCTCGCGAAGGTCGCGCGCGAGCTCCTGGCGCACGACGCCGGGTACCGTGGTGATCTGCGCGCGCTCGATCCGATGGCGCTCACCGCCGAACGCATCTTCACGGCGTATGCGAAGGACGACCCCATGGCGATACGCGTCGTCGATGATGCCATCGCTTTCTGGGGGATGGCCGCGGCCAATCTCGTGAGTCTCTTCAACCCGGAGGTGATAGTGTTCGGCGGCGGCGTGTTCGGACCTGCCGCGCGCCTCCTCGGTCGCATCCGTGCGGAGGCGGAACTCTGGGCGCAGCCGATCGCCATCAAGGAAACCAGGTTCGAGGCGAGCGTGCTGGGAGGTGATGCTGGACTCTACGGCGCTGCGCGCCTCGCGCTCCTCGCGCGCGCGGAGGGGCCCGCGGTGCATGGCGCTGCCGGCTCCCGCCGAAATCCACCAGCACCACCGCGCCTGTGACGACTGCCGCGCCCGCGGGTTCCACCGTCTCCAGGCGCGGCGTGCTGTTCACCGTCGCCTGTCTGGGGATGCTGGCGTTCGGCATCGTCCTCACGACGCTCGGAGCGGTACTGCCGTCGCTCGTCGCACGATTCGGGATCGACAAGAGTGCCGCCGGCGCGCTCTTCGTCCTCATGAGCTTCGGCATACTCGTGGGCTCCGTGGTCTTCGGCCCGATCGTGGATCTGCGCGGCTACAGGGGAGTGCTGATGCTCGCTGCCGCGCTCATCGCGCTCGGCCTCGCAGGTATCGCGTACGCTCCGGGTCTCGCGTCGCTGCGCATCGCGATAGTGCTGGTGGGATTGGGCGGAGGGGTGATCAACGGTGCGACGAACGCGCTCGTCGCGGATGTGAGCGCGGGCGAACGGAGTGCGGGACTCAGTTTGCTCGGAGTGTTTTTCGGCGTCGGCGCGGTTGGCGTTCCCTTCGTGCTGGCGCTGCTCCTTGGCCGCTTCTCGTATTCCGCTCTCGTGGCCGGTGTCGCGGCGATCGTGCTGGTGCCGCTCGTCATCGCGGCGATCGCGCACTTCCCCGCGCCCAAGCAGGCGCAGGGCTTCCCGATCGCCGCGGCGGGGCGCCTGCTCCGCGATCCCGTGCTCCTGCTCATGGGGCTCATGCTCTTCCTCGAGAGTGGGATGGAGATCACGGTGGGCGGCTGGACCGCCACCTACTTTCAGGAGGAGATCGGGCTCACGGGGCAGCGCGCGCTGGTCTTCCTCTCGCTCTACTGGTTCGGGATGATGCTCGTGCGACTCGCGCTCGGATGGCTCCTCCGGCGTGCTTCGCCTGCGCGGGTCATGCTCGCATGCCTCGCCGTCGCGTTCGTGGGCGCGCTTCTCCTGATCGGGACGGGGAGCGTGATGGCGGCCGGAGCCGGCGTCTTCCTTCTCGGCTGCGGATTCGCCGCCACCTATCCGGTGGTGCTCGGTTTCGTGGGCGATCGCTACGAGCAGCTCTCCGGAACCGCGTTCAGCGTGGTGATCGTGATGGCGCTGGTCGGCGGAATGCTCTTTCCGTATGCCGCGGGCGCGCTCGGTGCCGCGTACGGGCTTCGTGAATCGTTCGTCATGATTCCCGTGGCGCTGGTGCTCCTGGCCATGCTGCTGTTCGTAGTAGTTCGGCGTCACCCGGCCGGAAGTCCCGCTGCCTGACCTGCGGACGATCGCGCCGCACAACGTCCTTCAACCCCACAAGGGATTCATGCTTGCACAGCAATGGCTCGCCAGCACGCGAGCGGTGATGGATGACATAGAGGCGACACAACTCTCGAATATCCGCGCCGCGGCAGCGCTGATGGCCGACTCCATCGCCGCCGAGCGCTGGGTGCACACGTTCGGATGCGGCCACGCTACGATCCCCGTGGAGGAGATGTATCCGCGCATTGGCGGGTTCGTGGGCTTCCACCCGATCGTCGAGCTGCCGCTCACCTTCTTCACGCGCATCACGGGAGAGATGGGGATCCATCAATTCCTCTTCCTCGAGCGCGCTGAAGGCTACGGGCGTGCAATAATGAAGAGTTACGACTTCGATGCACGTGACACGATGTGGATCTTCTCGCACACCGGGATCAACAACGTGAACATCGACGTCGCGTTGCGCGCGAAGGAGCTGGGGATGAAGGTGGTGGCCACCGGCTCGGCGGAGCAGGCGGAGTCGAGCACGCCGCGGCATCCGTCGGGAAGGAAGCTCTTCGACATCGCGGACGTGGTAATCGATACACGCGTGCCGGCGGGCGATTCATCGGTGGTGCTGGCGGGGCATCGGGACAGGGTGGGCCCCGTGTCCACGATGGCATTCGTGACCGTGGTGTGGATGACGATCACCACTGTCGCGGAGATCCTCGCCGCGCGCGGGGTGAAGCTCTACATCCATCCGTCGCACAACGTGCCGGGCGACACGACCGCGCACGAGCGACTGGACGCTGCGCTGGCGGAGTACAAGCGGCGGGTAGCGGGGGTGTAGGGG
>JBIQLU010000027.1:27256-31231 GCA_044463985.1 Gemmatimonas aurantiaca | reverse complement strand
AGTCGCGTCCGAGGCCGACGTTGCGGCCGGGGTGGAACTTGGTGCCGCACTGGCGGATGAGGATGCTGCCTGCGCGCACCTGCTCACCACCGAACTTCTTGACCCCACGGTACTGCGGATTGCTGTCGCGCCCGTTGCGGCTGGAGCCTACGCCTTTCTTGTGAGCCATTTTCTACTCTCAGCCGAGTGTGATGTCGTTGATCCGAACTTCGGTGAAGGGCTGCCGGTGCCCCTGCTTCCGGGCGTAGTTCTTCCGGCGCTTGAACTTGAAGACGATGATCTTGTCGCCCTTACCGTGCCGCACGATCTCGCCGCTGACCTTCGCGCCGGAGACGAGCGGAGCCCCGGTGTGCACGTTTGTGCCATCGGAGCCGAGAAGCACTTCGTCGAACGTTATGCTGGCGCCGACCTCTCCATCGATGGTCGGAACGCGGAGGGTCTTGCCCGGCTCCGCGCGGAACTGCATTCCGCCGGTGCGAATTATGGCGTAAGTCATTGGTTAGTGCGGATAGGTAACTGGTACAAGCCCAGTAACTTAGGGTGGGCGTGGGGGAAAGTCAACGGGCCAGAGAGCAGAGAGCAGAAAGCAGTTCCTGCCGTCTGCTCTCTGCTTTCTGCCGTCTCGCAGGTTCTCACGCCACCGCGTACTGCCGCGTCACGTCCCGCTCGGCGCCCTTTACCACCAGCTTGAAGTCGTCGGGTTTGAGCCGGGGATCGTCGCGGAATTCGAGCGCGAAGCCGAGTGTCTTCTCGAGCTTGCGAACCAGATCGCGCTCGTGCTCCAGCACGTAGAGCGCCACGTCGGGATGGAGCTTCACGATCAGACTGTCCTTCTTCCCTTCCACGGCGATGCGCTTCACCGCTCGTTCGATGCGACGGACTGTGGTCTCCGGCGTGAAGAGACGGCCCGTGCCGCCGCACATCGGGCAAGGCTCGGTCATGTTCTGGTAGTGGCTCTGCCGGACGCGCTGCCGCGTCATCTCCACGAGTCCCAGTTCGCTCAGCGCAAACGCCTTCGTTCTGGCGCGGTCGCGCGAGAGATGCGTGCGGAGCTCCTGAACTACCTTGTCGCGGTTCTGGCGGCTCTCCATGTCGATGAAGTCGCAGACTATGATGCCGCCGATGTCGCGCAGTCGGATCTGCCGCGCCACCTCGCGCGCGGCTTCCGTGTTGATTCGGAATATCGTCTTCTCCGGATCCTTCTTCCCCGTGTAGCGTCCCGAGTTCACGTCGATCGAAACGAGCGCCTCGGTCTGCTCGATTATCAGGTAGCCGCCCGACGGGAGATCGCACCGTCGCTTGAACAGATCCCGGATCTCCGCTTCGATGTCGTTCTTGTCGAAGATCGGAGTGGACTCCTCGTAGAGCTTCACTCGCTCCAGCAGTTCGGGCGCGATCCCGCCGAGGTAGTCGACTATCTCGTTGTGGACCTGTCGGGAGTCCACGGTCAGCGAATCGACTTTCGTGCTGAAGAGATCTCTGGTGAGCCCGCGCGTCAGACTGGTCTCGCGATGCACGAGGGCGGGAGCGCGAAGAAAACGCGTCTTCCGCTTCATCCGCTTCCACTGTGAGATGAGCGTGGTGAGCTCGCGCTTGAACGTCTCCTGCGTCACGTCCTCGCCGACCGTGCGCACGATCACGCCGCCGGAATTCTCCGGAAGCACAGCCTTCACCTGCTCGCGCAGACGGGCGCGCTCGGCGCGGTCGCCGATCTTGCGGCTCACGCCCACGCGTGAGGCGAATGGCATGTAGACGAGGAACCGGCCGGCCAGCGATATCTGCGCAGTGACGCGCGGCCCCTTCGTGGAAATCGGCTCCTTGGACACCTGCACGATGATGTCCTGGCCGCGTTTCACGAGGTCCTGGATGGGGGGCGCCTTGGAACGACGTCCACCGTGGCGGCCGCCTCCGTCCGACTCGCCATCCTCTTCCTCGCCCTCTTCCTCTTCGTCGTCATCCTCGTCGGATTCATCCGCGAAGACGAGATCGCTGGCGTGGAGGAACGCGCTCTTTTCGGTCCCGATGTCTACGAACGCCGCCTGAATTCCGGGGAGGACCGCTTCGACTTTCCCGAGATACACATCCCCGACCGTGCGACGGTTGTCGGGGCGATCGAGCATCAGTTCTACTAGCTGGTCATCTTCCAGGATGGCCACGCGAGTTTCCCGCTGACTCGCGTTGATGAGAATTTCTCTTTTCATGCACGCTGTGGCCCCTGATGCGTTCCGGCGACTCGGATGCGCGGTGTGGGGGCGTTTGCTCTGGGGTGTGGGCGCGCGCGTGGCGTCGCGGCCGAAGGGTGATCCCCTTTCTTGCCGACGACGTACTCGTTCCGATAGTACCGTAGCTCATCGTCCACGCTGGCCCCCCCTCGGCGAACACGGCCCGGAACGCGCTGGCGAGCATTACCGCCAGCACTACCAAGCCGTGGTCGAGGGTCGAAAGGGTCAGCATGCGGTGGGCTACGGGTGTGTGCTACTGCGCGCGTGGGGCGCACGGTCGGCCGAACGCGGTCGATCCGTGGGCCTCCGGGTATGCAACGCGTGCCGCGGAGCGCGAGTCGCCGCGCGCCGAACACGCCAGTCTGTCACTCCAATTCCTGGGCCGGGCCGGCCTGGATGTCACCGAGCGAACCGCACGGCGTCCTTTCTCTCCGGTGCCTCTGGCCGTGCTGAAAAGATAGATGCCACCGGAAGCTTTCCGCAACGATCTCCGTCGCACGGATTCAGCTTTCGAGCGTGCCCAGCAGGTGTCTTGCTATGACGATTCTCTGGATCTCCGAGGTACCTTCGCCGATCTCGCAGATCTTGGCGTCGCGCATCATCCGCTCCACCGGGTACTCCTTCGTGTACCCGTAGCCGCCGTGGATCTGCACCGCCTTGATGGTGGCGCGCATGGCCAGCTCCGAGCAGTACAGCTTCGCCATGGCGGCCTCGCGGCCAAACGGCTTCCCGTTCTGTGCGAGCCACGCGGCGTGGTAGACCAGATGCCTCCCCGCCTCGATTTCCGTCGCGAGGTCGCTGAGCTGGAACTGGACACCCTGGAAATCGGAGATCGGCCGGCCGAACTGTCGCCGCTGCGTGGAGTACTTCAGCGCTTCCTCGAAGGCGCCCTCGGCGATTCCCAGTGACAGCGCTCCGATTCCTATTCGCCCCGAGTCCAGCGTGCGCATGAAGTTCACGAAACCCTCTCCCTCGTTCCCGAGCAGATTCTCCGCGGGTACTTCCACGTTCTCGAAGATGAGCTCACGTGTGTCGGATGCGCGCCACCCCAGCTTGTCTTCCTTCTTCCCTGCCGAGAAGCCAGGCATGGCCGGAAGCGATGGCTCGTGTCCGATTCCCAGCTCCCGCGCCTTTTCCAGATCGGTGCTCTCCTTCGTGAGTATGAAGGAGCTTATCCCCCTTCTACCCGCCGACGGATCGGTCACCGCGGTGACGACGAAGATCTCGCCCACGCCACCGTGGGTGATGAAGCGCTTGCTGCCGTTCAGCACGAAGTGCGAGCCACGCCTCTCCGCGCGCGTTCGCGTTCCGCCGGCGTCGCTTCCGGCTCCTTCCTCTGTGAGCCCGAACCCACCGAGCACTTTTCCGCTCGCGAGCAGGGGCACGTAGCGCTCGCGCTGCCCTTTCGTACCGAAGTTGACGATGGGTGATGTCCCGAGCGTGGTGTGCGCCGAGATCGTGATGGCGTGCGAGGCATCCACTTTCGCCATCTCGTGGATGGTGAGCACGTAGCTGATGAGATCCATCCCGGTGCCGCCCAGCTCCTCCGGCCAGGGGACCCCCAGCAGGCCGAGCTCTCCCATCTTCTTCACGTTGTCCCAGGGGAACTTCGCTTCGGCGTCGAGCCGAGCCGCCACCGGCGCGACCTCGGTTCTGGCGAAATCGCTGACCATCTCGCGGACTGCGTGATGCTGTTCGGTGAAATACGGGAGTTCGCTCATGGGAGGGCGTCGCGCAAACGGGGTGAGTTGAG
>JBIQLU010000027.1:18896-27156 GCA_044463985.1 Gemmatimonas aurantiaca | reverse complement strand
GCCGCGTGCTTCGTTCACGCGGCACCATTCCCCTCGACGCCGCGGATGGCGCCGAGGAAGCGTTCGCCGTACTTCTCGAGCTTGGCCGGCCCCACTCCGTGGACTGCTGCCAGCGCGTCCATGGAGCCCGGCTTTCGCGCCGCCATCTCGACCAGGGTCCGGTCGGGAAAGATGCAGTACGCCGGCAGCTTTTCCTGGCGCGCGATCGAGGTGCGCAGCGATCGCAGTGCACCCACCAGCAGCGGATCCACGGCTGAGGGATCGATCTCATCGGGGAGTGCGGCATCGCTGGCCGTCGCCTTCTCCTTCGAGCGCGGTTGTCGCGGCCGTCGCCCCGAGCGCTTCACCACCGAGCGCGGCGTGCTGTGCGCCTCTTCATCCTGGTCAGCGCGGGTCCCTTCCACGCTGAGCTGCGTGCCCATGCAAACGTCGCAGCCGTCGCACGAACGCATCGCCGCCGGGTCTCCAAAGTACCTTAGCAGGAAGCCTCTACGACAGCTAGTAGCATAGGCATAGCGCTGCATCGAGTCGAGCTTGTTCATGTCGGCACGGCGGTGCCGGTCGAGCGCGTCCCAGTCGATGCGAAAGTGCGAGAGCGGCGCGGCCGGATCGCGCAGACGGATTCCGCCGCCCGTGCGCTCCCAGACCACGAACTGCCGCGCCTGCAGCGTTTCGAGGAGCGAGCTCACGCCGAGCGCTCCGCCGAATCCGGGCGGGAGTCCGTCGGGGTCGATCGCCGCACCCGTCTGGATCCGGGACCCGGCCGCGCGCCAGAGCGCGCGAAGGAGCTCGCGCTCCGCCTCGTTTCCGTTCCCCAGCTCACGCCTGATACGCTCGGGCGTCGCGAGCAGCCGCACCCAGAGTCGACTCGAGGATGCCGCCTCCTTCAGCACGGCGCCGCCCTGTGCCAGTACCCTCAACGCCGATTCGGCCTCGCGCTCCTTTATCGACGAGCGCGTGAGGGATGCGATGTCGGCCGGGGAGACGCTCGCCAGCCCGCTGGCGTCGGCCGCGCGCCGCAATTCGCGGTACACCGCCTCGACGGTCTCACGCTCGGGATACGCACTCTTGATGAAGAACTCGTGAGTGAATCGGTCGCGAAAGGCGTGCAGCAGCACGCACTCCGACTGCAGGCCGTCACGCCCGGCACGACCCGCCTCCTGATAGTACGCCTCCAGCGTTCCCGGCATGGCGTGGTGCACCACGAGCCGAACGTTGGGCTTGTCGATGCCCATGCCGAAGGCGTTCGTGGCGACGATTACGCGCGCTTCCTCTCGCATGAACGCTTCCTGCACGTCGCGACGATGCGAGTCGTCGAGCCCCGCGTGATATCCCACTGCGCGGATCTTTCGCCGACCGAGCATCTGCGCGATGCGCTCGACCGCCCGCCTGGTGGAGGCGTACACCACCGCGAGTCCTTCGGACTGGTGGAGCGCCTGCGTGAGCGCGTGATCCTTGTCGCTCTCGGTGCGTGTGCGCACCACCGAGTAGCGCAGATTCCGACGGTCGAACCCGGTGATGACCGTCTCCGGTTCCACGAGCGCGAGCTGACGCACGATGTCGCGGCGCACTTCCGACGTAGCGGTCGCCGTGAGCGCGATCGTGGGCGGCGTACCCAGTCGCTCGCGAACCTGATGGATGCGGAGGTACGAGGGACGGAAATCGTGGCCCCACTCGCTGATGCAATGCGCCTCGTCCACCGCGAGAAGCGACACCCCGATGGCCCTGAGCCGTTCGGCGGCGCTCCCCACGTCGAAGCGTTCCGGCGCGAGGTACACGAGCTTGTACTCGCCATGTGCCGCGCGTGCAAAGCGGTCGGCTACTTCGTTCGCAGTGAGCGTGGAGTTGATGAAAGTGGCCGGAAGGCCGCGCGCCTCGAGTGCATCGACCTGGTCTTTCATGAGGGAGATCAGCGGCGAGATCACCACCGTGAGACCGGGCAGCATGAGCGCCGGCACCTGGTAGCAGATCGACTTCCCTCCGCCGGTGGGGAGGATCACCAGCGTATCGCGGCGGCCCAGCACCGCGCCCACGGCGCGCTCCTGCCCGGGCCTGAACGCGTCGTAGCCGAAGCTCTCGCGCAGCACGCGCCGCGCCTCGTCGAGAGTCGGCTCTCTGCTCATCCTCTCAACCTAGCGCCGGAGCGCGTCCGATGCCGCATCGCCCGCGCGCCGGCGCGGTGCTCTATACTGCACGCGCAAAATGGCCGCGGGTGAAACGTGAACCGAGCGCGGTCCGGATGGCATCCACGTCCGGTTCGATCCCCTTCGAGAGCGCGTCCATGGCGCTGCGATATCCGGCCACCACGGCTGCCACCGGATCGTTCGGCATGTTGAAGATGAGGCGCGTGCTCCGCAGGCCGGCGCGCCAGAGGCGCGGCAGGAACTCGGAGCCGTCGATCGGCCGGGAGTGGAGCAGACGGTTTCGGCACGCGGAATCGGTGGCGACCGGAAATGTGTACCCCGCCGGATCCGTCAGCTCCACGTTGGGATGCTTCTTCACGCAGAGATCGCGACAGGTAGTGGGCACGCGATCGAACGCCGCCGAGAGTACGCAGTGCTCGATGGTCATCCCCTCCGGACGTCCGTGTACCACCACGTCGAAGCCGGCACCGCTCCAGGGCGCGGCGACGGCGATCATCTCATCGACGGTGAGCTCCACCGACAGCACGATGCGTGTGGCTCCGAGCCTGAAGTATTCGGCGGCGGTGTGCTGATTGAAGCAGTTCACCGAATAATCGGCGACCACGTCGCGTCGCTTTCCATGTTCGGCGCCGGCCAACTCCGCGACGAGACCGAGGTGGCCGCTGAGCAGCGGAATTCCCAGCTCCAGCCACTTGTCGAGCGCGCGCCGTTCCTCGGGACGCACTATGGACGGCGTACGGATTCGCAGCGGAATCCCGCGCGACGCGAGCTCCTCGTGCAGGGCGCGCACTCGCGCGAGCGGCGGCACGGGGTGTCGAAGAAATGGATCGAAGGAGATCTCCGAGGCGCCGGCATCGGCTGCGGCCAGAGCCTGCTCCACCGTGTGCACATCTGCGGCGAGGCGATAGGAAGCGACATGCGCGGCCGAAGTCTCCACTGAAGATATGGCCTGCAGAAGCTGTGCTTCGCGCTCCGCGTGCACAGCCACGCGCATCCAGTCGCGGCGCGAGTCGAGCTCGGACACGGCGCGCTGGCGCATGGCATTCAGCTCGCTCACAGGTATGAAGAGACCGGGCGCGAGTCCAGAGTCGTCCACGCTGCCCAGCGCGAAGGGAGTCTCGCCGAGGCGGCCGAGCTGCTCGCGAAGGAGAGTCAGGTCGATTGGCCGGCGTGCCGCCGGCGCAAGCTCGATCTCGCTGCGCACGTCCACCGTCTCATCGCCCGCCGTGAAGAGAAGCTTCAGCGGCCCGCCTGCGGAACCGAACGCGCGAACGTCCAGGCGCGTGCGCTGCCGCGGCGCACGCTCCTCGAGTGCGGAGTAGCTCTCCCGCGCGCGGCGTGCGAGCGCGATATCGAACGTGAGCACGACGCTCCACCCTTCGACGTGCCTCGGGACCGCGCCGGTCGCGGGCGTGATTGCCTGGCGCACGTCGCCATTCGCATGCCGCAGCGTACGTGCCGTCTGCACCGTGAAACCGAGCGAGGCCGCCTCGTGCGCGCCCGGCGGCGGCTCGAGCGCGATCCCATCGCCCGGATGCAGCGCCTCCGTGAGCCGTACGACGAGAGCGCCGCGCTCGCGTGCGACGACGGTTCCGAGTGGGATGCCGCGGTTGTCCGGCTGGTCGCGCGTGACGTAGTCGCGCCCTGCCCGGCCGCCGTACATTCCGCCCGTGAAGCCGCGACTGTAGATCTGCACCAGCTCGCGCGGCGGCTCCGGATCGGGCACCGCCGGCTCACCTCTGCGCACGCGATCGAGAAAGCCGCGATAGCTGCGCGTGACGGTCGCCACGTAGTCGGGCTTCTTCTTCCGCCCCTCGATCTTCAGAGTGTGCACCCCGACCGCGGCGAGCTCCGAGAGGTGATCGTACGCGGCCAGGTCGCGCGCCGAGATGAGGTAGCCGCGGTCCAGCTCCTCGGCGCTCTCGCTGTCCGAGAGGACGTAGTCCTTGCGACACGACTGCGCGCACGACCCGCGGTTCGCGCTGCGCTCGGAGATCATGCCGGACATGTAGCACTGGCCCGAGTACGAGATGCACAGCGCGCCATGGATGAAGCTCTCGAGCTGCAGGTCGGGGACGGCCGTGCGTATGGCGCGGATGTCCTCGAGCGTATTCTCGCGCGCGAGCACGACACGCTGAAGACCGAGCTTCCGCATCAGGGCGGCGCCGCTCTCGTCGTGCACCGTCATCTGCGTCGATCCGTGCAGCTCGAAGTCCGGATAGACTCTCTGGATCAGTCCTACGAGGCCGATGTCCTGCACGATGGCTGCATCCACGCCGCGGTCGATGCATTCGCCCAGGAGCAGCAGTGCGTCGGCGAGCTCGCCCGGTTTCACGAGCGTGTTGAGCGTGAGGTACACCCGGCTTCCCCGTGCGCGCGCCAGCCGGCACGCCTCCGCGAGGTCGTCCAGGGAGAGGTGCGCGCCTTCGTCGCGCGCGTTGAAACGTTCGGCGCCCAGGTAGATCGCGTCGGCTCCGTTCGCGAGCGCCGCGCGCGCGGCCTCGAGTGAGCCGGCCGGTGCGAGAAGCTCGGGAACGACGGGAAGTTGCATGGTGCTCGAAAGCTAACGAAACCGGTTTCCGCGGAAAACCTCGAAGGGTTGCCTGCCGGCCAGTGATTCGTCAGGGCTATAGAGAGTGATCGCACGCCGCCGGTCGAGAGCGCGGCCGGCGCGCACACGAAAGTCGGGGAAGGAACTCTCTCCCCCCCGGCACCCCCGCCGCCACTGATTCAGCGATGTCACCATCCGCGCCAGCACCCTGCACGCACGAGCGTCGTCCCGGAACGACTGTCTGTCTCCGCTGCCGCCACGAGGCGCGCGTCGCACGCCGCCGACGCGCGCTCAGTACCTCGCTCAAGGGAGGGGCGGTGATCCTCACGCTGGCGGTGGTCGGCGTGGCCGCCACGAGCGCCGCTGGCGCGCTGCAGGGACGTCAGCTCTTCGCGGCACGAGGCGATGGTCAGCAGAGCGTGAACGTCGCCACCCCGCCCGTGGAGAGCTCCCCGGGAGCGCTGGTGACGGACAGCGTCACGATGCCGGTGAAGAACTCGCCGGAGGGTGCGCCCGCGCTCGCGGCCGCGCCGGAACCCGCGTATGCGGCGGCCGCCGCCCCTCTCGTGAGCGAGGGACGAACGGAGTTGGGTGACGGGCTCTTTGCCGTTCGCGACGGGCGCTCCGTCACCGTTCACTTCGATGTTCCCCAGGCCCGCACTCGGCGGCGCGACAAGTTCGACCGGATCGTTCGCGCCACGCTTCCGCGCATCTACGGCGACGTGGCGCAGTCGGCGCTGGACGAGATTCCTCCCGGTGAGATCGTGTCACCCGGAACGCTCCCGGCCGACCTCGGGCAGAAAGGACTTCGACTCGCGCTCGGCGACGGCGCTTCGATCGAGCTCTGGCCCGAGCTGCGCGATGCGAACGGCGGTCCGCTGGTGGTGGGATATCGCGCAGAGGTGCCGCGCTAGCAGTCGCGAAAGTCGCGGCGGCGCACGAAAGAGCGGGGCGTGGTACCGAATCGGTACCACGCCCCGCTCTCCTGTTTGTCCGGCCGCTCGCGAAGTGCCCGGGTCACGGTCAGGCGCCGTCAGCGATCGTCCAGCTTCCGGCCCGCGTCGAGGTTGTCGAAGCTGAGCAGCGTGTTGAACACGAGCGGGTAGCTGCCGATCGTCTCTCCGCGCCAGATCGGATTGTTGGCGAAGAGCACCACGTGTCCCTTCTGCATCGGGACGTCCACGACGACCGGGCGCTGGGCTATCCCCGTGCCGCCATCGAGCAGCCCCGACACGAGCAGTCCGCTGGCGTCCGCGAAGCGGAGAATGACGCGGGGACGCTGGTCGGGCGGGATGATGTTGATGGGGTAGCGGAGCTGTTCGTCGGTGATCGGGGCCGCCTGCCACGGCTTCACGGGCGCTCGGTCCGGCGCTTCGAATTGTGGCTGGAGCGCCGGTCTCCCCTGCACCACGTCGGGATCCTTCGCGGTACCACGGCCGGTAGCTCTCTCGCCATCACCGCCGCCGCCGAAGCTCCGGCCGGAAGCCGTGTTGCTCACGCCGAAGCTCGAGCCGTCGCCGCTGTAGACGGCGAGAGAATCGCCGATGCCATAGGCTATCGGGCTGGCGTCATCCACGGTGTTCGTGCGCAGGAAGCTTCCAACCACCTGACCGCGGCGCGCGCTGTGGGTACTGACGCCGCTGGTCAGGCCGAAGTCCACGGCGAACTCCGCGCTGTTCTCGACTCCGATCAGAACGCCACCCGCGGCGACGAAGCGCCGCAGGTTGTCGAGCCCTCCGAGGCCAAGCCCCGGTCGCATGTCATCGGTCTCGTCGATGACGCCGATGTTGGGAGTGAGCTCGGTCTTCTTCCATGGCATCGGGTTGCGCCACATGGGCATCCCATCGATGATCGCCATGCCGCTTCCGCCGGCCGGCGGGAAGATCACCACGTCGTACTTCGACCGCAGCTCCGGCGTGCGCGACACGTCCTGAACGCTGATGTAGTCGAACGGTATCTTCAGTTTGTCGAACGCCTGGCGCCACCAGCCCTCTGTTTGCGTGCCCAGCCACGTGTGCAGAATGGCCACCCGCGGCGCGCGTGCCGGGTGAGTCGCGACACGCGGCGCGGATGCGAGCGCCGTCGCACGCAGTCCGAGCTCCTTCGCGGCGGCATCGAGATCTGAGCCGGAAACGCCGCGAATGAGGAACGAACCGCGATCGTAGTGGCGGCCGCCAGCATCGAACGGTTCCTCGGCCATCTGGATGTCGGCGTTCGGCAGGCGGTAGCGGAGCGTGATCAGCGCGTTGTCACCATTGTGCGCGATGGCGAAGAGCGCGCCGCTCCCCGATACCCCACCCGGCGCACGGATCGAGTCCTTCACCTGCTCCATCCGCGCGTGCAGCACTGTCGTGTCGGTGATCCGCAACGCCGGCACATCGAAGGCCTCGGGGAAAGTCCAGCCGGTGTCGTCGTATGGATTCTTCTGCGGGTCGTCCGGGCTCCAGTACTGGTAGTCGAGCAGTGCGTCGGCGATGCGCGAGTACGGCTGATCCATGCGAACGATGTAGCTCCCCGCCGGGAAGGTGCGGGTGCGGGCGGCGGCCGTGTCGGCGCCTCCCTTTCCTGCGCTGTCGGCCTTCCCCACGCGGCTCGTGGCTGGGAGTGTCACGGTGAACGGCGCGGTGGCTCGTGAAATTTCCACGTGCTGCTTCTGCAGGATGCGAAGGAGGTCGGCCTGTGCTCCCGCGCGCGAATCGGTCGCCGGGAAGACGTACGCGGCGGGACCTTCCGTGCGCGCCTTCAGCACCGAGCGCTTGCTCTTCTCGTAGAAATTCTCGAGGAACTGCCTGCGGTTGTTCGCGAAGTACGCGAGCGAGACGAGCACGCCGGTCTGCTCGTAGTTGTTGTTGTTACGGAGCGACCACATGACGCGAGGGAGCGGCGGATTCTGGCGGAACCAGGTTCTCGACGTCTCGTCGGCGCCGAGCGTGCGCTCCTGCGTCTCGGCCGTACCCCCATTTCCGAAGGTCTCGTACAGGCGGCTGATGCCGTTGTGCGTGGCGGCCATGAACATGAGATAGCCGGGCGACCAGGTATCGAAGTCACCGTGCGCGAAGACGCCCGGCATTCCCATGCGGGTCATCTCCTGCACGTTGTGCCACCCGATCATCTGCCACTCGTTCGTGAGAAGCGGATCGAGCCAGGCGTTGTACGGTCCGTCGCCGATGGTGTTGTCGTAGAGATAGGGCACCGACTCGTGCAGATCGTGCAGGAGCTGCGCCTTGAAGCCCACGTACGTGTCGAGAACGTTCTGCGAGAGATTGAGCGTGAGCCCCATCGCATCGCGATTGTTGTCGTGCGCTACGTAGTGACCCCAGTAGACGAGCCGCGGGTAGGTCTTGCCCGGGTTCGCCATGTGCCAGCGGAAGACATCCACCTGCCGATCGCGCCCGTCCACCTCGACGATCGGAGTGATGAGCGTGATGAGATGGTCGCGGATGTTGCGGATGTACGGGCTCTCATCCACTGCGAGCCTGTACGCGAGCTCCATCAGCGCGGTCGGCGCGCCGGTTTCCGGCGAATGTATGGTGCCGGTTATGTAGTAGATCGGCGTCGCGCCCGC
>JBIQLU010000027.1:5629-18796 GCA_044463985.1 Gemmatimonas aurantiaca | reverse complement strand
AGCTTCGTGGGAGCTCCGGCGATGTCGCCCAGCACGGCCGCTGGAGTCGGCACCGTCTTCGACGCCGGGAGGTAGTCCACCAGCGGCGAGAGGAAGAACGGCTCGGTCGTGTATTCGTGGATCTTCTTCGTGTACGCCTCATCGATCGGCTGATTCGGGTCGCGCCCGGGAACGAGGAAGCTCGAATCGCCGCCCGCTGCGGCCCGACCTGGTGTCTGGGCGAGGACCCCGCCACGCGGAGTGAGCAGGACCAGCGCCAGGAACAGCGAAAGAACGACGGGGTAACGCCGCATGACTGACCTCATGACATGTGGGATCGAAACTGGCCGCGTGGGACGGCTGCCGCCGATCTTACGCGCCGTGCAGACCTTCCGGAAGTACGCGCCCGGGGCGGGCGGGCGTTGGATCGCGCCTCGCCCGGCGAGTAACTTCGACCAACGGCTTCCATCCTTCCACCCGACCCCTACCACCCGATCTGGCATGCGCAAACTCGCCGCACTCGCGGCTCTCATGACAGTCGCCCAGCTCGCGATGGCTGGCACGGCCCGCGCGCAGCAGAACGCGCACTTCACCCACGCCGATACTCTGAGGGGCTCGAACGGGCCGGGACGTGCGTGGTGGGATGCCACCTTCTACGACCTGCATGTGAAGGTGAACCCGACCGACAGCTCGATCGTCGGACACAACGGGATCACGTATCGCGTGCTGCAGCCGGCGAGCGAGATGCAGATCGATCTCCAGCTTCCGATGGAAGTCGACAGCATGGTGCAGGACGGGCGGTCGCTGGAGTACCGCCGCGACGGCAACGCGTTCTTCGTGCGGCTGGCCTCACCGCAGAAGGCGGGCGACTCGAAAACGGTTACGGTGTATTACCACGGGAAACCCAAGGCCGCGAAGCGTCCGCCCTGGGACGGTGGCTTCATCTGGGCGCACGACAGTCTCGGGAATCGCTGGGTGGCGACCGCCAACGAGGGACTCGGCGCGAGCGTCTGGTGGCCGATGAAGGACCTCAACGCCGACGAACCGGACAGCCAGCGCGTGGCGATCACGGTGCCCGACCCCATGATCGACGTCTCCAACGGCCGGCTCCGGTCCACGACTCGCAACGCGGACGGATCCACCACGTACGAGTGGTTCGTTTCCAATCCGATCAACGGCTACAACGTGGCCGTGAACGCGGGGAGCTACGCGCATTTCAGCGAGACGTTCGACGGTGAGAAGGGGAAGCTGACGCTCGACTTCTATCCGCTCGCGTACCATCTCGATACCGCGCGCGCGCAGTTCCAGCAGGCGAAGTCGATGCTCGCCTGCTTCGAGCACTGGTTCGGGCCCTACCCCTGGTACGAGGACGGTTACAAGCTGGTGGAGGCGCCGCACCTGGGGATGGAGCACCAGAGCGCCGTGGCGTACGGCAACCACTACCTGAACGGCTACCTCGGACGCGATCTGTCCGGCACCGGACTCGGCATGAAGTGGGACTTCATCATCGTTCACGAGAGCGCGCACGAGTGGTGGGGCAACAACATCACCGACAAGGATGCCGCCGACATGTGGATCCACGAGAGCTTCGCGAACTACGCGGAGGGGATCTACGAGGAGTGCCAGGCCGGGAAGGAGTCGGGCGCGAAATACATCATCGGCAGCCGCCAGAACATCCGGAACGATGCGCCGATCGTGGGCCATTTCGGCGTGAACAGCGAAGGCTCCGGCGACATGTACTACAAGGGCGGAAGCATGCTGCACACCATCCGCCAGATCATCGACAACGATGAGAAATGGCGCGGCATCCTTCGCGGCCTCAACTCCACCTTCTACCACCAGACGGTGAGCGGCGAACAGATACGGAACTACATCAGCAAGCAGGCCGGCATCGATCTGAGCAAGGTTTTCGAGCAGTACCTCGAGACCACGAAGATTCCCGTCCTGGAGTATCGCGTCGAGCACGACTCGCTGTCGTATCGCTGGGCCGACGTGGTCGCCGGCTTCGCGATGCCGGTGAAGGTATTGCTCTCGAACGGTCAGGCGCTTCGACTGGAGCCCACGCAGTCGTGGAAGTCGACCGCGCTCCCGGCGGGTGCCGCGGGAGCGATTCGGGTGGACGAGAACTTCTACGTGGTCGGCAAGGACGTGGGAGGCGGCTGAACCATCAAGCCGCCGAGAGATCTCTCAGTGCATCGCCCACGGATCCCTCGCGGAGTCTCCGGAGCGCGCGATCCCGGAGCTGGCGTACACGCTCGCGCGTGACGCCGAGGAGCTTGCCTATCTCGTCGAGCGTGTGCTCGCGGTCTCCCTCGAGTCCGAAGTACAGCCGCAGGATGCGTGCATCGCGGGGAGGGAGCGTGGAGAGCGCTCGCTCCAGCTCCGCGTTGCGGAAGCGGTCGAGCACCTGCTCCTCGGTGCTCGGGAGCTCATCCATCGCGAACCGCTCGATCAGCGCACGGTCGCTGTCCTTCCCTGCTGCCGCGTCGAGGCGAACCTCGGCGGTGTTCAGAGTAGAGAGGGCGGCGACTATTTCGGGAGAGATGCCCGTGAGCTGCGAGAGTTCCTCGGGGGTTGGCTCGCGGCCGAACTTGTCGCGCAGCAGCGAGGTGGCGCGTATGACGCGCGAAAGATCAGCGGTGCGATTGAGCGGGACGCGAACCGTTCGACCCTGACGCGCCAGCGACGCCAGTATCGCCTGGCGTATCCACCATACGGCGTAGGAGATGAACTTCACTCCCTGATCGGGGTCGAACTTCCGAGCCGCCGTCATCAGACCCACATTCCCTTCACCGATGAGATCGATGAGTGGAAGGCCGCGGTTCTGGTATTTCTTCGCCACGGAGACCACGAAACGCAGGTTGCGCCGGACGAGCTCCTCCATCGCGTCGTGGTCGCCGCGCTGGACGCGCCGAGCCAGCGCCTTCTCTTCCTCGGCGTTGAGGAGCGGATACCGGCTCACCTCGGCGAAGTACTGATCGAGGATGTCGCGGTCCTGCTCGGACGGGCTGATCTCCACCGGCGCTGGCCGGCGGCGGCGTCGCTTGGTCTCTGCCATGGGCGTGTCCTCCGGGCGATAACGTACTCGATTCAGGAGCAACAAGCGAACCGCTGCGCCACTCGAGCCGGAGCGCCGACGATTCGAGACCCGCACCCGATGCGGGCCGCCCTGTGCTTCTACCGCTCCTTCCCCTTCGGCAGGAAACGCAGCAGGAAGGCTGCCACTACGAAAGCGACTCCCGCGAGCATGGTACCGTTGCGATTGGTGCGGATGCCGTATGCCCAGAGGGACAACGCCACGAGTACGAGCACCACCTTCAGAACGTCGACGGTTTTCACGAGCCCCCCTTCCCCCGCGCAACGAACCGGCGAACGCCATCGCGGAATTCACTGGTGGCCCTCGCTTCGACGTTGACTCGCTCACCGAGCGAGATGCCGGCATCGAAGTCGAGGGAGTCGAGATCGTAGAACAACCGCTTGGTGAGGCGCAACGCCGCCGGCGGCGCCTTCGCCAGGCGCGTGACGACTGCTTCCACTTCCGCCTCGAAGTTCGATTCGGAAACGATCGAGCTCACCAGGCCGATGGACAGTGCCTCCCGCGCGTCGATCACCCGGGCCGTGGCCACCAGCTCGAAGGCGCGCTTCTCTCCGGCCGCTCGACGCAGCATCGTCATCACCATCGCCGGCACGAAGCCCACGCCGACCTCGGGATAACCGAAACGCGCTTCGTCGCTGGCCAGCACGATGTCACATGCGGTGGCGAGTCCCGCACCTCCCGCGAGCGCCCGCCCCCGCACCGCGGCGACCACGGGTTGCGGGAGGCGGCGCATCTTCCGGAAGACGTTTCCCAACGCCTCCGCATCGCGATGCTGTGCGCCGGGGTCGGCATCGATGGCGCGCTCGAGCGCCGCGAGATCCGCACCGGCGCAGAAGTCCCTGCCATCCGCGCCGAGCAGCACGACGCGCACCGCGTCGTCGGCGGCGAAGGCGTCCAGCGCATCGCCGAGCTCCGTTGCCGCCAGCTCGTCGAGCGCGTTCTTCTTTTCCGGGCGCGCGAGTGTGAGCCGGCCGATCCCGTTCACCGTCTCGACGCGGATCCGCTTCACGTAGATGCCGCCGGCAGATGGTAGCGAGCCGCGATTCCGTCGGGTATGTCGAGCACCATGCGAAGCATCGCCGTGGAAAAGACCTTCCCCTGTGCATCGGTCTTGAGCGACAGCGTACCGCCGCCGCCGAGCGCACCGTGCAGGAGGAAGTTCACCGCTCCGAGGTTGGGAAGCTCGAAGCGCTCGACCTCTCCGGTGATCGCACCGGCGAAATGCGCTGCTACGCGCTCCTTCGTGAGAAAGAGCTGGAGAACCGGGAACCACTCCGGCCGCAGCGCTATCACTCCCACATTGGCGGTGTCGCCCTTGTCACCCGAGCGCGCGTGCGCGATGTCGAGCAGTTGGATCTTCATGTTCACTCCACGCTCACGCTCGTGGTGACGACGCTCTTGTCGACCAGCGCCGGCCAGTAGGCTACGACTTCCTCCACCTTCGGTCTTCCGCCCGCGAAGCCCGTTACGCTGGGCGGGCCGTTCAGAACCAGCGGTGCTATCTCCCTGGTGAACCGCTCCACCGAAGGACGGTCGCTCCCCCGCACGCCGATTCTGAGCTGGACTTCCGGCGCATCCGGCACTTCGCCCGCGAGCGCACCGTGCGTGGCGGAGACGCCCAGGAACTCGGTATGGATCTCGTCGAAGCGAAGCCCGAGCGCGTCCAGCCGCTCACGCAGTACCCTGTCCGCGAGCTGCGCCTTCTCGAGCGCGTCGGGCCAGGCATACACCAGCGTTCCCGTCGCCTTGAACCCGGCGCGATAGGCGATGGAGACCTTGAGCTTGTCCGTTGGTGGCCGGCCGCGCACTCCGTAAACGCGCACGCGATTCTCCCCCGCATCCGCGACGCAGATGCTGGTGAAATCGGCAATCACGTCGGGCGTGATGTACTCGCGCGGATCGCCCATCTCGTAGACGAGCTGTTCGGTGACGCTGTGCACGTCGATCCGCCCGCCGGTTCCGGGGTGCTTGTAGATGACGAAGCTCCCATCCTCGTGCGCTTCGACTATCGGGTAGCCGATGTTCGCGAGGTCCGGTATGTCACGCCATTCGTACAGGCAGTTGCCTCCGGAGCACTGTGCTCCGCACTCGATGATGTGGCCGGCCACTATCCCGGCGGCGAGCCTGTCCCAATCGTCGCGCGCCCAGCCGAATTCGTGGAGCAGCGGCGCCATCGTGAGCGCCGTGTCGGTGGAGCGGCCGGTGATCACCACGTTCGCCCCTCCCGCGAGCGCTTCCACGATAGGCGAAGCGCCGATGTAGGCGTTCGCTGAGAGAACGCGATCGCGCACCGTGGAGAGCGGCTCGCCGGTCTCCATGTTCGCGAGATGATGGCCGGATGCGATCAACTCGTCGAGACGAGGAAGGAGGTCGTCGCCCGTGATCACGCCGATCCGCAGCGCTCCGGCGACTCCGGCGCGCCGGGCCGTCTCGCGCAGCGCGTCGGCGCACGCGACCGGATTCACGCCGCCCGCGTTCGCCACGACGCGAACGCCGCGCTCCGCCACGGCGGGGAAGACGCTTTCCATGGCGCCGATGAAGTCGCGCGCGTATCCCATGCGCGGATCACGTTCCTTCTGCTTCTGCAGAATCGACATCGTCACCTCCGCCAGATAGTCCAGCATGAGGTAGTCGATCGGCCCGCCCTCCACCTGCCGGCGAGGTGCCTCGAGCCAGTCGCCCCAGAAGCCCTGCCCACTCGCCACTCGTACGACGCGGCTCATGACCTCCCATCCAGATTCGGGGGAAGAACGAATGGACCGAGATGCGGTCCGGGATTGCTGAGCGATGCGGCGAGCGCCATCGCGATGACCTCCCTCGTTTCTTCGGGATATACGATGGCGTCTATGAAACCGCGCGCGCCCGCGTAGCGTGCATCGAGCTGGCGATCGTAGTCGGCGCGCATCTCCTCGATGGACTCGTGCACGTCGGGCGGCGGCTGGGTGCCGCTCTGCCGCGCGCGCTCGATAGCCGGTCCGTGCACGGCCTGTACCGCCGCGTCGCCCTCCATCACTCCCATCCGGCCCGTCGGCCAACTGAAGATGAAGTCGGGGTCGAAGCCCTGCCCGGCCATGGCATAGTAGCCGGCGCCGGACGCGTGATTCACCGTCAGTACGATCTTCGGCACGGTGGCCGTGGCCATCGCTTCCACGAAGCGCGCGCCAGCGCGGATTATCCCCGCGTGCTCCGCCTCCGGACCCACCATGAAGCCCGAGACGTCCTGAACGAAGAGAATCGGAAGACGCTCGCGGTCGCAGCGGTCTATGAAATACGCGGCCTTCTCGGCGCTCTCCGCGTAGATGATCCCGCCGAATCGCGGTCTCTCGCCGTCACGCCCCTTTATGAGGCCGCGATGGTTCGCGATGATCCCCACCGGTATCCCGGCGATCGAGGCGTCTCCGCAGATCAGTTCGCGCGCGAGGTTCGGCTGGAACTCCTCGACCTCGCCGCCGTCCACGATCGTTCGGAGTACGGCGTGCATGTCGTACGACATGCGGTGATCGGTCGGAAGGAGATCGTAGAGCGATTCCGCAGCTTCGCCCGCGCTCGCGTGCTCGCCGCGCGCGGTGGGTTCGCATTCACGACCGGTGCGCGCGACGAGTGAGCGAAGCTTCACCAGGCACTCCGAGTCATCGGCAGCGCGGTAGTGCGCAACCCCGGAGATCTCCGTGTGTGTGACGGCGCCGCCGAGCGTCTCCGCATCTATCACCTGTCCTGTCGCGCCCTTCACGAGATTCGGCCCGCCGAGCCCCATGAACGACGTTCCTTCGACCATGATGATCACGTCGGAGAGCGCCGGGAGATACGCGCCGCCGGCGATGCACGGTCCCATCACCGCCGAGAACTGCGGGATGCGCAGGTAGCGCCGCATGATCGAGTTGTAATAGAAGATTCTCGCGGCCCCGTACTGCCCCGGGAAGACCCCGCCCTGGTACGGAAGGTTCACCCCTGCCGAATCGACGAGGTAGACGATCGGTATGCGGCAGCGCATCGCGACTTCCTGGGCGCGCAGAATCTTCTTGATGGTCTCGGGCCACCAGGAGCCGGCCTTCACGGTGGCGTCGTTGGCAACCACCACCACTTCGCGCCCCTCCACGATCCCTACGCCGGTCACTACCCCCGCCGCTGGCGCCTGGCCATCGTACTGATCGTAGGCGACGAGCAGTCCGATCTCCAGGAAGCGGGTATCCGGATCGCACAACTTCGCGACCCTTTCGCGCGCGGTGAGTTTCCCCTGGGAGTGCTGTCGCTCGATGCGCACTGCGCCGCCGCCGTCGCGCAGCGTAGCCTCGAGCTCGCGTACCTCCCTCGAGAGCTCGCGCAGTCGCGTATGCGAAGGCGCGCCCACGCTCATGCTTCCTGCTTCTCGCGCTCGGTGAACCACGCCTTGATGTAGTCCACCAGATCCGATGTGGACGTCCCGGGCCCGAAGAGCTCCCCGATTCCTCGCGAGTGCAGCTCTTCCATGTCCTCCTTCGGGATGATGCCGCCGCCGGTGAGCAGAATGTCCGGACGCCCCGCGTCGGCCAGGAGCTGCTGCACGCGTGGGAAGAGAGTCATGTGCGCCCCGCTCAGAATGGAGAGTCCTACCACGTCGACATCCTCCTGCACGGCGGCGCTGGCGATCATCTCGGGCGTCTGGTGGAGCCCGGTGTATATCACTTCCATCCCCGCGTCCCGGAGCGCCGATGCGACGACCTTGGCCCCGCGATCGTGGCCATCGAGTCCGGGCTTGGCTATCAGCACGCGAATGGGTCGCTGCATTTGCGAACCTTGGTCTGGGTGGTTGAGTAGTTGTGGAAGTCTACAGTCTGCGCCGAGGTCTCGACAATTCCTCCTTCCTCGCCACGAGAAGCATCTCGGACGACGTGCGCACGAGAGGCGCATCGTTCCAGGAGTCGTATGCCTCGGTGGTGACGAGACCCGCGTCTGCCAGCATTTCGGTGAGGTGCGTGGCGCTGTAGAGCCGGATGCGATGATCGCGATCTCCGGAACTGGTCTGGTCGCTCCAGTCCACACGGATGGTCAGCACGCCGGACAGCGGATCGAAAGTGCGCTCGTGCGCCACCATCCTGCCATCGCTCGCGCGCCACCAGTCGCGGTCGAGGAAGCCGCTCATCACGCCATCGCGACTGGCACCGTGCCACACGAGAAATCCACCGGGGCGCAGCACACGCGCGAACTCGGCGATGGTACGCAGGTCGTCGGCCGGGTTCTGGAAGAATCCGAAGGAGGTGAAGAGGTTGACGACCGCGTCGAAGCGACCGGCCCAGCGTCTGGGGAGGCGACGCATGTCGCCCTTCACGTAGCGAAGGCGCGATCCGGTGCCGCGCTCGCGCGCGCGTTTGAGCAGGTGATCCGAGAAGTCGAGACCGGTGGTGTCGAACCCCGCTTCGGCGAGCAGGTGCGAGTGCCTTCCCTGGCCGCACGGGACATCCAGTACGCGCGACCCGACGGGGAGCGGAAGCAGCTCCACCAGCCTGGCGACTTCGCGGCGATCGCTCTCCAGCGAGAACAGCGGAGAATATTCGGAGAGGTAGCGTTCGTCGAAATACGACTCCCACCACTCGGCGCGCGGCGTCACTCGCGGGCGCGCTCTCAGAAGAACACCGGTTCGCGATAAGCGCCGAACACCTCTTCCATCGCGGCGCGGATCTCGTAGAGAGTGGCGTCGGCGCGCGCGGCGTCGAGGATGAACGGAATGAGATTGGCGTCGGTTCGTGCGGCGTCGCGCAGGCTCGCGATCGCCTTCTCGTAGCGCGCCGCGTCACGAGTGGCGCGCAGCCTGGCGAGCCGTGCCCGCTGCTCGTGCTCCGTATCCTCGCCGATCCTGAGGAGCGGGATGGTGAGCTCCGGCTCTTCCGTGACCAGCTCGTTCACTCCCACCACCACCTTCCGGTGCTGCTCCATCTCCCATTGCTGGCGCATCGCCGACTCCGCGATGCGGCGCTGCAGCCACCCGGACTCGAGCGCCCGCGCCACGCCACCGGCACGCTCTATGTCGCCGAAGATCTCCTCGGCCCCGCGCTCCATCTCGTCGGTGAGCGACTCCACGTAGTACGAGCCGCCCAGAGGGTCGGTGACGTTGGGGACGCCGGTCTCGTACGCCAGGATCTGCTGCGTGCGGAGCGCCACCTGCACCGCCTGCTCCGTGGGGAGCGCGAGCGTCTCGTCCATCGAATTGGTGTGCAGCGACTGGGTACCTCCCAGAACCGCCGCCATCGCCTGGTACGCCACCCGCACGATGTTGTTCATCGGCTGCTGCGCGGTGAGGGTCACGCCAGCGGTCTGCGAATGGAAGCGCATCATCCACGACCGCGGATCGCGCGCGCCGTACTTCTCGCGCATCCGCTTCGCCCAGATGCGGCGCGCGGCTCGCAGCTTGGCGACCTCCTCGAAGAAGTCGTTGTGGATGTCCCAGAAGAACGAAAGGCGCGGCGCGAAGTCATCCACCGCGAGTCCGCGCTCGATTCCCTTCTCGACGTACGTGAAGCCGTCGGCCAGCGTGAATGCCAGCTCCTGGACCGCCGTGGAGCCCGCCTCGCGAATGTGGTAGCCGGAGATGGAGATCGTGTTCCACTGCGGCGCGTGCGCGGCCGACCACTCGAAGCCATCGATGATGAGGCGAAGCGCGGGTTCTATCGGGTAGATCCACGCGTGCTGCGCCATGTACTCCTTGAGGATGTCGTTCTGGATCGTGCCGCGCAGCTTCCCGGATGGCACGCCCTGTCGCTCGGCGGCCGCGATGAAGAAGCAGTAGAGGATCAGCGCCGGTCCGTTGATGGTCATCGAGACCGACACCTCATCGAGCGGAATCCCCTCGAAGAGCATCTCCATGTCGGCCGTGCTGGATATCGCGACACCGCACTTCCCGACCTCGCCCTCCGAGCGAGGATGATCGGAGTCGTAACCCATCAACGTGGGGAAATCGAAGGCGACGGAGAGTCCCGTCTGTCCATGCTCGAGCAGATACTTGTAGCGCTGATTCGTGTCGCGCGCGCTCCCGAATCCGGCGAACTGGCGCATGGTCCAGAGTCGCCCACGGTAGCCGGTCGCGTGGATGCCGCGCGTGAACGGGAAACTTCCCGGCGTTCCGTCGACGGCAGGATCCAGGTCGACGGTGTCGAGCGCCGTGTAGAGCGGCTGCACCTCGCCGGCGGAGTTGGTGAAGGCGATGTCGCGCTTGCGACCCGCGTCGTACAGCGCGCGCCAGGCCGCGACTTCCGCGCGAAGCCGCGTCAGCTCTTCGTTCTCGCTCTCCGCTCCCTCCCCATCCACCCGCTCGAGCTTGTCCGTAGAAGTCATGCTCTCCTCCGTCGAGTCTTCCACACCGCTCACGAGCGGACCGCTCGCGTGAGCAGGCCGGCGCTCCGATCGAGCAGCGCCTCCGCGGCGGCGAACGGGGTGATGGTGCCGGCATCGAGTGCCGGAAGCGCTTCGTCGAGCCAGGCGTTCGTGCCGTGGTCGCTCCAGAGCCGCTCGCGCACCCTGCGTTCCACCACTTCCACCACGCGCTCGCGAAGCCGCTGCCGACGGCGCGAGCGCAGCATCCCGCTCTTTTCAAGATAATCGAAGTGCCTGTCGAAGGCCTTCACGAGCTCCTCCACTCCTTCACCCTTGTCGGCGATCGTCGCGAGCACGCGCGGCGTCCACTGATCCGTGTCATCGCTCGCAGCGGCGCTGCGCGCAGCGAACGCCGGGTTCCTGATCGGCCGCTCCTCGCCCTTCCGCCGCACTCTGTGCTGCACGCCGTGATGACCCGGCACTTCGCGATGGCTCTGCCCCATGCGCAGACCGATAGTGATCTCGATCTCGTGGCGCAGCCGCTCGGCGCCCGGCCTGTCGGACTTGTTCACCACGAAGACATCGGCGATCTCCATCAGCCCTGCCTTCATGGTCTGGATCGCGTCTCCCGATTCCGGCACGAGCACCACCGCCGTGCTGTCGGCTATGCGTGCGATGTCGAGTTCGCTCTGTCCGACCCCCACCGTCTCGACGAGAACGCGATCGAAACCGAAGGCGTCGAGTACGTCCACGACCTCGCGAGTGGCGGAGGCGAGGCCGCCGAGCGACCCACGGGTGCCCATGGATCTGATGAAGACCCCGGGGTCGAGCGCTATCTCCTCCATGCGGATGCGATCTCCCAGGAGAGCACCGCCGGTGAACGGCGACGTAGGATCCACCGCCACGATTCCCACGGTGAGGCCGGCGGCACGCCACGCGCCGGCGAGCCGCATGCCGAGGGTGCTCTTCCCCGCACCGGGCGGTCCGGTGAGGCCGATCCGCCTGGTGCGCCCGAGCCGCGGATGCAGCCGTCCCAGCACTTCCTCGAAGCCGGCTCGATGGTTCTCGACTATGCTCACCGCCCGGGCGAGCGCGGCGGGCGAGCCGGCGTCGAAGTCCGCGAGCAGTCGGTCGTGTCTCGATGGGTTGGACGGATCCGTCATCAGCGCCAGCGGCGCGAGCCGCGAAGTGGGTTCGAGAGGAGATGCCACGGCAGCAGCAGCAGTATCGCGAAAGTGCCGAGCGCAGCGCCGAGGGTGAGCACGAGCACCCAGACGTTGCGATCCGCCAGATATACCAGCGCGCCGACGATCGCGAGTACACCGGTCATCAGGCAGAGCGCGATGCGCCGCGTCTGACCGGCGAGGAATCGCTGCAGCTCGAGAACGTCGCGCGGATGCGCGCGCACGCGGAGCTCGTCGCGCCCGGCACGTCTGAGAATGTCGCGCAGTTCGCGCGCGATGGCACCGATCTCGGTGAGTGCGTCCTGCATTCGCTCGCGCGGATCGTCACCCACGGCGGAGGCAATGAGCCGGCTCCCCATCGCCTTCAGGATCGGTGACGCGAACTGCACCGAATTGAAGTTGGGGTCGTAGCGCATCCCGATCCCCTCCGCCAGCGCGGCGGCGCGTCCCAGATATACCAGCTCGCTCGGCAGCACGATCGGCCAGCGGTAGAAGGTCGACAGCACCTCGTTCACGATTCGCTGAATCTGCCGGGGCTGTGCGTCGGGCGTGAACGCGATCGACATCAGCGCCCGCGCCGCGTCGCGTACCGTACCGCGGTCCACCTCGGGGTCGAGCAGCCCCAGCTCGTAGAAGCCGGCAACCACTGCGTCCACGTCCTGGCGCACGGCTGCGAGGATCGTCTGGATGAGCGCCAGCCGTGTCTCGCGTTCGACGCGAACCACCATCCCGAAGTCGAGCAATACGAGCGTGCCGTCCTCCGCAACCAGCAGGTTCCCGGGGTGAGGGTCTGCGTGGAAGAGGCCATCCACCAGCATCATCTGCGCGTACACCTCGACGATCGTCTCGAGAAGGTGCGAGAGCGATATGTCACCGGAGGCGATGCGTTCCTGCAGCCGGTCTATCTTCGTCCCGGTCATGTATTGCAGCACGAGCACACGCCGCGATGTCAGGCCGCCCACGACTTCGGGCACCGCGACTCTGGAATCGTCCGCGAAGTTCGCCCGGATCTGATCCGCGTGCCGTGCTTCCGCGCGGAAGTCCATCTCCTCGTCGATGCGCCGCGCGAACTCGCGAACGATCGTCGTGATGGCGCGCGTGTGATGATTCGGGAAGAGCACGTTCACGAAGGACAGGATGCGGAAGGCCGCGTCCAGGTCCACCGCCACGAGCTCTTCGACTCCGGGGCGCAGCACCTTCACCACCACTTCGCGTTCTCCGAGCGCGGCCCGGTGCACCTGGCCCAGCGACGCGGCTGCAAGCGGGTCCGGGTCGAACCTGTCGAAGATCTCCCGCACCGGCCGTCCCAACTCGCTCACGATTACTTCCTCGATCGCGCTCGAAGGCAGCGGCGGCACCCTGTCGGTGAGCCGTCCGACCTCGCTCAGATACGGCTCCGGCAGGATGTCGGCGCGCGATGCGAAGACCTGCGCGAGCTTGATGAACGTCGGCCCGAGCGCGGCTACAGTGGTGGTGAGACGCTCGGCGCGATGCCGGTGCTCTTCCTCGCTCACCTTGCGGCGTCCGCCCATCAGGAACCAGCGGCGCCGGTCGCGAACGAAGAGAACCACGAACGGGAAGAGCCGCCAGAATACGTAGAAGGCCCGCACGTCAGCGAACCCG
>JBIQLU010000027.1:3568-5529 GCA_044463985.1 Gemmatimonas aurantiaca | reverse complement strand
CACGAACGGGAAGAGCCGCCAGAATACGTAGAAGGCCCGCACGTCAGCGAACCCGTTCGATTGCGAGCGAGCGTGTCGGTGCCGAGCGCTGCACGAGGATTCGAAGCACTCGCGAAGGCTCCGCCTCGATGACCGTGAGCTCGAGATCTCCCAGGCGGAAGCGCTCGCCCAGTGTGGGGATCCTGCCCAGCGCTCTTACCACGGCACCGCCGAGCGACGACGCGTGACCGGCGGCCGCGAGATCGCCTCCCGCCGCCGCCTCCGTGCCGAAGCGGCGGCACACTTCATCGAGTGGAGTGGATGCCTCTACGATGGCCGCGCTACCGGGCCCGCTCCCATCCACGCTCTCGGGCAGCGGATCGTCGTGCTCGTCGCGAATGTCACCCACGATCTCCTCCAGCACGTCCTCGAGCGTGACGATTCCTGCGGTGCCGCCGAATTCGTCGAGCACCACGACGAGATGCCGCTGGCCGCGAAGCATCTCGACGAGCATCTCGCCGCAGTGCTTGGATGCCGGAGCATGAGTCACTTCGTGCACGAACGGCCTGGTTTCCGCACCCGCACGCAGGACGTCGAAGACGTGAACCATCCCGACCACCTCGTCCAGCGAATCGCGAAACAGCGGCACGCGACTGTAGCCGGACTTCGCGATGGCCCGCGCCATCTCCTCGGGAGGAGTCGATTCGTCGAGCGCGAACACGTCGGTACGCGGCGTCATCACATCGCGCAGCGTCTTCTCGCCGAATTCGACGACGCCGGTGATGATCTCGATCTCCTCGGGCTCGCCTATTCCCTCCAGCTCGCCTTCGCGGAGGAGAGTCTGGAGTCCGCCGCGAGCGGAGCTCTCATCTTCCGGCTGACGCGCGAACACCACGCTCACCAGTCGCTCGGAGCCGCGAATCAGAGGGCCGAGCAGAAACTCGGACGCGTGCAGAGGCGGCAGGAGCACCGGGATCAGTTGCGACGCCCAGTGCCGACCTACGGCGCGCGGTACGAGTTGACCGAGGAAGAGGAACACGAACGCGGTCGCGAACACCGCCACCGCGAGTTCCGCCGGCTCGCTCCCCGAGCGGGTGCCCAGCACAGTACCCACGAGCGCCACTGCGAGCGCCGTCATGGTGGCCGACGCCAGAAGGAGGCGCTGCGGCTGCGCCAGATAAGCCTCGGTCACGGAGCCGCCGAGCTGGCGCTCCGCCCAGTGTCGCAGCCAGATACGACTCACCGAGCGGACTGCCGTGGCAGCGGCGGTGAGCCACGCCACGAGGAGCAGCGCCAGGAGAATCGGGGCGAGCAGCACCATCACTTGCCGCTCCCCGCGGCGACTTCGAGCCGCTCGAAGTAGACGCGTTCGATTCTGCGTCGAACCACGCGCTCCACCACCACGCGGTAGCCGTCGAGCTGGAGCTCCTGTCCCGCGCGGGGGACGTGTCCCACCAGCTCGAAGATCAGCCCGCCGACGGTGCTCACATCGTCGCGCTCCATGGGAGTGCCGAGCAATTCGGAGAGCTCGTCCAGCGGCACGCGCCCCGCGACCCAGAAGCGCTTCCCTTCCTCCGACTCGATCTCCGGCTCCTCGGTGTCGTACTCGTCGCGGATGTCACCCACGATCTCCTCGAGAATATCCTCGATGGTGATCAGCCCGGCCGTACCACCGTACTCGTCCACCACGATGGCGAGATGACTTCCCGACGCCTTGAAGTCGCGCAACTGGCTGTCGATCGTCTTGCTCTCCGGTATGAAGAGCGCCGGCCGAACGAGTGTCTGCCATCCTCCAGTCGGCTCGCGATCCGCTACGACGGCTCCCAGAAGATCCTTGGCGAAGAGCAGGCCAAGCACACGGTCGAGTGTCTTTTCGTACACGGGGAGTCGCGCGTGCTGCGAGCTGCGGACGCGGTCGACCACCTCGGACCAGGGTGTGGATTGTTCGATACCGAGGATGTCCACCCGCGGCATCATTATCT
>JBIQLU010000027.1:0-3468 GCA_044463985.1 Gemmatimonas aurantiaca | reverse complement strand
GACCAGGGTGTGGATTGTTCGATACCGAGGATGTCCACCCGCGGCATCATTATCTCGTGCACTTCGGTGTCGCCGAGCGAGAAGATACGATGGAGAATGGCGCGCTGGTCGACGGTGGTATTCGAATCGCTGCGCACCGCCTGCGTGAATTGTTCGCCTGCCGGCTCGCGTTCGCCGTTCGCGGTGCGGGCGGGCGGGAGAACTCGCCGGAGCGCACGATCCATCCGCAGTCCGAGGGCGACCACCGGCCGCATCACACGATCTGCCGCGCGTGCCACGGCGTGCAGCCCGTCGGGAGAGCGCGGTCCTATGGCATCTCCCACCGCGCGCGGAATGACCTCGCCGAACGCGACGACCACCAGCGCGACCAGAACGGCCGCCATGACCGCTTCGCCAGGCTCCTGCGCGACCCCGACGAGTGCAGCGGCGCCCGCAGCGGCGGCGATGAGGTGTGTGAACAATCGCGCGCTGGAGAGCGACCTGTGCGTGATGTTGCGCACGCCGCCGGTCGGCCCTTCGGCGCCGTTCGGCTGCGTCGATGCGGCGGCCAGCAGAGCGCCGTCCGCGGCAGCCGTGAGCGCGCCACACACCAGTGCGATGAGCGAGACCACGCCATACACCACGCTCATCCGCTCGTGCTCCTCCGCGTCGCGCCGCTCCCCGCGAACGACGCACGCAGCAGACGCTCCTGAAGCTTCCACATCGGCGAAGCCGAGCGTTCCTCTCGCGAGCCCTCCGGATGCGAATGTCCCAGCGCGTGCAGTGTGCCGTGCACAACCAGTCGTGCCAGCTCCTCCGCGACCGGGATTCCCAGTTCGCGCGCGTTGGCGCGGGCTACGTCGGGCGCGATGTAGACGTCGCCCACCACGGGTGCCCCGGCCGCTCCGTTCCCCAGCTCGAACGAGATCACATCCGTCGCGCCGGAACGACCGAGGTGCCGCCGGTTCAGTGCGGCGATCGAGCGGTTGGACACGAAGGTGATCGAGAGGCAGGCATCGCGCACACGCTCGGCCCGAATCACGTGCGATGCGATGCGCACGACCCGTTCGCGTGACAGGGGGATGCGTCCGCTCTGCAGCGCTACGTCCACGGCGATGCTCATGCCTGCGCGAACTCGGAGTTGACCCCTCCGCTGGCGGAGGGATAGTCGATCCGGCTGTGGTACATCCCCACGAGCATGCGCTCGAACTGCGCCTTGATGATGTCGAGCTGGCGCAGCGTCAGCGGCGCGTCGCGAAGCTGACCCTGCTCCATCTTCTGGCGCACTATGTGGTCGATCACCTCGCGTATGCGCACCGGCGTCGGATCCGTGAGTACCCGCACCGCTGCCTCCACGCCGTCGGCGAGCATGCAGACCGCGGTCTCCGCCGTCTGCGGAATCGGTCCGGGATACGCGTAGTCGCTCGTGTTCGACGGCAGACCTCCATCGCGCTCCTTCGCCTTCTCCAGGAAGTAGGCGATCGGCGACGTGCCGTGGTGCTGCGGGATGAACGACGCGATGGCCTGGGGAATGTGGTACTCGGTGGCCAGCTCCATCCCCTCGCGCACGTGGTTCCGGATGATCGAGGCGCTGGTGCCGGGCTTGAGCTTGTCGTGCGGGTTCCGGCCGCCCGCCTGGTTCTCCACGAAATACTGGGGCTTCTTGAGCTTCCCGATGTCGTGGTAGTACGTGCCGACCCGGCCGAGGAGGCCGTTCGCGCCGATCGCGTTGCAGGCGCCCTCCACCAGGTTGGCCATCGCGATGGTGTGCGCGTACGTGCCGGGCGCCTCGAGGCTCAGCCGCCGCAGGAGCGGACGGTTGAGATCCGAGTACTCGATGAGCGTCAGGTGAGTCGTGATACCGGTGAACTTCTCCGCCAGCGGCACCAGGAACATCGCGAACACCACCGAAACGATGGCGTTGAGGATGCCGAGCCCCGCACTGCTGGCGATCGCGATCGGGGTCCACCCCAGCGTGAGCCCCAGCGCCAGCGCAGCGCAGATGTACGCGATCCCGATAGTGATCACGTACTGATACGACTGATCGCGCTTGAGGATGATTCGCACACTCAGCGCGGCCGCGGCACCGCCCACCAGGTTGATGAACAGCGCGTTGGTTCCCCTGTATACGCTCTGTCCGCCCACCAGCACGGCGAGTATCATCGCCGCGATCATGCTTATTCGCGGGTCGAAGAGCACGCTGAAGATGATCGCCGCGAGCGCTACGGGCACCAGTTCGGGATGCACCGGTCGCCAGTGCGAGGCGATGGCGGCCGCGATCAACACCAGCAGGTACACCGCGGCGAACAGCGAGAGCGACCTGAACGACTGGTAGAGCTGCGGCCTGAACAGCACCATCGCGATTCCGAAAATCGCGAGAAGAATGGCGTTGTAGGCGATGCTGCCGACGATCCGGCTCGCCGCACGCTGGCCGCGCTCGCGTCCCTGCATGGCGTCGTGCAGCGCCCGCATCTTGTCGAACTCCGGACGGCCCACCACCTCGTGCTCGCCCACGATCTTCTCGCCCGTGCGCACCCGATACCGATTGGTGTCCACCGAGGCGCGCAGCTCCTGGCGGCGCGTCTCGGTCGCGACCCTGTCGAGCACGATCGTGGGATGGAAGAAGCTGCTCAGCAGCTTCAGGTAGAGCCCCTCGGCAACGGACGAATTGCGATCCGGCTGCATGCTGCGCGCGCGATTCAGCAGCGATCCGAAGGTGAGGAGACTGTCGACCATCACGCTCCGCTCCTCGCTCCCGCGCCGGACGATCACATCGCCGCGGAGCTGTTCGATCGCGCTTCCCGCCACGATGCCGCTCGCCAGCCAGCGGGCGAAGACGCGACGAACGGCGTCCTCGGTGGCGCGCCGCCGCGCCGCCACCGCGAGGTACGACGCTTCGTCCGGCGTGAGGCTGACGCCCAACTGTGCAGCGGCCTGCTGCAGCGCGGCGCCGACCGCCGCTGGACTCTGCTTGCCGGGCTGCGCGCGCTCCTCGCGCTCCGCCACGCTGGCCAGCGAGTCCATGAAAGTGCGGAGCTGGCCCTGCGCCGAGTCGAGCGCCCCCTGCGAGAAGTCGAATATCGGCTTGGCGGAACGCGCGAGCTCGTCGCGCTCCCGCGCGAGCTCCTCGTCGGTCTTGGGAACGGTGAACGCGAACGGAGCAATGACGCTCTTGGTGGCTACCGAGCCGACCTCGAAGATCGGCGAGTCGACTGCCGGCGCGTTCGGGAAGAGCAGATACGTGATGATGGCCAGCGCCACCAGCAGCCCCGCGCGCGAGGCGTGGTAGATGATTCCGTCGAACGGACGTGGAGGCGGCTCCTCCTCCATCGGGGCCAGTTCGAGCTGGCCACGCACGGGGCTCGGCACCTGCTACTCGGCTCCCGCGCCGGCATCGCGCGCGTAGGCCTTGATGATCTCGCGCACCAGGCGATGGCGGATGACGTCGGACTCCGTCAGGTACTGGAAGCCGATGCCGTCGATGCCACG
>JBIQLU010000026.1:25547-31304 GCA_044463985.1 Gemmatimonas aurantiaca | reverse complement strand
TCAGTGCGGAGTATTCACCCTTTCCGGTGGCCGCGACGCCACCGGAACACCATCTCCCCTCCCCCGCTCCGCCAGCAGCTTCGCGGTGAAACGCTGACCCTCGCCGAGCCGCTCCATCTCGAGCGCGATCCCATCGATCGCGTCCTCCAGCCGGTCGAGTCGCGTCTCGATCGCAGCGGCCGAGGGCTGCGGCAGCGCCTCCCGCCTCACCATCTTCTCGCGGTGTCGCAGCAGCATCCAGACTACCACGACGAGCGACGGCATCCCGATCACCATCGCGGCGATTATAGCGTCCGAGTACATCCTTCGCTCCTTCGATCCCGAGGTGATCGTGAGGCTACCGTGTCGGCAGCCGACCTGCCACTCCCTACGAGAAGCGACTACTCCGAGTGCCATCGAAGAGACGCCGTTCCATCACGCCGCCGCGATGCACTCGATCTCCACGCGCGCGTCGATCGCCAGCCCGTTCACCGCGACCGCGGTGCGAGCCGGCCGCTTCCCCTCGGGAAAGTACGGAGCGTACACCTCGTTCATCGCCGCCCACTCGGACATGTCGGCCAGGAATACCGTGCACTTGAGCACGCGGTCGAATCCCGACCCCGCCTTCCTCAATTCCGCGCCGATGTTCTCCATCGCCTGCCGCGTCTCGGCCTGGATGCCACCGGGGGCCAGCTTCCCGGTGCTGTCGGTGCCGAGCTTGCCGGCGAGGAAGAGCAGCCCGCCACTGCGAACGGCAGGCGAGAAAGGACGGCCCGCGGCCTCGGGTGCCACCAGGTACTCGGGCTCGCCGCGGTCGGTAGAGGCGGCGGAGCAGCCGCCGATGGCGAAGGCGATGGCCAGCGCGAAGAGGGCTCTGTGAGCGACGTGCTGCATGTTGGGCTCTCTCGTGAAGGTGGATGTGCGTGGCTGTCCGCGGCCCGCTACCTGGTCCAGAGCTGATTGCTCCGGTCGATGTCGGGAAACGCGTTCGCAGCGTCCAGCTCCACTCGCGTTATCTCCGGACGCGAGGGAACGCGCAACGTAGTCCGCCGCGCACCGCCGAGCCACACGTCCACGGGCACCTCGAGTTGCTGAACGGAGCCGTCCGCGCGCGTGACGCTCACACGCACGGGCATGGGTACGAGGCCGCGATCCTCGATGTCTATTAACGTCGTGTCACCCGCGGCGCGCACTCCGGCCAGCGCCTGGTCGAGCGTCCACGTCTCGTAGAACCAGCTTCGCCAGAACCAGGAGAGATCGCGACCGCTGACATCGTCGAACGAATTGAAGAAGTCGAATGGCTTCGGGTGCTTCCACTGCCACCGCCGGCCGTACTCGCGATACGCCTCGTGAAAGAGCGAGTCGCCGAGCACGGAGCGGAGCGCGACGAGCACGGTGGTGGTCTTCATGTAGGGGAGCACGAAGTACACGTTCACATCCGGATACTGATCCGCTGGACGCATGAGACTCACTTCATCGCCCGCGCGTGCCACATCGAGATACGCCGCGCGTGCCGGTCCTTCGCGATCGGTGTGATAACGTGCCATGGTTCCCTGCGCGCTGTTGAACTGCGTGAGCCCTTCGTCCTGCCAGGGGACGCGTTCCTCGTTCGAACCGACCTGCATCGGGAACCACATATGACCGACTTCGTGCATGAGGTTCCCCGCGAGGCGCATCGTGTCGGCGTAGCTCTGGATCACCGTCATCATCGGGTATTCCATCCCGCCGCCCGTGAGAATGCCTTCCACTGAAGTCATCTGCGGGTATGGATACGTCCAGAGATAGCTCGACAGAAACTCGATCGCGGCCCGAGTGTAGCGCGCACCGCCCTTCCATGCGGCGGCCTGCGGAGTGTCGCGGTAGAAGCTGTAGATGTCGACGGTATCGCGAAGACAGCGGGCCTGGTCTCGACAGCCGGCCTCGTTCACGAGTGCGCGCGTGGCATCCCACAGGTAGCGCGCGCTCGTGGCCCACGCGAAGTCGCGAACCTGCTTCGCCGTGAAGTGCCAGGTCAGCGTTCCATCGTTCCCGGCGAGCGTGGCTCGCGAACCGCCGAGATCGGCCGCAGGAACGACGTGCACCACGCTGTCCACACTGCGCGCGAGCGCGAGCCGCTCGCGCACCGCGGCCGGCAATACCGAATCGGCGTTCGCGAGCGTACCCGTTGCACCCACCGTCCATCCGGCCGGCACCGTTACGCGTACATCGTAGTCACCGTAGCCCATGTAGAACTCGCCGGTGCCGAGGTAGGGATCGGCTACCCAACCGTCGACATCGTCGTAGACTGCGAGCTGCGGATACCAGTAGCCGAGGAAGAACACCTCGCCGTCCTGTCCCTCGCGTCCATCGGCGGGCGCGGGCGGCGGCGCGAACGACCAGTCGAACGCGAGCTCCACGCTGCCGCCGCGCGGGAGGAGCGGGCGCGGGAGCTGGATGCGCGCGACGGTTCCCTCGATCGTATAGCCCACCGAATCCGGCGGTGGGGGCGCGCCGCCGGCGAGTGCCGTCGACACACCTTCGACGCGAGTCGCGCCGCGCAGCGTCCGGCCGTCGACCTGCACGCGCGACAGCTCCACTCCACCGGTCACCGGCAACGGCACCACTCGAGCAGCGCCCGGCGCGTAGATGTTCTGGCGGAGGTAGACCACGACTTCGTGCAGCGTGTCCGGCGACTCGTTCACGTAGCGCACCGTCTCGCGGCCGGTGAGACGATTGGCTGTCGGATCGAGTTCGGCCTCGATGCGGTAGCTGGCATACTGCTGCCAGTAGTTCGTGCCCGGCCGGCCGGTGCGCGTTCGAGTGCCATTGGCCACGGCGCGAGAGAAAGCCGCTGTCTCGGCGATCGGATAGGGGCGCGGACGTCGAGGAGCAGAGAGTGGAGAGCCAGCCGATTCGCCGGCTCCTGGCACACGTGCATCGATCGGGGCGCCCGCGACGGCGGATGGCGCTGGCGAGGATGCGCGCGGTGTGGTGCACGACGAAACGGCGAGCGCGCCGAGCACGAAGAGCGCGGCGTGCAGTCGTGATGGATGAGTCATTCGCATGGGGCGGGACGATACGACCGTACCGGAGCGCCCGCAATGCCGCCGTTCCGACACTGCGGGCGCGCACGACGAACGTCAGCGCGATGCTACAGGCCCCGCAGCATCTCGTCGAGCCGATCGTAGCTGATTCCCATCCCGTCGGTCATGCCGGTCGCCAGCGCCTGGTCGCGCTTCTCACGATTCTCGAACTCCATGCTCTGAACCAGCGTCGTGCGACCGTCCTTCTCGGTGAGCGTGAGCGTGCAGAGCGCTTCGTCGCCCATGAAATTCTCGAGCGTGACGATCCGCTCCGGCGGGTCGATTTCCCTGTACACGCCGCCGATGCTGAACTCGCTGCCGTCGCTATCGCTGCGCCAGGTGTAGAGGTACTTCCCGCCGACGCGGAAATCCACTTCGCAACCGGGCATGCTCCACCCCGGCGGCCCGAGGAGCCAGCGTTTCAGATACTCTGGTTTCGCATGGCACTGGAACACGAGCTCGCGAGGCGCATCGAATGTACGGGTCACGCGGATCTCGCGGTCGCCCGGCGTCGCGACGTCGACGCCCTTGTTCGCCTTTGGCCGTTCGGCTGCCTGACTCATTCTTCCCCCATTCCCTCGAGTTTGTCGAGGAGAGCATCGAGCCGCTGGTAGTTGCCCTCCCAGATCTTCTGGTAGCGCTCGATCCACGTCGCGGCCTCCGCCAGTGGCGCCACGTCCATCCGCCGCGGCCGGCGCTGCGCTTCGCGGCCAACCGTGATCAGCCCCGCCCGCTCCAGCACCTTCAGATGCTTCGATATGGCCGGCTGGCTCATGTCGAAGGGCTCGGCCAGCTCGCTGACCGACGCCTCTCCGGTCGCGAGCCGCGCGAGGATCGCCCGGCGGGTCGGGTCGGCCAGTGCGGCGAAGGTCAGATCGAGTTGTCGCGAGGAGGTCATTGGATGCGGTGTCATAACCCATGATTTATAGAACTATTTAGTTATATATATGGCGGCGGGAATAGTCAAGCAGAGTCGTTCGTTCAGAACCGCCAGGCAGCTCCCAGCGTCCAGTCCGCGGTGGATCCCGTGAATCCCGTGCCGAAGTAGCGGACGCGAAGCTCCATCCGCAGGCCCAGGGCGCGCGTCAGAGCGGCGCGTAGGCCCGCCGCGCCGGAGAACGTGATGTCATTGGCATCGCCCCCGAAGCGGGCGACCGCGCCGTCGTGCGAGAAGCCAGTGCCCAAACCGATGAACGGCGCCATGCGCCTCGGAAGTTGCAACTGAAACTGCAACTCCGGCATCACCAGCGTGCCGTCGACTCCGAACTGCTGGTCGGGCCGCGCGAAGGTCACACCGCCCTCGATGAGCAGTGCAGGAACGATCGGATACTCTCCGCGCACGGCGAGGACGCCGGTAGTGCCAGTGCCGGAGAGGTCGAACTGGGACACTCCCGCGCTCAACGATAGAGCCGGGCGCGGCGACATCGCGCCAGAAGAACCGGCGCCGTCCTGAGCGGCAAGGTGTCCGGCTGGCAAAATACCGAACGACAGCACGGCGGTCGCAACCAGCACACGGCGCATGGAACCCCCGGGCACGAGGAAAGCACCAACCTGTGAACGCGTCCTGACCTGGCCCGACAATAGCTCCAGCCGTTTACCATGTCCAGACCGCTCGGCGGCGCTCTACCGCGCACCCATGTTCAGCGGCGTGCGGAAGAAGGCTACGGACCTGAGCACCTCAGCGTGATGCCAGACCGGCCGCCCATCGGCCCGGCCGCTACCCCGCCGCCCCGAACGTGTCGCACGACCGCGGATCGCCCGACTCGAACCCGCGATTGAACCACTGCATCCGCTGCTCCGACGTTCCGTGCGTGAACGAGTCCGCGTCGACCCGCCCCGTGCTCATGCGCTGGAGTCGATCGTCGCCCACCGCCGCGGCCGCCGCCAGTCCTTCCTGCACGTCGCCCGGATCGAGCTTGTTGCGCTGAGCCGCCGAATGTCCCCAGACACCCGCGTAGCAGTCGGCCTGCAGCTCCATCCGAACCGAGAGCGCGTTGGCCTGCGAAGGATTTCTGCGCGACGCCGCGTTCACCTTTGCGTCGGTGCCCAGGATCGCCTGCACGTTGTGGCCGATCTCGTGCGCCAGCACGTACGCCTGCGCGAAGTCACCGGGCGCGCCGAATTTCTGGCGCAGCTCGTCGTAGAACGACAGGTCCACGTACAGCTTCTGGTCGGCGGGACAATAGAACGGCCCCGTGGCCGACTGCCCCACGCCGCAGCCCGTCTGCGTCACGTCGCGGTAGAGCACGAGCTTCGCGTGCTGGTACTGAACGCCGAAGGTCTTCGGAAGGAGCTGGTCCCACATCCCCTGGTCATCGTCCAGCACGAACGACACGAAGTCCACGAGGTTCTCCTCCTCGGGAGACGCCTGGACCGGCTGCGCGCTTCCATCCGCCGCAGGCACGGCGCCGCTGTCCACGCCGCCCGCGAACAGCGAGAAGAAGTCCTGATGGAATATCAGGCTGAGTACGAGCAGCACCAGCGCGCCGCCGAGCCCCATACGAACGGGGCGTCCAGCCATGCCGATTCCGCGCGATTGACCACGACGGTCCTCGAGGTCCGAGCTTCTTCCTCCTGGTGTCCATCGCATGACTCCTCCGACAGTCGAAGTTCGGTGCTGGCGCAGCGTTTCGATCGTGAGGCCGAACCATCATCCGGCAACGGCGGCATCGGCGGGCGAAGACGTACGCGACTTCCATACCGAATCCAAAGATAT
>JBIQLU010000026.1:7003-25447 GCA_044463985.1 Gemmatimonas aurantiaca | reverse complement strand
CGGCGGCATCGGCGGGCGAAGACGTACGCGACTTCCATACCGAATCCAAAGATATAACCGAGTGGACACGGCAGGACTCGGCGACAGGCGCTGGCGACCCGGCTCGGCGGCGATGGATAATGTGCATCGCCCGCTGCGCTACCGCGAGAGCAGCACGCCGGCGGCCGCGGCCAGGGCGCCGAGTATGAGGACGGCCACGTGCACCGCGACGAACAGGCGGCCGCGCACCTTGCCGGTGCGTACACGCGCGAGAAGGGGGAGCGCGAAGAGGAAGATGAGGATGAGAACCGTGACCACGATCATCTTCCAGAAATGGCTCATCCAGAACTGATCCGCATCACACCTTCAACACGGTGAGCTCGCGGGACTCGAGAAAGCGCCGGAATCCACGGTCGAAGGTCACCAGCTTTTCGTTACTGTAGCGCGTGGCCGCCGCGATCCATGCATCGGATACATCGTTCCCCCTTATTTCGTACTTCTCGCAGAGGTGCTCGAGCATGGACCACTCCGCGCCGAGCTCCTGCAGCTCGACGCCGGGAACGATGGTGAGAGCGCGAACGAAGCCGAGTGCGGCTGCACCGGGAGTGGGCCGCGCGAATACCCGTGGATTGGTCACCACACGGAGAAAGCCGGCGGCCACCATGGGAAGGAGAGTGAACCTGCCACCGTGCGCGCATGCGGCCAACGCACCTTCCAGCCACTCGCGCGCGACATCGTAGTGTGGATGATCCGAGCGCGAAGCCGCGACCAGAACGTTGACGTCGGGCGTCACCCGCCCACATCCTCATCGGCGGCATCGAAGAGCGAACGGTTGCTGAGCGGGTCCACTCCCGGCGCGAGCCCGCCCTTTCCATTGTAGACGGGAAGGCGAACGCGACTCGCTTTTGGTTCCGACACCGCTCCCCGCAGACGAAGCTCGAGTCCTTCTTCGATCAGGCGCGTGAGCGTCGTGCGCTGCCGTACTGCCGCGGCCTTGGCGCGCGCGAGGAGCGTGTCGTTGAGGTCGATCGTGGTGCGCATCGGTCGCTCCATGCAGATATATGCATAACCTACCATAATTGCTGCGGCGGCAAAAGGGGTCGTCTCGACCGCGTGCCCGGCCGCTCCCCTACCCCTTCACGGCGCCCGCCGTGAGCCCCTGTACGATCCTGCGCTGGAAGAGGAGCACCATCGCGGCCACCGGCACGGTCGCCACGACGGCGGCCGCGAGAATCTCTCCCCACGGCACCTGATACTGTCCCCGGAAAAGCGCGATCGCCACCGGCACGGTCTGCCGATCGGGCCCCACTGTGAACGAGAGCGCGAAGAGAAACTCGTTCCACGAGTAGATGAACGTGAGGATCGCGGTTGTCGCCACCCCCGGAACGCTGAGCGGGAGGAGCACCTTCGTGAAGCTCTGCCATCTGCTCGCACCATCCACCAGCGCCGCCTCCTCGAGATCGGGCGGTAGCTGACGGAAGTAGCCGACCAGCAGCCAGACGGTGAGCGGCATCGCGAAGGTCAGGTACGGAAGTATCAGGCCGGGATAGCTGTTGATGAGGCCGAGCGCTCGCAGCATGAGGTAGAGAGGGCTCACGATCGAGATCTGCGGAAACATCGACACGGCCAGAACGAAGCCGAGTATCAGCCCCTTCCCCCTGAAGCGCAGTCGCGCCAGCGCGTACGCGGCGAGCGAGCCGACAGTCACGCAGAAGAGTGTCGTGCACCCCGCGACCACTATCGAGTTGCGGATCGGCACCCAGAAATGCCGCGTCGTGAAGAGCGCGCGATAGTGGTCGAGGATGATGCTGCGCGGCCAGAGCGACGGCTCGCGGAAGAGCGTCGCTTCCGGAGTGAGCGATGCGACAACCGCCCAGTACAGCGGGAAGGCTATGAGTACCACGAGAACCGCGAGGCCGATCCGGCGGAGCGCGCTGCTCATGGCTCCGTCCCCGCTGCGCCGCCCGCTCCCAGTCCCTTGATGTAGAGCAGCGCGAGCCCGAAGGTGATCGCGAAGATCACCACTGAAATCGCGGCCCCGTAGCCGAACCGCAGGTTCTGCAGGAGCGTGTTGAAAGCGTACAGCGCTATCGGCTCGGTGGATGTGCCCGGGCCGCCGCCGGTGAGCACGTAGATGAGATCGAACACCCGAAACGCGTCGAGCGTGCGGAAGATCAGAACGAGCAGTATCGCGGGTTTCAGCAGCGGGATGGTGATGCGGGTGAGCTGCCGCCACGCGCCCGCGCCGTCCACTTCCGCGGCCTCGTACAGCGCCGGGTCGATGTTCTGGAGTCCGGCCAGCAGAAGAAGCGCCACGAATGGCGTCGTCTTCCACACGTCGGCCAGGATCACCGGCACCCACGCCGTCGCGGTGTGCACGAACCACACTACCGGATGGTCGACAATGCCGCTGCCCACGAGGAGCGCGTTCGCGATCCCCGCCTGCGAATCGAAGAGGAAGCGCCAGAGGAGCGCCGCCACCACCGTAGGTATCGCCCACGGCACGAGCACCGCCACGCGCACCACGCCGCGTCCGCGATAGGTGCGGTTCATCGCGAGCGCGAAGATCAGGCCGAGCACGAGCTCCAGTGCCACGCTCACGATCGTGAAGAACGCGGTGTGGCCGAGCGCTCCCCAGAAGCGCGCGTCGTGCAGCAGGCGCGCGTAGTTCCCGAGACCCACGTACGGCTGTCCGAGCCACGGCAGCCGGAGGTCGTGCCGGTGCAGCGACTCCCACAGCGTCCAGCCCAGCGGAAAGATCGCGACCAGTGCGATCACGCCGACCGCCGGCGCTACCAGAAGTCGCGCGAGGCGCGCGTCGGAGTCGTTGCTCCGCCTCAACGGGCCGCGCCTCGCTCGTCGAGCCCCGAATCCCGGATCACCGCCTTCATCTGCCGGGCCGCTTCGTGCAGCGCGTCGGCCGGCGACGTCTGCCCCGTGAGCGCGCGGTGCAGTTGTACCTGGAGAAGTCCCGATAGCTCCGTGTATATGGGTGTCACGGGCCTGGGCACCGCGCTCTCGATCGCGCTTCGTACCTGATCCAGCGGCACCGCGAGCGCGCTCGCGAGTCGTGGATCATCGTACAGCGCACGACGAGTCGGATAGTCGCCCGTCGCGGCCGCGCGCTCGAGCTGCTGCTCGGGCGCCGTGAGATATTCGATCAGTTTCCACGCGATGTCGGGATGCTCCCCGTACGCATTGATGGCCAACTCCGCTCCACCCAGCGCGCTGGTCGACTTCCCGCCCGGAGCCGCCGGCATCGTGGCTACCGCGAACTTCCCCGCCACCCGCGACTGCGAGCTGTCCGAGAGCAGCGAGTACGCGTATGGCCAGTTGCGCATGAACACAGCGTTGCCGTTCTGAAAGGCGAAGCGCGTCTCCTCCTCGTGCCACGTGAGCACTTCCGGCGGCGCGACGTGGTTCGTCACGATCTCGTCGCGCATGAACGTCAGCGCCTCGATGGCCTGCGGCGTGTCGACGACCACCTCTCCCTCGTGATTCATGATCTCCGCACCGAACGCGCCGAGGTATTCCACGAAGGTGGTGATCAACCCCTCGTAGCGAGCGCCCTGCCACACGAATCCGTAGTGCGGACCGTCCTTCCCGCGCATCGCGTGCGCGGCCTGCCGCACCAGTTCGTCGAGCGATCGCGGCGCGTGGTCGAGCAGGTCGGTGCGCCAGTACAGCAGCCCCACGCCGACGTACCACGGAATGGCGTAGAGTCTCTGGTCCCACGTGTTCGCCGCGATGGCCGCGGGGAAGAAATCGGACGATGTCGGCGCATAGCTATCGAGCGGCAGGATCCAGCCCGCCGCCGCGAACTCCGACGTCCAGATCACGTCGAGCTCCAGTACATCCGGATCTCCCACGTGCGCGTTCAGCCACTGGACGAAGAGCTGGTGCCGTTGGGTGGCGTCGTCGGGGCTGGGCTGCACGCGCACCACGATTTCCGGATGCAGCTTCTGAAATCGCGCGATCTGTCGCCTGACCGTTTCGCCCTGTGAGCCCACCGCGCTCCCCGAGTAGGTGATGACGGGACGCGTGTCCTTCTCGCCGGCGCACGACGCGATGACCTGCAGGAGCACGATGACGAACACGAACGACATCGCGCGGAGCGGCTGCCTCCACTGCGAACAATGCATGTTACTGTTTAGGCGCGTGGAGCGGGTGGTGTCAACCTGCGATACAGCATTGCGGAAACCGGTGTCATGGGCGCAGCGTATGGGGATGCGACTGACTGATCCCGGAGGGGAGTCGATGCACAGCGGAACGGCGGACACGGAGTTCGTCGACTTTCAGCGTGCCCTGGCGGGCGAGTACTCGCTGGAGCGCGAGATCGGTCGCGGCGGCATGGGCATCGTTTATCTCGCGCGCGACGTGCAGCTCGACAGGCAGGTGGCGATCAAGCTCCTCCCCACTGCGCTCGCATCGCGCGTCGATCTGAGGGAGCGGTTCATGCGCGAAGCGCGCACCGCCGCCGGGCTGTCGCATCCCAACATCGTCCCGATCCACCGGGTGGGAGAAGCAGGCGAGTTCGCCTTCTTCGTGATGGCCTACATAGACGGCGAGTCGCTCGGCCAGCGGCTGCGCGAGCATGGACCGCTCACTCCGGCCGCCGCGGCGAAGCTGCTCCGCGAGGTCGCATGGGCGCTGGCCTACGCGCACGGACGCGGCGTGGTGCATCGCGACATCAAGCCGGACAACATTCTCATCGAGCGTGAGACGGGACGCGCGCTCGTCACCGACTTCGGGATCGCGCAGGTGGCCACGCGCGCCGCGCTCGATGCTGGCACGAGCGAAGTCACCGAGCCGGGCCGCATCATGGGCACGGCGCACTTCATGAGCCCCGAGCAGGCGGCCGACGACCCCGTGGATGGCCGCAGCGATCTCTACGCGCTGGGCGTCGTCGGCTTCCTCGCGCTCTCCGGGCGCCTCCCCTTCCAGGCGTCGTCGGTGCCGGCACTGCTGGTGAAGCAGCTCACCGAAGCGCCGCAGCCACTCGCGCAAGCTGCGCCGTCGGCTCCCGAGCGTCTCGCGCGAGCCATAGATCGCTGCCTCCGGAAGGACCGCGACGAGCGCTTCGCCAGCGGCGAGGCGCTCGCCGAGGCACTCGAGCCCGCGGCGGCCGCCCAGCGCCAACTGCCGACGCCGCTCAAGGTATGGCTGCAGGCCCAGAATCCCCTGAGGGGTGTGTACGCCGCGTGGAGCGGGCTTTTCGGACTGATTGGCACGGCGGAGATCATCGAGATTCTCACGAGCGCGAAGGCCTTCGGCCCGCGCGATGACCCGCTCGCTGCCTTCGGATTGGCGCTCCTCCCCGTGATTCCGACGGCGATCTTCCATCTACGGCAAACGTATCGAGCGCTCAGGGCGGGCTATTCACTCTCCGATCTGCGCTACGCCCTCGCTCGCTGGCGAGCGGACCGGGAGGAGGAGTTGGCATTCGAGATCGATGAGGACCCCGCGTTCCCACTCAGGATTCTGCGCGTCGCGACTTACGCCTCGATACCCGCATTCGCGGCGTGGATGACGTGGGGCATCACTACCGGAGTGTTCGGTGCGGGGGTACACACGGTGCCATCCTGGGCCGGCACCGCCACCGGCGTGCTCTTCTTCACGATCCCGGCGACGTTCGTCGCGAGCACGGCACTCGGCATACGCCTCCTCCCCAGGAGGCTCTCCCGCGCCATCTCCATCGGAACGATTCGCAGTCGCTTCTGGAACAGCCGCCTGGGAGCGTGGACGGCCAAGGTGCTCCAGGGGAAGAAGCGCGGCGTTCCCCACCAGCTCGTCGATCGCCCCACCGAGATGGTACTCGGCCTCGCCGCCAGCGAGCTGTTCGCCGCGTTGCCGAAGGCGTATCGCGACCGGCTACGCGAGCTTCCCACCGTCGTTCAGAAGCTGGAGGCGCGCGCCACTACCCTGCGAAAGCGCATCGAAGAGACGGCCGGCATAGTGGCGCACGCGCGTGAGGAGCGGCCGCTGCCGGCGGTCGAGCACCTCATCGCCAGCCACGACAGGCTCAAGGGCGATCTCGCGCGCACGGTGGCGACGCTGGAATCGATCCGCCTGGATCTTCTGCGCGCCCATGCGGGCGCCCACGACATCGAGCCGCTCACCACGCTGCTCGATGCGGCGAACGACGTGGAACGTGAGATCGGATTTCTGATCGAGGCGCAGGACGAGGTCCGCGCTGGAGCGACGGGGTCAGGCACCTGATGTAGAGCTCCCAGCAGCGTTGCTGCTGGGAGCTCTACATCAGGTGCCTGACCCCGTCAGTCCCGTCAGTCCTTGTACGGATAATCCGGGTCGGAAAGTCGCTCGGCGCGGGCGGCCGCTTCGGGGCCGGCTATCTCACGAGCGAGCTCGCGGAGCATCGTGCTGAGGTGGGAGCCGTACCGGAGCAGGCTCGCGGCACGGGTGCGGCGGTCGAGGAGGAAAGCGAGAATCGGCTTGTCGGCCTTCTGCGCGTTGCACCCCGGACAGCAGAGCACCAGGTTGTCACGCCGGTCGTACGCGGTACGCCCGCGGCGCGGTGTCACATGGTCGAGTGTTATGTAGTCAGGATGAATCCGGGTCTCGCAATAGGCGCACACTGGACCGTGGCGGCCGAGGAGCCACTCGCGCGTTTCGGTATACGCGGTGCGGCTGGTTGGGAGCGAGGTATGTCTGGATAGCGGTGAAGCCGTCCTGCTACTACTGCGCCGTCTACGGCGCGAGGCCCTCGATGGCCCCTTCGATGTCGATTCGTTTGGCATACTGATGCGATAAATATAACCCCCTTTGCATGACTTCGCACGGAGACGGACGTCACCGCCAGGGTTCGTCCGCGGATGGACCGTAGATCGAGGGCACCTTCCCTCCCGCCATCCGGAGGTAGACCGAGAGCTGCCCGCGATGGTGAATCTGGTCGCAGAGCATGGCCCACAGAAAGGCGTACACGGGGATGTCACCCATCTGGTGCGGCCCCGTGAAGAACGTGACGGTGCCACCGTACTCGCTCTCTCCGACCGCTCTCAGGCGCGCCAGAAGCCGCGAGTGCTGCTCCTCGAAGGCATCCAGCACCTTCTCCCACGAGTCCGGCGGCGCGGGGAAACCGCTACCGACCACTGACTCGCGGTTGATCGCGAGAAGCATCATCCGCTCCTCGAGCACGAAGGTCCACGCGAGCTGCAGCGCGGCGTTCGAGCGTTCGTGCGGACGAAACGAGGCCTGATCCACCGGGAATGCACGGAGCACCTTGAGAGTGGTGGCGTGTTCGCGCTCGTAGCTCTCCGGGAAGAATTCCTTCGCGGCACGCGCCGCGGGAACCCCCGACGCGGCCGCGGCCGGATCGTCCCCCTTTCCAGCGAGCGAGAAGACCGGATTTTCGATCAGACCTATGACGTTGCCGAACGGGTCGGTGACGGTTGCGACCTTGATCCCCTCCCCCACCTCCTTCGCCGGCGATGCCACGCTCGCGCCCGCGCGCTCGAACCGCGCCACACCCTCCTCTATCGACTCCACGCCCCAGTAGGTCACGCTTCCACCGGCGCCGGCACTCCCCGCCGCCGGATCGGGATCGAGACCGAGCTCGTAGCCGCCGATTTCGAACCCCACGTAGAACGGCTGGTCGAAGTACGGCTCCGTCCCGAATGCGCGCGCGTAGAACTCCTTCGCGCGCGCCAGGTCGGGTACGTGGAAGATGTTCGTGCGAAGGCCGAGCGGCATCTGGTGTTCCAGGGTGATGTGAGCAGTCGAAGCTCGCGATTTCGTTTCACGCATCGCGAACGTGTGAGGCGGACTCCCGATTCTTCGGCACGCGGGAAGCGGTGTCTATATAAACATCACGAGGTCAGGAGCGCCACTACGGGCCCACCACGCGGCACCTACGCCGCAAGCGCGATGAACTGCCGCAGGATCCTCTCGGTGAGTCCCCAGATGATGCGCCCCTCGTGCTCGAACGATGACACACGGCGTGGTCCACCGGTGAGCTCCAGCACTATCTCGCGCGATGCACGCGGATCGCGCAGCGCTTCCACGGGCACCCAGAACGCCTCGGCCACCTCGTCGCTGAGCCTGACTATTCCGGAAGCTCCGTAGGCCACGAGGAACGGCGTTATCGCGATGGGCGGGAGCGGGGCGGAGTGCGGACCCAGGTCATCGAGCCGGCCGATCAGCTCACCATCGCGCGCGATATCGAGCGAGGTCTCTTCGCGCGTTTCGCGAACGGCGGTCTCTACCAGCGTGCGATCGTACGGCTCCTCGCGCCCGCCGGGGAGCGCGATGTGACCGCTCCACGGATCGCCCTCGTACTCCGCTCGGCGAATCATGAGGAGCTCGAGAAGTTCGTCGTCGCCGAGCCGCAGGATGAGAGCTACCGCTGCGCGCCTCGTGACGGCATCCAGCTCCATCGAGCGTGGCACTCGCTGCGCCAGCGCGCGAGTCACGCGCCGCACCATCGGGTGGCCGAGTACTCTCTCAATGCCTTCCGATGCCGTCGGACCTCCGGGTTCCACCACTCGACTCTCCCGCTTACCTACTGCTCGAGCTCACCATCCACATCGTGCCAGGCGTGCACGCCGCCGCAGATCGTGGCGACGCTGCGATAGCCAAGCTCCCGCATCACTGCGGCGGCCTGCACGGCGCGACCTCCGCGCGCGCAGTACACCAGCACGCGCGTCTCCAGTGGAATCACATCCCGTACGCGCTCGCGCACGCGGCCCACCGGAATGTGCACCGCACCGGGAATCCGGAAGAGATTCCACTCTCTCGCTTCGCGAACGTCGAGGTAGATCAGATCGGAACACTTCCCGAGCAGCTCCACGGCGTCACGCGCCGGGATTTCCGCCGCACGATCGCCATTCGTCGATACCAGCTCGTCGAACTGCTGCGTGTTCATGGATAGCTATACCGTCCAACTGCAGGTGAACGGCCGGCGCATCCGGCCGCGCCGGAACGTAGGACGGAAGGCCCAACCGGTCAACAGCCGCCGTGTCCGTCCGGGGGATAGACGAGCGCCGCCACTGCAGTAGTATTAGCGAATGTCGCTCACCGCCCGTGTCCTTCTCGGACTCGTCGTCGGCCTTGCTGCCGGCATCGTCATCTCGCTGGTTCCGTCGCTCATGGGAGTCGTTCCCTTCGTCGAGCCGATCGGAACGCTCTTCATCAACGCGATCCGGATGACGGTCGTTCCACTGGTCTTCGCCTGCCTCCTCGTCGGAGTGGCGGACGCCGCCGATGCGCGAGTCATAGGACGATTGGGTCGACGTTCGCTCGTCATCTTCATCGTCATCTCGCTCCTGGCGGCCGTGTTCGCGGTGCTGCTGTCGCAGCCGCTCATGGCCCTGCTCACCATCGACCCGGCCGCCAGTGCGTCGCTGCGCGAAGTCGCATCGAGCAGCAGCGCGATGGTGGAGGCGGGAACGAAGCAGGTCCCGTCCGTGGCGGAGTGGATAATCTCGCTCGTGCCGGTGAATCCCGTGAAGGCCGCCGCGGATGGAGCGATGCTTCCGCTCATCGTATTCGCGATCGCGTTCGGGGTCGCCATCCTCAAGCTCCCCGAGAAGAGCCGCGAGCCACTCGTCGCGTTCTTCCGCAGCGTGTTCGATGCCATGCTGGTGCTCGTGCGCTGGGTGCTCGAGCTCGCGCCGATCGGCGTCTTCGCGCTGGCGCTCCCGCTCGCGGCGCGGCTCGGGATCTCGGCGGCAGGCGCGGTGGCGTACTACATGGCGCTCGTGGCGCTGGTGTGCCTGCTCTTCGTACTGCTCTTTCTCTTCCCCGCGGCGTCGGTGTTCGGACGCGTTCCGATGCGACTCTTCGCGAAGGCGATCACGCCCGCCCTGGCGGTGGCGTTCAGCTCGCGATCGTCGCTCGCGGCGCTCCCCGTCATGATCGAGGAGTCGAACAGCACGTTGAAGCTCCCGGGTGAGATATCGACCTTCTTCCTGCCGCTGGCGACGTCGGTGTTCCGGAGCGGTTCGGCCGCCATGCTCACGATCGGCGTCCTGTTCGTGGCGCGGCTGTACGGAGTGGAGCTGGGCATCACGCAACTCGCGAGCGTCGTGGTCACCGCAACGCTGGTGAGCTTCAGCGTGCCGGCGATCCCATCGGGGTCGATACTGGTGATGGTTCCGGTCATGATGGCGGCGGGCGTACCGGTCGCGGGCATCGGCATCCTGCTGGGCATCGACACGATACCCGATATGTGCCGCACCACCACGAACGTGATCGGCAGCATGTCCGCGGCCACAATGGTAGCGCGCGACCAGAGCGCTCCGGTCGCGTCGCTGGTGAGACAGCCGGATTCGTGATGCTGCTGCCGCTCATCGCGGCGCTTCCGTGGCTGCTGGTGCCGCTGCTGCTCGTGATGCGGATGCGCGGCTCGCCGCGCCTGCGAGACGAGCTCGCTCTCCCCGACGCCGAATCGCCGCTGGTCAGCGTCATCATCCCGGCACGCGACGAAGCGCGCAACATCGCGCTCTGCATGCAGTCGGTGCTCCGCTCGGACTATCCGGCGCTCGAGCTGATCGTCGTGGATGATCGCTCCACCGATGGCACGGGGATCATCGCCCGCGAAGTGTCGCGCAACGACGATCGTGTACGCGTGATCGACGCGCCGCCGCTCCCCGAAGGATGGCTCGGCAAACAGTGGGCATGCAGCCACGGCGCGGCGGCGGCGCGCGGCGACGTCCTCTGCTTCACCGACGCCGACACGGTGCATGGACGCGAGCTGCTCACGCGCTCCGTGGCCGCTCTGCGCAACCGGAAAGTGGACTTCGTCACCGTGGCTGGACGGCAGCGGCTGGTGAGCTTCTGGGAGCGCGTGGTGCAGCCGCACATCTTCACGGTTCTCCTGCTCCGCTACGGAGGGGCAGGTGCGGTGAATCGCTCGACGCGCGTGGAAGACAAGATCGCGAACGGGCAGTTCATGCTCTTCGAGCGAACGACGTACGAGGAGATCGGCGGCCACGAAGCCGTACGCGGCCGCGTGGCCGAAGACCTCGCGCTCGCGCAACTCCTCTTCGAGCGGGGGAAGCGCACGCTCGCAACGATGGGCCTCGAGCTTCTCTCCACACGCATGTACAGCTCGCTCCGCGAGATCGTGCGTGGCTGGACGAAGAACGTCTACGCGGGCGGACTCGACGCCGCACCCTTCGGGAGCGCCGGGCGCCTGCTCCTTCCGCTCGCTCTCCTGGCAGTCCCCGCCGCGATGCTCGCGCCGATACTGGTGCTCGTACTCGCCGCGCTCGGCGTTGCGTCGTCGGGCGCACTGGCCTGGGCAACGGCGTGCACCCTTCTCATGCTCGTGTGGTGGGCGTTCAGCTACATGGTCGCGGTCCGGATCGGTCCGCTGTACGCATTCACCTTCCCGCTCGGCGCGGCCGTCGTGGCGTTCATCGTGATCCGCGCCGTCTATCGTGGGATGCGCGTGGAGTGGAAGGGGCGCGAATACCGACTCGATTGACCCGATCGAAGAGGCCGGTGCAGGATTTCGAGCTGCCAGGAACAGCCGTGCAATACGATTTTTCCAGGACGTGAAACCTTTTCGTGGTGGAATTCGTCCAAGGATAGGAAGCCCTGACTGAGCTTCTTCCTCCGAGTGGGGCGCCCCCGGTGGCCGCGAAAGCGGTTGCCGGGGGTGTTCCTTTTCCGGGCCACTACCGGTCGCCGACTCCGAGTATCGGTGCCTGCCATCGACGGCGGAGAAGGGCCGCCTTGGACGACGGAGAGCCGCCACCGACGGCGGCGAGCCGCCACCGGAGCAATGCCAGAGCGCGACCTGCAACGTTCCGATGCACGGTGCGATGATGCGGTGATGGAGCATCGGAGCCGCGGCGCTAACGTGGCGGCATGCGCTCACTCGCCGCCGCCGCATCGCTGCTCGCCTCCACATCTCCCGATCGCCTCGGCGCGCTCGCCACGATGCTCGGCTTCGCCAACGAGCCGCTCCCACTCGACGATGCGGTGCGCCGCGCTCTGCATCTCGCTTCCACGCCGATCATCGATGCCAGGATAGTACCGGGACGGGGAACGCTGCGAGCACTCCTCGTCGCGCTGGATGCTTCCATTCCCCTCCGCGCTAGCGTCGCGCTGGTAGCGACGCGGCTCGCTGCGCACGCGCCTCATCTCCTCTGGCTTCTGCTCGCATCGCAGCATGGCGCCTCTGGAGTCGTGGTAGCGGCATGGAGCGGCGATCGCGCCCGACCGCGCGTGGCCGCACTACTCGTCGATCGCGAACACGTCGCTGCGAGCGATGCGGAAACGCTGGTGGCACTCGCCGATGTACCTCACTCCACCGACACGCTGGCGCACGCCTGCTGGCTCGAGACGCTGGGACGCGAGTCGCTCACCCGGCGCTTCTACCGCGCTCTGGAGCGCGTGGTACACGAGATGGGCAGCGCCGCGCGCGGGCGCATCGACCCGGAGCAGAGTGCGGAGCTCGCGCTCCTGTACGTCTCCCGACTCATCTTCCTCTCGTTCCTCGAGAGCAAGGGGTGGCTGAACGACGACCATCGCTTCCTCGAGAACGCGTTCGAGCGGTGCATGGAGCGAGGCGGCGAGTTTCATTCCCGCGTCCTGCGCCCGCTCTTTTTCGGAACGCTGAACACACCTGTGGGCCGCCGAGCGCGGGTCGCTCGGGATTTCGGACGCGTGCCGTTCCTGAACGGAGGCCTCTTCGCGCGCACCACCCTGGAGCGCAGACGCCGCGACATCACCTTTCCGGACGAAGCGCTCGGCACTGTGTTCGACGACCTGCTCGTCCCCTACCGCTTCAGCGCGCGCGAGGAAAGCAACGAGTGGAGCCAAGCCGCCATCGATCCCGAGATGCTCGGCCTCGCCTTCGAGTCGCTCATGCACGAGGGGGCACGCCGCGCCAGCGGCGCGTTCTACACTCCGCACGCACTCGTCGCGCGGGTGACGCGCTCCGCGCTGGTGGACGCGCTCTCGAGCAGCGACGCATCCGGCGTGGCGGTGGAAGCGGCGCTGGCGGGGGAGCGCGTCGAACCGGAAATCGGCCGTGCGCTGCGCGAACGTTCCGCCGCGATCCGCGTCGTCGATCCCGCGTGCGGCAGCGGCGCGTTTCTCGTTCACGCCCTCGAGGAACTCTCGGCGCTGCGCCTCAGGCTGGGCGATCCGCGATCCACCGATGAGGTGAGACGCGAAATCCTCACGCGATCCATCTTCGGCGTGGACATAAATCCGATGGCCGTCTGGCTCTGCGAGCTGCGGCTCTGGCTCTCGGTGGTCATCGAAGGCACCGCGAGCGACCCGCTCGCCGTGACGCCGCTTCCCAACCTCGACCGCCACATCCGTGTCGGCAATTCGCTCTCGGGCGAACTCTGGGACGACGCGCTCCCCGTGCGCGGCGGTGACCAGCTCGGGTTGCTGCGCGAGCGCTATGCGCGGGCCACCGGCGCACGAAAGCGGACGCTGAAACGCGCTCTCGATTCTGCAGAGCGTGCGGCCGCCATCGCTCATCTGGAGTCAGAGCATCGGCGCTGCTCCGCGCGACGGCGCGACCTCATCTCGGCGCTGCGCGGTCGTGATCTTTTCGGCCAGCGAGTGCGAGCCGGAGTCGCGGAACGACAACGCCTCGCCGTGGAACGCGCGAGGTCGCGCGAGCTCTGCGCGTCGCTCAGAAGCCTGCGCGGCGGCGGCGCTCTGCCGTTCGCATGGGTTGCGCAGTTCCCGGACATCGCGCGGCGCGGCGGGTTCGATGTCGTGATCGCGAACCCGCCGTGGGTCCGGCTGCACCGAATCCCACCAGCCGAGCGGGCGGCGCTGCGCGAACGCTACGCGGTGTTCCGCACGGCGGCATGGGAACGCGGGGCGTCACTCGCGCGCGCGGGCCCCGGCTTCGCCGCCCAGGTGGATCTGGCTGCGCTCTTCACGGAACGCTCACTCGGGTTGCTGCGCGGGGGCGGTACGATGGCGCTCCTTTTACCTGCGAAACTCTGGAGCTCGCTTGCCGGAGGCGGAGTTCGCCGTCTGCTCGGCGACCGCACGCACGTCGTCGCGCTGGAAGACTGGTCGGAGTCGCCAGCCGCCTTCGACGCTGCCGTGTATCCATCACTCCTGGTCGCACGCCGCACGACTCTTCCGCGCGAGGTGCCGGCTGTCGTTGCGCCGTGCGTCGCGGCCGCGGTGCATCGCGGCCACGACGCGCTCCGCTGGGAGATAGACCCTCGTCGACTGGCGCTCGACGACCCGGCGAGTCCCTGGCTGATAGTGCCGCCCGCCGTACGCGACGCGTTCGATCGACTCGCGCGCGCGGGCGTGCCTCTGGCCGAGAGCGCGCTGGGCCCGCCGCAACTCGGCGTGAAGTGCGGCTGCAACGAAGCTTTCGTGGTGCAGCGCACGGAAGTGAGCGGCAATACCGAGCCGGTGGAGCGCTCACTCCTCAGGCCACTCCTGCGCGGCGAACGCACCATGCCGTGGCGCACGAAACGGCCAGACGAATGGCTGATCTGGACCCACGATGAGAGCGGAGCGCCGCTGAAGGCGCTCCCTCCGCTCGCCGCGCGCCGGTTGGCGCGCTGGCGGAGTCGGCTGGCGGCCCGCACGGATCTCCGAGCGGGCGCGCTCTGGTGGTCCATCTTCCGGATCGGCGCCGCCAATTCGGAGCGCACACGCGTGGTGTGGGCTGACATGGGACGCACGCCGCGCGCTCTCGTGCTCAAACCGGGCGACCGAACCGTCCCCTTGAACAGTTGCTACGTACTTCCCTGCAACGAGGTCGATGACGCGCTGGCGGTCGCCGCGCTCCTCAACTCCGGTGTTGCCGCGGCGTGGCTCGCCGCGCTCGCCGAGCCGGCACGCGGCGGCTACAAGCGCTACATGGCGTGGACCGTGTCGCTGCTGCCGCTCCCGCGCGACTGGGACGGTGCGCGCCGGCTTCTCGTACCACTCGCCGAGCGCGCGGAAGAGGGCGAGCCGCCAGGCATGGCCGAACTCGACGCCGCCGTACTGCGCGCCTACAGGGTGAAGCCCGCATTCGCGGCGCCGCTGCTCACATGGCACGCACGCTGACGTTCGTGCACCCGGGCGCCGTATGCGCACTCATGGCGCGGCTCTGGCTCGGCGACGGCACCGTGAAAGAGCGCCATGGCTCGATCGTGCTGCGCCGACACCAGCATTCGGCGCTCGAACGCATTCGCCGGATGCTCGAGCTGTACGGTGGCGCGCTCCTCGCCGATGATGTCGGCCTGGGGAAGACCTATGTCGGCGCGGCGCTCGCCACCGGCTATCGTCGCGTGCTCGTGGTCGCGCCTGCGGCGCTGCGCGCGATGTGGCAGAAGGCACTTCGTGATGTCGGCGCCGGCGGGAACGTCACGTCGTACGCGGCTCTGAGTCGCGGCGCGGGTCCTCGTGGTCGATTCGATCTCGTCCTCGCGGATGAAGCGCATCATGCCCGCACACCGGGCACTCGCCGCTATCAGCGGCTCGCGGAGCTGGCCGACGGCGCGCACGTTCTTCTTCTCTCTGCCACCCCCATCCACAACTCGCGGCGCGACATCGTCGCTCTCCTCGCTCTCTTCCTCGGTACCCACGCCTCGACGCTCGGCGACGACGAGCTCGCGCGGTACGTGATTCGAAGGGAGCGGGAAGATGTGCCGGCCGCGCAGCTCCCCGAAACCGCTTCGCCGATCCGCGTTGCGCTCGGCAACGATGAGCCGCTGCTCGACGCGATCCTCGCGCTGCCGCCTCCACTTGCTCCACGCGACGCCGGGACGGGCGGTGCGCTCGTGGCGTGGGGACTGGCGCGAGCATGGGCCTCGAGCAACGCAGCGCTCGTCGCCGCGCTGCGCCGCCGCCTCGTTAGGGCCAGCGCGCTCGATGCCGCGCTCGCAAGCGGGCAGCTCCCATCGCGGCGCGAGCTGTCGAGCTGGATCCACGGCGACGACGCAGCCGTGCAATTGTTCCTGCCCGGTCTTTTCGATGTACCGCAAAGTGGCGGCGCCGAGCTTCGCGCGGTGGTCGGCGCGCACGAACGGGCGGTACGCTCTCTCCTCGAGCGCGCGCGCATCAGTGCCTGGACCGACGTCGTACGCGCATCGTCGCTCTCCCGGATTCGCGCGGCGAATCCCGGGGAGAAAGTGGTCGCGTTCACCCAGTTCGCGGACACCGCGCGTGCTCTGTTTCACGAGCTCCGCCGCGAACCGAGGGTGGCGGTGCTCACGGGCGGGGGTGCCGCTGTCGCCGGCGGACCACTCACGAGGCGCGAGGCGATCGAGCGTTTCGCGCCCCGCGCGGCGGGGGTGCATGATCCGAAAGAAGCCGAGCGCATCGACTTCCTCATCGCAACCGACCTGCTCAGCGAAGGAGTGAATCTGCACGACGCATCGGTGGTGGTTCACCTCGACCTGCCATGGACGGCGGCACGCATGGAGCAGCGGGTAGGCAGATCGCGCAGGATGGGCGCGCTGCACGCGCGCACCATAGTGTACATGCTGGAACCGCCGGCATCCTCGGAGGCATTGCTCCGGGTCGAGTGGCGTCTCCGCGAGAAGCTCGGCATCGCCGTGTCTTTCCTCGGTCACGAAGACGTTCCGATCCTGCCCCGGAACTCTACGGAGTGCGGCGGCGATCGCATGCATCGTGATACGGCCGAAGACCGCTCCGGACGCGCGAGCGCGGCGCGCATACACGAGCTCATCGCGCGCGAAGTGGAGCGATGGCGCGGGGATCCTGAATCAGATCGGCGCGCGGCGCCGGCGAGCCGATTGCTGGTCGGCGTGGCGCGCGCGAAGCCGGCGGGCGGACTTCTGGCGCTGGTGGTCGAGCGCGGCGAGTACCGACTGGTCGCGGCTCTCGAGAACGCCGAAGTGAGCGACGATCGCTCGATCGTGCTCGAAGCCGTGCGCCGGGCCTCTTCATTCATGGCTGACACGACGCAGCGGGAAATCGCGGACGACTCCGGCGGGATGTCTTCGTCTGTCGATGCTGCGGCGGCGGTCGAGAGAGTCCAGGAGTGGGCTTCACGCCGCTCGGGAGCCGTAGCCGCCGACCCGGCGCTCGCGGTGCATGCCACCGTCCGCAGGCGTGCGTTGCGCCGCGTGGCGAGCATCGCCGCGCACGCTCCGCGTCACAGGCGCGCCGAGATCACGCGACTCGCGGCGCTCGCGCGCGGAGCGGCGGTCGCGCGGTATGGCGCGGGTCGGGAGCATGCGCTGCAGGAGTTGGTGGCCAACGAGGATGGAAGCGGCGAGGAGTGGCTGCGTGCGATGAGCGAGTTCGGCGCGGCGCACCCGGGTCCGGACCGCATCGCGCCCGGTGAAGTGGCGCTCGTGGAGCCGGTGGCGATTCTCGTCTTCGCACCCGGTTGATCGAATGGTGAGCCGACAACGTGGTCGGAACGTGGCGAGTATAATTCGCCATGACAAACGAACTCGCCGTGGAGCGCGATGGTGGGCGGCGCGCACACTCCCGGCGCCCGATGGCACTCCTCTTCGATCTCGATGGCACGCTCGCCGATTCCGTTGCACTCATAGTTGGCGCATACCGGCACGCCTTCGCGGCCCACCTTTCAGGTACTCCGAACGACGAGAGCTGGATATCCGGAATGGGTACTCCGCTCATGGGGCAGATCCGACAGCTCGTGGGTGATGAGACGTTGGTCGACCCGTTCCTCAGGAGTTATCGCGAGTTCCAGCAGCTCAATCACGACAGTCTGATGCACGAGTTCGACGGCGTGCGTGGTACCCTCGAGCTGCTGCACGAGGGAGGACATCCCACGGCGGTGGTCACTAGCAAGGCGAACGAGGGCGCGAAGCGGGCCATCGAGCTGTTGAGGCTGGCTCCCTATCTGGATGAGCTCGTCGGCCTCGACTCGTGTGTGCGACACAAGCCCGACCCCGAACCGGTCCTGCTCGCCCTGGAGCTGCTCGGCTATCCTCCGAGCGAGGCGCTCTTCCTGGGCGACTCGCCGCACGACATACGGGCCGGGAACGCAGCCGGCGTGACGACCGTGGCGGCGCTCTGGGGCCCATTCCCGCGAGTGGCACTCGAGAGGGCGGAGCCTACCCACATGCTGGATCACATCGGTGAGCTTCCGGCGCTGGTGGCGACGCTCGAGGGAGCCACGTCGACCAGAGGCTTGAAACGGAAGGATTGACGCGAAGTGCGTGGCGCGCCATTACAAAGAAGGCTCCCTGCTAGCCCACGGGATGGAGTCCTCGACCTTTGCTTCGCCGCAATGACGAAGAAATGATCCTCTCGACCCGGAGGCATGAATGCGCAGCGCCCCCGTATCCCGCGTCGTCCCTCTCGCCCTGCTGCTGGCGCTTGCCGCAAGTCCGCTCGCCGCCCAGAGCCACGACACCACTTCCTTCACGAGCGGCAGCGCCGCCCCGGACGACGCGGCACTGATCGCCAGTGCCCTCAGCGCTGCACCCGCATCGATCGCCGCCATCGCGACGGTTCGTTCGTTCGACGGTCGAGTGCTGCGCCAGGGCTCGAGCGAGTGGGTGTGCATGCCGGACA
>JBIQLU010000026.1:1496-6903 GCA_044463985.1 Gemmatimonas aurantiaca | reverse complement strand
TTCGACGGTCGAGTGCTGCGCCAGGGCTCGAGCGAGTGGGTGTGCATGCCGGACAGCCCGGAGATTCCCAACAACACACCCGTCTGCCTCGACGCCCCCTGGCGCGCGATGATGGGAGCGCTGATGCAGAAGCAGACGCCGCACGTCGCGAGAATGGGCTTCGGCTACATGCTCCAGGGGGACCTGCCGACGAGCAACGATGACCCCTTCGCCACGGGCCCGACACCAACGAACCACTGGATTCAGAAGGGCCCCCCACACATCATGATCGTCGTCCCCGACCCCGCCCTGCTGGACTCGCTTCCCACCGACCCGAGCAACGGCGGCCCCTTCGTGATGTGGAAGGGCACCCCCTACGCCCACATCATGGTGCCGACTACCCCGGCTGAGCCCGCCGCGAGCGAGCAGAAGACGAAAAACAGGTAGCTCCGCCCGGAGCGGGCCGGCGCCCTCACCGGAAACACGGCCCCCGGGCCCCCTCGTAGGGAGAAGTACCTCCCCATGAGGGGGCCTTTTCTGCCCTCTGCCGTCTGCCTTCTGCTCTCTTTCTTCGGCCATTGCTTCCAACCATCCCGTCCTTCCAGCCATCTCATCCCGTGACGACCGCAATGGGACGCACACCGGATGACCGCAATTCGAATCGACGTGACTGCTTCGGGAACTGCTGACGGAATGCTCGGCGACGTGGCGTTGGCCGCCTCGGGCGACCGCCGGGCGTTCGAGCGGCTCTATCGGGCCCACGTCGACCGCGTCTTCTCGATCTGCGTCCGTATGTGCGGAAGTCGAGCGAGGGGCGAGGAGCTGACCCAGGATGTGTTCGTGCGGGTCTGGGAGAAGCTCCCCACCTTTCGCGGCGAGAGCGCCTTCCCGACCTGGCTTCACAGAGTGGCGGTGAACGTGGCTCTGAACGACAGAAAAGTGCAGAGTCGGGAGCGGACGCGCAGGGCGGAGCCGGACGAGGACTCCCGCGACGAGTCCGGCGCGCTCGGGTCCGTCGCTGCGGCACCCGTCGGCGAGCGACTCGACCTGGAGGCGGCAATCGCTCTGCTGCCGCCCGGTGCACGGAAAGTGTTCGTGCTGCACGATGTGGAGGGTTTCACCCACGAGGAGATCGCGCAGGAGATGGGAGTGACGCCGGGTGGTACGAAGTCACAACTGCACCGAGCCCGTATGCTTCTGCGGGAGGCACTGTCCAGATGAATGATCGAATGTTGGATTGCAACGAGCTGGAATCGCTCCTCCCCGTTTACCTGGAGGGCGACCTCGATGCGGCGCTCAGCCAGGCCGTGCGACGCCACGTCGAAGGGTGTGCGCGCTGCGCGGAACTGCTGAACGAAGTGGCTGCGATCGTGAGCGATGCTCGCGACCTCCCTCCGCTCACACCTTCGCGGGATCTCTGGCCCGAAATCGACGCGCGCATCCAGGCGGATGTCGTCCCACTCGCCGCGCGGCAGTCCGGACGCGCCTCCGTAATGGAGCGCGTTCGGCCTCGCTGGTGGACGGGAGGGGGGGGAGGCGCGCGCCTGGCAGGAGCCGCGGCGGCTCTGGTGCTGGCGACCGCCGGTATCACCTACGTTGCGACCACGCGCGCCGACGCTGTGCGCACGGTGGCCGCGACTTCCATAGGTGGCGGGTCGACGGGCGCGAGCGGCGCCGGCGGCACTGGCACGGCGGTGCGCAACGCGAGCTCCTCGAGCAGCGAGCAGCTCTACGACCGGGAGATCGCTCAACTGCAGACCATCGTCGCGGAGCGTCGCTCGCTTCTCGACTCGACCACCATCGCGGTGATCCAGCGGAACCTCGTGATCATCGACGGCGCGATCGCGGAGAGCCGTGCGGCGCTCGCTGCTGATCCGAACAGCCGCTTCCTGAACGACCAACTGAACAGTGTGCTGGATCAGAAGGTGGAGTTGCTGCGCACCGCGGCTCTCCTCCCGGCACGCACCTGAGGAAAGAGAACCATGTCGAGAACGTACATCGTGGCGGCGGCAGCGCTGATCGGGCTGGCGTCCACTCCACTCGCGGCGCAGCGCGGCGCCCGCAGCGGCAACGACTTCCGATCGCGCATCGACACCACCGTCGCGCTCTCATCCAACGGCACAGTGGACCTCTCCCTGGTTTCGGGCGAGATCATCGTGACGAGCTGGGACAGGAACGAAGTGCGTGTGAGCGCGACCAGCGAGCGCGGCATCCTGCGCTTCGACACGAGCCCGTCGCGCGTGACGCTCGGCGTGCGCTCCGACCGTGGCGAGATGGGCGACACGCGCTACGAGGTGAGCATGCCGAAGTCGGCGCGCCTCGTGGCGAAGAGCGTATCGGGCGACGTGAGGGCCCGGGGCGGGAGCGATGTCGACGCGCGCTCGGTCAGCGGAAACGTGGACGTGGTGGACGTCACGGGAAGGGCAACCGTCGAATCCGTCTCCGGTGATGTGAGCGTGCAGCGCGCGGGCGGCGGTGTGAAGGCGAGCACCGTGAGCGGCGAGCTCACTCTGACGAACATCACCGGCGACCTGGACGCGACGACCGTGAGCGGCGACATAGAGCTCCATGACGTGAAGTCCAGCTTCGTGCGCACCAGCACCACCAGCGGCGACGTGGACTTCTCGGGAACGCTCGACCCGCAGGGTCGCTACGAGTTCGAGTCGCATTCCGGCGACATCGAGCTGGCCATCCCCGGCGGCGGCGCCACGCTCGACGTGCGGACCTTCAGCGGCGACGTGGAGAGCGACTTCCCGATGACCCTCCAGCCCGGTTCGCGCGGCGGCGAGCGCGGGAAAGCGATGCAGTTCACGATAGGCGGAGGCGGCGCACGGATCAGCGCGCGCTCCTTCAGCGGCGACATCACCATCGAGCGCTCTTCGGGCGCCAGCCGGGAGGATTGAGAGATGAAGAGCATTCGAGCCGCTTCAGCACTCGCCGCTATCGCTGCCCTGACGATCGCCGGCAGCTCGCTCGCCGCCCAGCAGTCGGGCGGCACCACGAGCAACGACGACACCTTCGACTGGTCCGGTGCGATTCCCGCCGGGAGCTGGCTGCGCATCGCCAATCTCAACGGCTCCATCGACGTGGAAGCCGCGAGCGGCAACACGGCCGAGGTGCACGGCGAGAAGAAATGGCGCCGCGGCGATCCGAGCAAGGTGCGCTTCGTGGTGTCGAAGGATGGCGACAACGTCACCGTGTGCGCTCTCTGGCACGAGGACGACAGTTGCGACGAGGATGGCTACCACTCCAGCAACCATCATGACAGCGATGACCGCAACGACGTCTCCGTCCGGTTCACGGTCAAGCTGCCGAAGGGCGTTCGGGTCCGCACCAGCTCCGTGAACGGCTCGCTCGACATCGCCGGCGCGAGCGCCGAAGTCGTGGCGCGCACCGTGAACGGCCGCATCGACGCGGCGAGCACCAGCGGCCCGGTGGATGCGAAGACGGTGAACGGTTCGATCCACGTACGGATGGATGCCGTTCCATCGAACACCGAGGAGCTCGAGTACTCCACCGTCAACGGTTCCGTCACGATCGAAGTGCCGTCGAACTTCGGCGGAGAGCTGGAGATGAACACGGTGAACGGCTCGCTCCAGAGCGACTTCCCCGTCACCATGCAGGGGCGCTTCAATCCCAGGCATCTGCGAGCGAAGATCGGAGAGGGCGGCCCCACCATTCGACTGAAGACGGTGAACGGGAGCGTGGAGCTGAAGAAACTGAGCTGACCCCCGGCGCGTAGTATCCACTGCGGGCACGATGGCGTGCCCCGTGGCGGCGAACGGCCGCTCGGGGCACGTTTCGTATCCGCACCGGGGAGCGCGAATCTGCACGCGGCGCTCCGGCTTCTCGTAACAGGGAGTGAGACATGTCGCGACGGATCGCGCTGCTTCTTCTCGCCACGCCCATCGCCGTCGGAGCGTGCGCGTCGGACTCCGGCCCACGGCACGTGGTGCCCAACGCGTTCCACTGGAGCGGCGCGGTGGCCGCGGGGAACACGTTCTATCTGCGCAACATCACCGGCGACGTGAGAGTCGTGGCGAGCGACTCGCCCACCGTTCGCGTGCAGGCATCGAAGAGCTGGAGAGGAAGCGGCGATGGCAACGTGCGCTTCGCCCAGCGGGAAGTGGCGGATGGCATCATCATCTGCACCCTCGTCGGCAACGCCAGCGACTGCACTCCGTCGCGCTACAGCTCCGAGGGCGCCGGCGGCGTCCACACGATCGGGCTCCGCGACCTCCTCGGCCGTGGCAAGACGGCATCGGTGGACTACACGGTATATGTGCCGGCCGGAGTGAAGCTCGACATCAACGTGATAAGCGGCAGCATCGGCATCGCGGACGTGACGGGTCCGGTGACGGCTGAGACCGTGAATGGGAAGGTGAACGTCGCCACGGCCGCCGGCCCGGTGAGGGCTACCTCGGTGAACGGAAGCGTGAACGTGGCGATCGACTCGCTGGGCGCGCCCGGCGACATCGAGCTCTCCACCGTGAACGGCTCGGTCACGGCACAGCTTCCACCGTCGCTGCAGGCGCAGCTCAGCATGGAGACCGTGCACGGCAGCGTGCACAGCGACTTCGACGTGGCCGGCACCGATACGTCCGAGCACAAGGAGCTCAGGGGGACGATCGGCAGCGGCGGACGACGCGTGTCACTGGAGACCGTCAACGGAAACGTGAAGCTGCTGCGCGGCTCCTGAATTGCGATGGTGTGACTGGCGTCGCCTCGCACGCGTCATACAATTCCCGACCGTGTCCATCAGCCGCCTTTCCGCCGTCGCGCTCTTCGCGTCAACACTCGCGCTCACGCTCGCATGCACGAGCCGGGTGGTGCGCGCGCAGAACATCGATTCCGTGTACGTACTGCGCGCCAGGCTGGCGCCGGGCGAATGGGGCGTGGTGGCGCCAGTGGCCGCGACGGTGCCGTTCCACCCGGAATCGTCGGCCAATGATTCAGCGGAAGACGATGCCGGAGAGCATCGTACGCACTTCAAGACGAGAATGGTGCTCGGCTTCATCACCAGCATCCTCGCACACGAGTCCGGGCACGTGATCGCGTCGTACGCGGTGGGGAGCCACCCGTCGTTCGGCTTCGACAAGGGACGCCCGACCGTGTACTCCGGGCTCGACGCCAGCGTGGAGCCGCACAAGCAGTTCATCTTTTCGAGCGCCGGCCTCACCGTGCAGACGCTCATGGACGAGCTGATCCTCGACATCCCGCACGCGCGCGGCGGCGCCTTCGAGCGCGGCCTCCTCGCCGGCGGCATCGCGACGACCGCCTTCTACATCACCCTCGGTCGGAACGCGAACGTGAGCGACGTGACCTTCATGGCACGTACTTCATCGCTCACCAAGTCGCAGGTCTCGCTCATCTTCGGCGCCATCGCCGCCTCCCACGTCCTCCGCATCCACCTCGACGACCACTATGC
>JBIQLU010000026.1:0-1396 GCA_044463985.1 Gemmatimonas aurantiaca | reverse complement strand
CGCCCCGGACCAGCTTCTCACGGAGAGCATGAGCCTCGACAGCCTGGAAGATTCGCCGCCGGACTCGGAAATCCCCCTGGCGCCGACACCCTCGCGCGCCGCTTTCGCGTTCATATTCGTAACCGTCACGCTCGACATGCTGGCGCTGGGGATCATGGTGCCGGTGCTCCCGAAGCTCATCATCGAGTTCGAGGGTGGAGCGATGGCCGCGGCCGCGCGCATCACCGGCGTGTTCGGATTCACCTGGGCGGCGATGCAGTTCGTGTGCGCGCCGCTGCTCGGCGCGCTTTCGGATCGCTTCGGCCGGCGCCCGGTAATTCTCCTTTCCAACTTCGGCCTCGGCATCGACTATCTGGTGATGGCGCTCGCGCCGAGTATCGGGTGGCTCTTCGCCGGTCGCATCGTGTCAGGCATCACGGCGTCGAGCTTCCCCACCGCGGGCGCGTACATAGCGGATGTGACACCCGCCGAGCAGCGCGCAGCGCGCTTCGGGATGCTGGGCGCGGCATTCGGTCTGGGTTTCATCGTGGGTCCGGCGGTGGGCGGATTGCTCGGTTCGATCGACCTGCGACTCCCCTTCTGGGTCGCGTCGGCCCTCAGCCTGCTGAACGCGGCATACGGCTTCTTCATCCTCCCCGAATCGCTTCCGCGCGAGCGACGTGCGCGTCTCAGTTGGCGCGCCGCGAACCCCGCCGGTTCGCTGACTCTCCTTCGTTCGCATCCCGAGCTGCTGGGACTCGCGGCCACGGCGTTCCTGTACTTCGTCGCGCACGAAGTGCTTCCCAGTCTGTTCGTGCTGTACACCGACTATCGCTACGCGTGGAACGAGCGGCAGGTGGGACTGGCGCTCGCCGCGATCGGCGTATGCTCGACCATCGTGTCGGCGCTTTTCGTGGGTCCAGCGGTGGCGCGGCTCGGAGAGCGCCGCGCGCTCCTGGCGGGGCTCGGCTTCATGGCAGCGAGCTCACTCGTGTTCGGTCTCATGCCAACCGGCGTACTCTTTCTGATCGGAGTTCCCATCGCCGCACTCGCGGGACTGACCGGACCCGCGCTGCAGGCGCTCACTACTCGCCGGGTCGATGCGGACGCGCAGGGGAGGCTGCAGGGCGCGCTGAGCAGCCTGCGCGGGATCGCCATGATGATCGGCCCCTTGCTCTTCACCCAGAGCTTCGCGAGCGCGATACGCGCGGGCGGGCGGCGTCTCTCGGGCATCCCCTTCGTAGTGGCAGCGCTGCTGATGATCGGAGGGGCGATCATCGCGCGGCGGGTGACGGGGGAGAGAGCAGAGAGCAGAAAGCAGAAAGCAGTGAACTACCTCGGGGGGTGACGGGGTCAGGCACTCGAATCGGGATAGAGGGTAGCCGGTGATCCCGGCTACTCCCCTCCCACACCACCG
>JBIQLU010000025.1:14563-32772 GCA_044463985.1 Gemmatimonas aurantiaca | reverse complement strand
GTTCTCGGCATTTCTCCCTTTTGTAGTTTCCTTCCCGCCCTAGAAGCCTTCGAAGGCGGAGCGGGGGACGCGGGTGGTGTCGCCGAGGTAGACGAAGTGGATGTTCTGGAAGTACTTCCGTGAGGCGCTGCGGAGCTGGGGGCTCGTCAGATGGCGGAGTTCTTCCATGGACTTTCCGGCGAGGTGATAGTCGCCCTTGTAGAGCTGCGCTCTCGCAAGGAAGTCGGCCTGGGCCGCGCTGGTCATGTTCTCGGCCAGGAAGTCCATCACGAACTGATCGGTGAAGTAGTGCATGCTGGATGGCGCGAGACTCAGGTCCTTCAGCTCCTTCATCGATTTCCGAATCATCGGGAGCACCTTCCCCGGCGAGCCGGTACTCACGTAGACGGCGCCGGTTCCGATCCCGCGTTCGATGTACGGAGCGCCGGCAGCGTAGCTCAGGCCGTGCTCCTCGCGGATCTCGCTGTGCATTCTCGATCCCAGCAGCGCGGTCGCCACTCGCAGCGCTGCGTAGTCGCGCTCCGTCGCGATGGGACCCTGGAAGAGACCGAGGATGTAATCGGTCGCGATCGGCCGCTGTATCATGGTGACCGACGTGGGCCTCTCCGTGATCGGCTCGGGAAGCGTCCACGTATAGCTGCCGGCCGGGAGCTTCGCGAGCGTTCGTCCAACGGCAGCCTCGAGCTGCGGACGCGTGAGATTGCCGACCACCACCAGCAGCATTCTGGACTTCACCATCTGCGCCTGCCCGTAGCGAGCCAGGCTGGCCGAGTCCAGCGAAGCCAGCGATGCCTCGGTGCCGCTCGTCTGCAGACCGTATGGATGCCCCTCGAACGCGACGCTGTCGGCCACCATCATCGCGTAGCTGTCAGGGTCGTTGACTCGATCGCGAATGGCGCCGGTCATCTGTGCGCGCACCACCTTCACATCGTGCTCCGCGAGAGTGGGGTGCATCAGTCGCGCCGAGAAGACGTTCCACGACGAATCGAATTCCGAGCGGATCGCTCTGAAGCCGAAGAGCGTCCAGTCGTCATCGGGAGAGAGCACCATCTGGCTCCCCGTGCGCGCCCATGCGGCGCGCGTGGCATCGCCAGGATACTGCGTCGTGCCGTACTCGGAGCTCCTGAGCAGGAGCGCCTCGATTCCCTGCGTCGCAGGCGTGAGCTGGCGGGTTCCTCCAAGGAGGTACAGGTGCACCGATACGACCTGATTGCCGAATGACGGGCGCTGGATGACGTGCACTCCGCCGACGTCGTACGAGAACGTGACACTGTCCAGCGGCACCAGGTTCCCATCTTCAGTGGTGGCCGTGAGGTTCTTCTCCGGGCGGCGTCCGCTGGCGCAGCCCGCGATCAGGACGGATGCGGCAACCACCAGGACCGCGAGCGACGGGCGCCGCGAGGCGCGAATGTGGTGTGTGCTCATCGCGATGCCGAGACCATTTCGAGATACTGGGCGAGGAAGGTACGCACTTTGGGAGCCTCCTTCTCGGGTGCGAGTACGCCGATCACGAACGGCTTGCCTCCGAGATAGCGTGCGACGAAACCACTGAGATCGGATGGGCCGCGCTTCGAGAGATTGTCGGTGTAGTCCAGGTAGTAGTCGAGCCCCGCAACCGACCACCAGTATCCGACGGTGTGAGCGAGACCGATGCTCTCCTCGAGCTGGAATGCGGTCGCGACGCTTCGCCGCTTCTCCACCACCTTCAGCAGCTCGGGGTCGAAGTACTCCTCTCCCTGCATCACCATCAACTCCGCCTGAAGCACGGTCAGTGCGGCGGCAAGGTGGTCCATGGAGGTGGTCCCGTAGAAGCTCACCGGACCCGTGTGATCGAGCGTGGAGTATCCGAACGACGCGGTATGCCAGTTGCCGCTGTCCACGAACCGCTTCTGCAGCGCCGACTGCTCATCGTTCACGTACGTGCTGAAGACGTCGGCCGCGTAGGTGTCATCCCTGTCGCGTCCCACGCTCGGCCCCTGCCACTGGATCTCCACCGTTATCTCGTTGACGTCGCCCGTGACGACCACTGCCTGGGTCGACGCCAGCGGCGGCATGGCCGGAACGGGGTACTGCTCGTACGGGTTGGGTGCACGCTTCCAGCTCGCGAACTTGTCGGATGCCGCGGCGAAGATCTTCTGCGGATCGACATCGCCGCTCACCACGAGGGCCGTGTTGTTTGGAACGTAGTACCGCTCGAAGATCGTCTTGAGGTGCTCCGGGGTCACCGCCAGCAGAGCTACCTGATCACCGAGTGTGTTCTTGCGCGGCCACTCGCTTCCCCAGAGCAGTTGAGAGATCTCGTTCTGCAGATGGAATCGCGGATCGGATACGTTGCGCCGGAACTCGCCGAGCACGACGAAGCGCTCGGTGTTGAGATCCTCCTTCACGAAGCGTGGGCTGCGCACCAGTTGTGCGAGCACGCGAATGGCATCGGACGCGTGTGACGACGGCAGCGTCAGATAGTAGGTGACCTGCTCCTGCGACGTGGTGCCGTTGTAGGCCGCGTGCAGCGTGGCGGCCTCCTGGCCGAACTCGATTCCGCCGCCGCCGCGATACCCCTTGAACAGCATGTGCTCGAAGAGGTGCGGCACACCCTGATCCTCGGGCGTCTGGGACATCGCTCCCGTCTTCACCACCACTTCCACGGTTGCGATGGGGACGGCGTGGTTCTCCACCACCATCACTTCCATTCCGTTCTCGAGCGTCTGCTCGTGGATGATCGGCTCGAGCATCGCTCGCTGAGCCGATGCCGCCGAGTGAAACGCGACGAGCGCGGTGATCGCCAGGAACAGCTTCGCGGCGTGCCGTCCGGGTGTGTTCATTTCGAGTTCGTTTTCGGGGAAGGTCGAACGACGGCGAGGGATGTCTTTCGCGATACGACGTTCTTCTCGAGCCCCGGCACGAAGATCTCGTAGAGAGATCCGGGGTGCCAGAGCACCCAACTGTCGTAGCCCGAGTCGTAGACTGCGCGCTTCTGTTCTTCGATCTCGTGCGCTCCGTACGCGGGCTTGCCGAGGGTGAATGCCTGCAACCACGGACGCACGCGCTCGGCTTCCTTCATACCGAGTGCTGCGTCACGCTCGTGAGCGCGCGTTATGGCCGCCTTCACTATCGCATAAGGTTCGGCGTTCGGCCGTTCGACTCCGAACGAACCGCGCGGATAGTGCGACGGATACACCATGGGGAGGAGCACGTCGGCAACCGGCGAGAGCTTCTCCCACTGCTGCCCAACCTCGAGTGCGCCAGGCACGGTCGTCACCAGTCCGAAGATGTCCGCGGTACAGCGGGCGCCAGTACGGCGAATGCGCGGGCACGCATCGCGGAGAAAGCTCGCGAGTGCCTCGGCCTTCGACTCGCCGTTGGCGTCGCGGAAGATCTGTGGTGGAAGGCTCCGATACGGCTCGGGGAACCGGATATAGTCGAACTGGATCTCGCGGAAACCGAGCCGTCCCAGCTCTTCCGCCACGCGAATGTTGTACTCCCAGATGTCCCGGTCATGGGGATCGACCCAGGTGAGTCCATGCTTGTCGCGCCACGGCTGCCCGTTCGGCTGCCGGATCACGTGCTCCGGATTGCGCCGCGCAGCCACCGAATCCTTGAACACGACGATCCGGGCGATGCTGACGATACCATGTTTGTCGAGCGTGTCCAGTAGCGCGGCGAGATTCGGGACGCTTCCGGCGTTACCCGCGTTCCGCGCCACTGTCGTATCGTCGGACCTGTAGTTGAGTCCAAACTCGTCCTTCATGTCGATCACGAAGGCGTTGATCTCGGTACTGTCGGCTATCGCGATGAGGCTGCGCATCCGACGTGCGCTCTGAGCCGCCCAGCGATTCACGTACAGGCCACGTACGATGCCCGGTGCGCTCGGGGATGCGCTGTCGACCGGCGGTAGTTGCTTCGCCGTGCGCGCTGTGGCCGGCACCTGTGCCGCCGCGGCGGCGGATGTCCCTGTGTCCTGAACGCCGCCGCAGGCTGCGAGCGCCGCGGCGAAGACTAGGATGCTTCTCATGCTGCGATGTGATCCGGGAGAGGGGGTTCGAAGCCGGGGGTGGGGCGCGCGCGAGGCGCTCCCGTCATAGTGCCAAACGACCCGGCGGCCCTTCCGTCACCGGCTATATTCTCTCCATGCGCGCCGGCGGTCCGTCCCTCCTTCTCGTCGCTCTCGTAGCCGCGGCGTGCCGCGCCGATGCAAGCGCACCGCCATCGGCCGAGTTTCTCGTCTCCGCGGGCGATTCCACCTACTGGATGAGTGCCGGCCCCGACGGACTTCGTGCTCGCGGCTCACCGATCCAGCTCGCCCATTTCGACGGGCGCTTCTACGAAGTCTACGTCGTGGACGATGACCGCTCCTATTCGGACGCGGAGGTCGTGGCGCAGCAGGTCTGGCGCCGCGACCTGATCACGAACGACTCGCTTCTCCTCTTTCGCGATACCACCATCCTCGGTCTCGACCGGTGGTATGCACGCGCCCACCCCGACGATCGCCGCCTGGACCCGGACGAGTCGCTCGGCGACGCGCCGCACGTCTCCGCGACGAGCCGATTCGACGTGCTCGATCAGTACGGTCCTTTCATGTCGTACGATTACAGTGCCGATCTGATCGTGACGGGCGGGGACGAGTGGCACTTCACCCGCAGGGGAGTCCTGGACCTGCGGCATGGTGGCGATGCCTCGCTCGCCACGCTCGTTGGCGACAGCGCAGCGAGCTCGCTCCGCCGCCAGGGCGCAGCGCTCTTCGCGCAGGCGCTGGACTCGGTGCTGGCATCGCAGGACACCCGCGCTCGCGAGGCGGCGCACGCCATCGGCGATTTCGATTTCGACTCATCCAGCTTCGCGCTGCTTTCGCACGGCAACGCACCGGAACTCGAGTTCGTCGCCCCGGGACACGGCTCCCGCGCGGGCGGCCTCATCCTGCCGCTTCCACCCATCCGGCTTCCCATGCCTGCCTGGTGGACAGACGTCGAGCCCACCCTGCCGACGAGCGCCGACAGCGCGGGCGAACGCTGGACGCACGGCGGGCTGCAACTCGTATCACGACTCACCGACGGAGGCGATGAAGCGCGCCTCTCCCTGTTGGACAGCGCCGGACTCGAGTGGCCCCTCGGTGTGACCGGAACACCGGTACGCCGCGTCTACTGGCTGGATCACCCGCAGACCGACAGCACCACGCTTCACGCTCTAGCTCGTGCCTTCGATGAGGCAGCACTCTACTCCGACGACGCTCGCACCGCCATGACAGACCCGACAACCTCCGGCGCCAGACTGGCCAACAGAGGGAGCAGGAACGTTCGCGAATCACAGCACGAGACTTCCGAGATCATGATGCCACAGCATGCCAACATTCTGGGGCACGTCTTCGGCGGAGTCATCCTGTCGATGATGGATCGCACCGCTGCCGTGGCCGCGATCCGGCACGCGCGTGGAAACTGCGTAACCGTATCGGTGGATCGAGTCGACTTTCGCGAACCGATCCACGTGGGCGACCTCGTCATCATGAAGGCGAGCGTGAACTACGCCGGCCGAACTTCCATGGAGATCGGCGTGAGGGTGGAAGCCGAGAACATGATCGACGGCGTTCGCCGGCATACGAACTCCTGCTACCTCACCTTCGTCGCGATAGACCGCAACGGCCGGCCGGTGGAGGTGCCACAGCTCGTGCCCGAAACACCGGCCGAGGAGCGACGCTTCGCGGCGGCTATGGAGCGGCGGCGGCGCAGGCTGGAGGAGCGTGCCGCCGAGAACGGCTGAGAGTTGCCCGCACTCCAGAGGCTTGCCCGCACCGACGCGCGTGCGCACCATTCCGGTATCATGAGGACGTCGTACACAGTAGATCAGGCCAATCGCACTCTCCCGCTGGTGAGGCGCATCGTGCGCGACATCGTGTCGCTCTATCCGCGCTGGCGTGACCGTGTGAACGAGCTCGAAGTTCGCTCCGGTAATGTCACGCTCGAGCTGCCAGACCAGCGCATCGCGGAGCTGGAGCGCGAGGCACAGGAGATCGCGGCCGAGATCGATGGATGCATCCGCGAGATCCGTGACCTGGGAATAGAGTACCGCCTGCCGCTCGACGCGGGACTGGTGGACTTCCCGGGCGAGCGAGACGGCCGGCGTATATTTCTTTGCTGGCGTCTGGGTGAGGATGCCGTGGAGCACTGGCACGAGACCGACGCGGGCTACGCAGGGCGCCGGAGAATAGAGGACGAGAGTTCCGGCATCGCCACCATTCATCCCGAGAGGAGATGAGAACATTTCAATCGCCCGACGGCACGCTCTGGACCGTCGTGGTGACGAATCCGGGCGCTAGCAACGCGATGGTCGTGTTCAAGCACCCCGACGGCAGAACGGCACGCCGCGACCGATACAACTGGTATCAGGCCCGTACGCCGGAAGCGCGCAACGTCACGTCGCGCCTCGAACCGCGGCGTGTACTCGAGTCGATCACCGACGAGGAGCTGGCGCTGCTCTTCCGGCGCTCGATGCTGATCTCCGCGGCTGACAATCCGCTGGGCATCCCCGTAACCAGCTTCGCCGTGTGAAACGCGCGGTCGCGCTACGGCGACCGCAGCTACGGCGCGGTCGCGTGACTTTTCTCGTCGGCGAAGTGAACCTCGATGGACATACCGTCGCGCGCGGCGATGGTATTCTCGAACACCTCGCGCGCCTCGCGAACGAGCGCTGACGTGTCGCGCGAATAACGCGCGGAGAAGTGCGTGAGCACGAGCTTCTTCACGCCCGCGCGTTCGGCGACTCGCGCCGCGTCGCGCGCGGTGCAGTGTCCCGTTTCCGCGGCGCGCGCCGCCTCCTCGTCGCCGAAAGTGGCCTCGTGCACCAGGAGGTCCGCACCGCTCGCCGCCACCACGGTGTTCTCCTGCGGTCGCGTGTCGCCGGAAAGCACTACCTTTCGTCCCGCGCGCGTGGGACCGACGAGTCGTTCGGGGTGGATCACCCGCCCGTCGTCGAGTGTGACCGCCCTTCCCTTGTGGATCTGGCCCCAGAGCGGCCCTTCGGGTATGCCGAGCTCGCGCGCCAGATCCGGGTTGAAGCGACCGCGCCGCTCCTCCTCCACCAGCGCATAACCGAGCGCGTTCACCCCCCTGTGCGCCGCCGCGAACGGGATGATCTCGTAGCCCTCACGCGCAACCCGATCGTCTGGTTCCAGCTCGATCACGTCGATCGGGAAGCCAACCCGGTCGACGCCGAAGTGCACCGCCTCGCGCAGCACCCGCTTCGATCCGCGCGGCCCCCAGAGTCGCATGGTCTCCTTCCTTCCCTGCAGGGCGAGCGTCCGGAACAGGCCGATCACACCTATGACGTGGTCGCCATGCAGATGCGTGAAGAAGATATCGTCGAGTGCGAACGAGATGCCGTAGCGCATCATCTGGCGCTGCGTCCCCTCGCCACAGTCGAACATCAGCGTCTCACCCTCGCGAACCAGTGCGATGGACGAAACACCGCGTTCCACCGTAGGGCGCGCTGCGGATGTGCCGAGGAAGCGAAGTGAGAGCGACATGGGCCTGCAATATACCGGGCCGGTGAAGCCCCGAGCGACCGCTGCTAGCGGTATGTCTCGAAGAACCCGTCGCCCTCTCCTCGAACCACCGCCCCGCCAACCACGCCGCTCACGCGCGCACGCCCCTTCATCTGCACGAACCACGGCGTTGCGAGCATGCGCGCCGCGAGCGTCTCGCCCCGCTCGATCAACGAGCCGCGCGTATCGGTCGCGATCGCGTCATCGATGGTGATCTCGACGCGGATGGTGTCCCTGCCTCGCGCGTCGGCGAGGACGGCGCTCGTGGGAACGCGAATGGTCTTCCCATCCACGGTCACCGAGCCACCGTCGACATAGCTGATGACGCGCGGCCTGAAAAGCGCGCGGAAGCCGAGCGAGTCCACGAGATAGAGAAAGAGCGGCGGCTTCGACACCGAGTCTCTCGGCGGTTCCACTCGACCATAGAGAAGCGTGTACGAGCCGGCCCTGGTCGCGCCCCATTCCCAGCGCACGCCGCGCCACACTCCCCAGTTGTGATCGTGATACGACTGCGCCGAGTCGTAGCGCTCGCAGCGCGCCGAAACGCAGATCGTCCCGCTGGCGGATGCACGCAGCGCCGGCACCGCGTAGCCCGAAGTGAACTCGCCGCTGGCGAGCGTGGCACCTGGAAAACTTGCTCCCGGCACCGGCGTGACCACGAGGTCGACCGACACCACGGCCGATCCGCCTTCCTCGCGGGCACGCGCGTGGATCTCGTAGCGCGCGTCGGGCGCCGCGGCGTGAGCGCCGCTTTCGCCGCCGGCGCCCGAGCCATTCCCCGCGCGTGCCGGGAGGAGCCTCACCGTCGCTTCGCCGAGCGTCAGGTCCGGTGTCTCGGTCGAGAAGCGGATACTGTCGCTCGGCACGCGTGCCGCGAATCTTCGCGTGCGGCCACCCTGCGTTCGCAGCGTGATCACTACCTGGCCGCCCCATTCGCCGCCTCGGATGTCGCCGCCCACGATGTACGAGATGAACGCCCAGCGTCGCCGGTCTGCGGAGAGCACGTTGAAGTAGTGCCACTCGCCCCACCCTTCCGGATGCGCGATCCCATCCGGAGGGTAGTGGAAGTGGTCCATCTCCGAGTACAGCTCGTGCGGCGTCGGCGCGATCCAGCGGCGGTCGCCGTCGTCGTCGCGCCACTCGCCCGCCGCGAGCGGCGGCACCGCGCCCACTCCCTCGCTGAGCGAAGGGATCTCGCCGGACGCCAGAACCGGATACTCTCTCCCGCCTGCGCTCAGATACACGAGCTTTCGCGTGATCTGCGGCGCCGCCACTCGTACGCTGCCGGCGAGCCGGGGTGAAGCGAGGAGCCTGCGGTAGATGAATCGCGCGTTGTCTATCGAGAAGAAGAGGCCGCCCACCCCGCCGGTCTTCATCACTTCCACGTCCATCCCGGACGGAAGTACGGTGATCTCGCCTCCTCCCACCAGCCGCTCGTCGCGCGCCTGCACGAGCAATGCCTCGCCGATTGCGAGGAGAACGATCATCACTCCCACACCGAGCGAGTAGCCGAAGAGGAGAAAGAGCGAACGCCACGGCCTGCTCATCAGGCTGCGCACCACCAGGAGGAGCGTCATTCGCGCTCAATCCGGCGAGTTGGCGACTCCTCCCGCGGCACGACGATCACGCCATCCTTCATGTGGATCACCCGCCGCGCGGCGCTGGCCAGCTCCTCGTCGTGCGTCACCACGACCAGCGTGGTGCCGTCGGCGTTCAACCGGCCGAACAGTTCGATGATCTCCTCCCCCGTTCGCGCATCGAGCTCGCCCGTCGGTTCGTCTGCCAGCAGGAGCGCGGGCCGGTTGGCCAGCGCTCTCGCGATCGCCACCCGCTGCTGCTCTCCACCGGAGAGCTGAGTGGGACGATGGTGCTCGCGCGGCGCCAGTCCGACGTACGCGAGCAGCTCCGAGGCTCGCGCACGTCGCACCGCGCGCGGAACCCTCGCCTCTGCCATCGGGAGCTCGACGTTCTCACGGGCCGTCAGTACTGGCAGAAGGTAGAAACGCTGGAACACGAATCCGATGTTGCGCAGCCTGAAGTCGGTCAGCTCCCGGTCGCTCATCCCGACGACGTTCCGGCCCGCTATGCTCAGCTCGCCCGCATCGGGCGTGTCGATCGCACCGAGGAGATTCAGCAGCGACGACTTCCCGGAACCCGAGGGACCCACGATCGCGAGATAATCGCCGCGTGGCACGTCGAGCGACACACCTCGCACCGCGTGCACGACTTCGCCTCTCCTTCCCATCCGGTAGTCGCGCCGCAAGTCGCGCGCGCCCAGCAACCGGGTCACGCTACCGCCTCCTCGTGCAGCGCGCCCGCGATTGGCAGCGTGGCCGCGCGCCACGACGGGTAGATCCCCGCTGCGACTCCCACCAGCACCAGCAGCCCGAGCGCGGTCCACGCGGACCGCGGCTGGAAGAGAAAGAAGTCGATCGCCTCGGGAAGCCCCGGGAACGCGGAGAGTATCGAATTCAGGTAGCGAGCCGTGACGAGCCCCAGACCCAGCCCCGCGATCCCTCCCACGAGGCTCATGGCGAGACCTTCCAGCAGTATCTGGTGAATCACGTGCAGACGCGAGACTCCCATGGCGCGCATCACCGCGATCTCACCCAGACGCTCGTTCACCGACACAGTCATCAGCGTCGTGACAAGGAGAAATCCCACGATCAGGCTGACGGCGCCGAGTATGAACCCGAGCTGCCTGAAGTAGCTCAGACGTTCGTCGACCCGCTGCATCGCCTCGGCCGTGGATATCGCATCCACCCGGGGAACGTGCTCCTGGATCCATGCACGCACGGCCTCGACGTCGGCGCCATCTCTCAGCCGAACCATGAACAGCGATACCTCATCGCTGCCCGCGCGCCCCGTCATGTCCTGAAGTACGCGGAGCTCGAGCGCCACCGCGCTCTGTCCGGACGCCAGATAGAGGAATCGCGCACGTCCGCTCACCACCATGGTTCGCTCGCCGGAAAAGCTTCGGAGCTGCGGATCGTAGCCTGCCGCGACGATGAGCGTGTCGCCCACGCGCGCGCCGGCCGCCGCGAGAAATGCGTCGTTCGCCACGAGCGCGCCCGGTGCCGTCGCGTCACGCCCTTCGAGCATCTCGTAGTCGCCCTGCGCGGCCGGATTCACGCCCAGCGCGAACGTCGTGACTCCCTCTCTCCCCCCGCCCCGCTCCACGTGGAGCTGGGCGCCGAGCACGGCGCTCACCGTCGTGACATCCGGCTGCGCCGCGAGCGTTCGCACGATCGTGGATGCATCGGATATGGTCGCCTCGGTGTCGAACGGAAGGGTGCCCCTCGGCGAGAGACGCAACTGGAAGCCGCGCGCGAGCAGAAGCTCGCGGAACGACTCCCGCAGACCCGCCGAGAGCATCACCATGCAGAGCAGCATGGCCGCCGCCACCGCCACGCCGAGGACGGCCAGCGCCGTGCGGACCCGATGCGAGCGCAGCGCGGCCAGCGCGAGGAGAATGCGCATCAGCGTCCGATGAGCTCGAGCGGAGGAGCGCGCACCAGACGCAGCGCGGCCACGGCTCCGGCCACGACCCCGAGCACCAGCGACAGCAGTACCGCAAACAGGACTATGTCGGCGGTGACTATCGAGAAGCGGAGCGGAGTTCGGTAGAACGCCTGGTAGTACGCGTTCACCGCCGCCGACGCCGCCCAGCCCACGAGCACCCCGAGCGCGCTGCCGAGCACCGAGACGAACGCGGCTTCGATCACCACGGTACTGAACACGGTCCGGCGCGACAGGCCGATCAGGCGCAGCGCGCCCATGTCCCGCCGCCGCTCCTCGACCTTGAGAAGCAGGATGCACAGGAGAAAGACCGCGCTCGCCACGATGGTGATCACGCCGATGGCGCGATGGAAGCGGCTCACGACCGCGAAGGTGGTGGAAGTCTCCGCCGCGATGTCGCGCGAGCGGTGAGCCTGGAAGCCGAAGGCCGCATCTTCGATGGAACGCAGCGCATGTTCGGTGGCCGCGCTGTCGAAGGTAGCGACGGCGAACCTGTCCACCCGATTGCCGTAGCCCACCAGCCGCTCGAGCTGATCGAGGTGCAGCCGCACCCGATAATCGTTGCGCGCGATCTCGCTCGGATCGGCCCGCCGCTCCACGATCGCGCTCACCACCACCGAATCGACCGGCCAACCGGCGCGCCCTCCTGGCACTCCCTCCTCACCGACACCGGCCGGTGGCCGCGCGCTGATGACTACCGTGTCACCCACGGCGATCCCCGCGTCCGCCGCCAGATCGGCCCCCACCGCGACGGTTCGGAGCTGCGCCTGGAGCGCGAAGAAAAGAGGTAGAGCGGCGAGGAGCATGGGGGAAGACGAGAAAGCAGGAAGCAGGCCGCAGAGAGCAGGAAACTACATCGCGGGCGAGGGACCTACCCCCGACAGCACTTGCTGCCTTCTGCGGTCTGCTTTCTGCTTTCTTCCTCCGCGCGCCTCACGGCTTCTTCGTATCCCCCTTCTTCGGCGTGGGGCGCTCCACGGGCATTCCGAACACGACCCGCGCGACGTTGCCGAGCAGCGCGTCGGGGTTGCTCGGGGATGCGTTGGCGAGAACGGTGATGGAGAGACTGTCGGTGGGGAAGTACGCGTTCGACGTGATGAAGCCGTGGATCCCGCCGCCGTGAGCGATCTCGATGTGGGCACCGATCGCGCTGCGCACGAGCCCGAATCCATAGTGGTTGAGGTTCGCACTTCCTTCCGGCGTGGTCATCGCGGCGTACGACGCCGGGCTCACTACCTTGCCGGTCGCGAGCAGCCGATTCCAGCGCGCGAGATCGCCCACCGTCGAACAGAGCGCGCCGGCGGCGAACGGCTGAGACATATCGAGGTACGGCGCGTTGATGAACGCATCGCGATCGCGCGAGTAGCCTCTGGCCCTGTGCGGAATGAGCGGCGCGCGATCGCAGTAGCGAGTGCTCGTCAGGCCGAGCGGCCGGAACATGGTCGAGTCGAGATACTCGGCGTACGGCTTTCCCGAAACCTTCTCGATGAGCATCCCGAGCACCACGTAGCCGGTGTTGTCGTAGCGCCACCCCGTGCCCGGCGGGAAGTCCATCGGCATGGCCGCCGTCAGCGCGACGAGTGTGTCGGGCGACATGTACTCGCCCCAGCGCTTCGCCCAGCTCTCGCCGAGATTCGTGTAACTCGGAATCCCCGAAGTGTGGTTGAGGAGCTGCCTCACCTTCACCGAGCGCCACTCCTTCGGGAGATCGGGAAGGTACTTGCCGATCGAGTCGGTCAACTGCACCGATCCGCTCTCCACCAGCCGCATCACGGCAGCGGCCGTGAACTGCTTCGTGATCGAGCCGATCCGATAGACGGTGGCCGGTGTTGCAGCCACGTCGTTCTCGAGATCCGCCGAGCCGTAGCCGGCGAATACGAGCGTATCGCGCCCCGCACGGATCACGGCTACCGACACGCCGGGCGCCTGCGAATCGGCGAGGAAGGCGCGTGCGAGCGAGTCCACTCGCGAGCGCAGCTCGGTGCGGGATGTCTGTGCGACCCGGCCGCTTCGCGCACCAGTGGCCGATGCGGTGGACTGCGCGGCCAGCAGCGCAGGGGAGTTCGGCAGCATCGCCGCCATTACGAGCGAAAGAATCATCCCGCGCATCACGCTTCCCCCATGGATTTGAAGGCGGCCGCTGCGTGCGCCGCAGTGCATCCCGACTCGAGGCCGACTCACGAGCCCGCGCTCACGACATCTCCACCATCACGTACGAAGCCAGCGCCGGCCCGATGGCACGCTCCGCTCCGTCCACGCGAAGTACGAGCGGCCCATCGAATGGTGCCCGCGACACGAGCATCACCTCGGCGCCGGGCGTCAGCCCCACCTCGCCAAGATAGCGCAGCCGCATGGCGTCGTCGTCGCTGACGCGCACGACCCTGCAGCGATCGCCGGGCGCAAGCTCGGCGATCGTGCCGAGGTGCGCGCGTTCGTCGATCTCGCCCCAGCGCGTGGGGATCGGCGCGCCATGAGGGTCCGTCGCAGGCTCGCCGATCGCGGCAGCCATCCTGTCGATCAGCTCGTCGCTCGCGGCATGCTCCAGACGTTCGGCCTCGTCGTGCACCCGATCCCACGGATAGTCGAGCGCCTGCGCGAGGTAGGCTTCGATGACCCGATGCCGACGCAGCGTACGAAGCGCTACGCGGCGCCCGGCCTCGGTGAGGCGTACGCCGCGATAGCGCTCGTGCTCCACCAACCCCTGATCGGCGAGACGACGCAGCATCCCGCTGACGGATGCCGCCGCGATCGAGAGCTGCTGGGCGATGTCGTTGGTGGCCGCGGCGCTGCCCCGGCGCTCGATCTCGTAGATCGCCTTGAGGTAGTCCTCGACCGGGGCCGTGTAGTCGCCTTCCACTCGTTCGGTCATCATCATGCCGCGCCTCCAGATGCTTCCGACTCGCTTCCCGGATTCCCGCGCACCAGCAACACCGGCACCATCGACCTGTGACGCACCGATTCCGCGACGCTGCCGTAGATGAGATCCGAGAAGAACTTGTGGCCGTGTGTCGCCATGGCTATCAGATCGCACCGCTCGCGCTCCGCGGCCGCCACGATCTCGCGCGCGGGATCGCCCGTCGCCAGCACCGCATCCACCTGCAGTCCAGCCGCCTCCAGCTCCGCCGCCATCCGGTGAAGGTATTCGCGATCGCTGACCATCTCCTCGCTCTCGCGCAGATGCAGGTCCTCGAAGTAGCGAGCCGCCCACCCGTCGGCCACGTGTATCAGGATCAGCGCCGCGCCACACACGCGCGACAGCCTCGTCACGTGCTCCAGTATCGCGGCGTCGTACGATGAATGCTCGAGCGGGACGAGGATGCGCTTGTACACGTCAGATCTTGATCAGGTGACGAGACCGAGCAGGAGCCACACGTTGAGGCCGGCGATGAGGAATGCGATGAGATAAGCGACCATCTTCAACCAGCGCGGGTTGACGAACTCGCCCATCTTCGCCCTGTCAGACGTGAATCGTACCAGCGGGAAGACCGCGAAGGAAAGCTGCATGCTCAGGATCACCTGGCTCAAGACCAGGAGCTTCGCCGTGCCGCTCTCGCCGTAGACGATCGCGACTATCGCGGCAGGCACCACCGCGATGAGTCTGGTGATGAGCCTGCGCAGCCACGGACGGATTCGGAGGTTCAGAAATCCCTCCATCACGATCTGTCCGGCGAGCGTTCCCGTCAGCGTGGAGTTCTGCCCCGACGCCAGAAGCGCCAGCGCAAATACCGCGCTCGCGCCCGTCACTCCGAGGAGCGGCGTGAGGAGGTGATAGGCGTCCTGGATCTCCGCCACCTCGTGCATCCCCGCGCGATGGAACGTGGCCGCCGCCACTATCAGTATCGCGCCGTTGATGAAGAGCGCGAAGGTGAGCGCGACTGTCGAATCGATGAACGCGAACCTCACCGCCTCACGCTTCCCTGCCGTGTCCTCCGCGTAGCGGCGCGTCTGCACGATCGACGAATGCAGGTAGAGGTTGTGAGGCATGACGGTCGCGCCGAGTATGCCGAGCGCGATGTAGAGCATCCCGGGATTCTTCACTATCTCCGCCGAAGGCACGAAGCCGGCCGCGACGCCGCTCCAGTCGGGACGCGATACCACGAGCTCGAACAGGAAGCAGAGCCCGACGGTCGCGATGAGCGTGATCACCAGCGCCTCCAGCATCCTGAATCCCTTGTGCTGCAGAAGGAGCACTATCAGCACATCGAGCGTCGTGATGCCGACGCCAACCGCGACGGGAATTCCGAAGAGCAGGTTCAGCGCGATGGCCGAGCCGATCACCTCGGCCAGATCACACGCGGCGATCGCGAGCTCGCAGATGAACCAGAGAAAGAACGACACGGGGCGCGAGTAATGATCGCGGCACGCCTGCGCGAGGTCGCGGCCCGTCACGATGCCGAGCTTCGAGGAGAGTCCCTGGAGCAGCACCGCCATGAGGTTGGCGAGCAGGATCACGCTCAGCAGCCGGTAGCCGAACGCCGAGCCTCCCGCGAGGTCGGTGGCCCAGTTCCCCGGGTCCATGTAACCGACCGCGACCATGTAGCCGGGCCCGGCGAATGCCAGGAGCTTGCGCCACCAGCTTCCGCCGCTGACCGGGACGGACCGATACGACTCGGCGAGGCTCGGTGTCAAACGAGGGCGGCGCCAACCGGACTCTTGCGCCGAGGCCACGTCGCCTTCGATCGACTGAGCGGGGTCGCTGCTTTGTAATCGCCTGGCCGACATTCAGTTAAAAGTAGGGGAATACTTGGGAAGGGCTATTTCTATTTTTAGGCACGCCTAAAACTTGGACGTGCGAGATGAATTGCGCAAGGGGGGATGAAAATGGCTAGGAGGCGAACCCGTTCAGGGCGGCCGGAAGCCGATCAGCGCTGCCGACCGCCGGACCCGCCGCCCCGGCGCGGCCGAGACCGCTTCCGCGCGGAATTCTGCTTGCCGGCGGCCGCGGGCGCCTGCGCGTCGCCGCGTCTCACGGCGGAGCGTGCCTCCGTGCCCTTCGCCGCGGGCCGGCCGTTGGTCGCGCCACGTCCCGCCTCGTGCGCGGCTCTGCGCGCTGCCTTCGCCGCTGCTCGCGCGCGGTCCTCAGCCTTCTTCGCACGGATCGCGGCGATGCGCTCGGCGAGCGGAATCTCGAGGCGCATCGCGGGCTTGGCGCCGTAGTCGAAGTCGGGAACCGTGACGCGCGGGAGTCGCTTCCCGATCGCGCGCTCGATGGCCTTCAACTCATCCTGCTCTTCGGGCGCCGCGAAGGTGAACGCGTCGCCGGTGGCATCGGCCCGACCCGTACGCCCAACGCGGTGGATGTAGTCTTCCGCAGCGAGCGGGACATCGAAATTCACGACGTGGCCGAGTGCTTCGACATCGATCCCGCGTGCGGCGATGTCGGTCGCCACGAGCACCGGGAAGCGGCCGCTCTTGAAACCTGCGAGCGCGGCCGTTCGCTGGGCCTGCGAGCGATTGCCGTGGATGCGCTCCGCCTCGATTCCGTTGTTCGCGAGAAATTCCGTGAGTCGGTTCGCGCGGTGCTTTGTGCGAGTGAAGACGAGTGCCTGTCTGATCTCGCCGCGCCGGAGCAGCGCGAGGAAGAGCGCCGCCTTCAGCTCCTGCTGCACCGGATACACCGCCTGCGTGATGCCGACCGCCGGCTTCGACTGGCGATCCACCTCGATCATCGCCGGGTCGCGCAGCATCTCGCGTGTGAGCGCGATGATGGGAGCGGGCATGGTGGCGCTGAAGAAGAGCGTCTGCCTGCGCTCGGGGAGCCTGCGCAGGATCCTCCGGATGTCGGGGAGAAAGCCCATGTCGAGCATCCGGTCCGCTTCATCGAGCACCAGATGTTCGAGGGCATCGAAGCTCGCATACGGGAGCTTCAGATGATCGAGCAGCCGGCCCGGCGTCGCGACGATGATGTCGACGCGACTGCGAAAGGCATGCTCCTGCGGACCCATTCCCACTCCGCCGAACACTGCGGCGCCGGTGACCGGCGTGTGGACCGTGAGCTCGTTCAGGTCCTCGAGCACCTGAGCGGCGAGCTCTCGGGTGGGAACGAGTACCAGCGCCCTGGTCGCTCCGCGCGGCTTCTGCATCAGCCGCTGGATGATGGGGAGTAGAAAGGCAGCAGTCTTGCCGCTTCCGGTCATTGCGCACGCCAGAACGTCGCGCCCCTCCAGAGCGGGGGGGATGGCGTTGCTCTGCACTGGAGTGGGGCGAGTGAAGCCCAGCTCCTTTAGGGCCCTGAGCAGGGCCGGATCGAGATCGAGAGAGTTGAACGACACGCTCTGGCATGAAGCAGTGAAGGAACAAGCGCGACGGAGTGTTGTAGCACCCATCGCGCGCGGAGACGCAATGTAACCTGCAACGACGTCTCCCACCGCTGCGTATTTCGGTGGTACGAAATCATGTCCACGCTGATCGCCGGCGCGACCGGTGCAACGTTACGGAGGAATTCATGAAGCTGAACGGCACAGCGGCCAGAGTCGCTGTACTTACTTCGGTACTTGCGGCGGTGGCCGCGATCTTCACTCTCGTGCCGGCGGGAGAAAGCGCGCAGGCCGCAGTGACGCACATTGGCGACGGCGCTGCCCCAACGCATCCTTCTTCTGCCGCGCCCGCTTCGGCGCTGAAGGGTGGCCGTTACGTCGTGGCATCGGAGGGGAACGAAGCACGCTACTTCGCACGCGAACAGCTCGCCGGTGTGAGCTTCCCCAATGACGCCATCGGCGTCACGCGCGGGGTGACCGGCTCGATCGTGTTGAACGATGCCGGGCAGATCGTTCCCGGCGAGTCGAAGATCGTGGTGGACGTGACGCAGCTCAAGAGCGATCGCGATCGGCGCGATGGCTACGTCCAGCGCCGCTCGCTCGAGACGGAAAAGTATCCCAACGTGACGCTCGTTCCGAAGGAGATCACCGGCCTCGCCGCCACGCCCCCCGAATCCGGCAGCGCGGAGTTCCAGCTTCAGGGTGATCTAACCGTCAAGGACGTCACCCGTCCCACCACCTGGCAGGTCAATGCCCGCTTCCGCGGTGACACTATCTCCGGCACCGCGAGCACGAGCTTCACCTTCGACGATTTCAAGATGGAGAAGCCGAAAGTGCCGATCGTACTGAGCGTGAAGGACACGCTGCATCTGCAGTACGACTTCAGACTGGTGCCGGGCGGG
>JBIQLU010000025.1:4039-14463 GCA_044463985.1 Gemmatimonas aurantiaca | reverse complement strand
GAGCGTGAAGGACACGCTGCATCTGCAGTACGACTTCAGACTGGTGCCGGGCGGGACGGACTGAGAACGGCGGGACAGAGGAAACAGGACACAGGAAACAGAAACTGCACACCCAAATGGACTGGTGTGCAGTTTCTGTTTCCTGTGTCCTGTTTCCTTACAGGTGCTCCCCTCCCTACCCCTCCTTCCGCATTCTCCGCACGAGCCAGACGACGGCGAGGACGGGGAGGACGATGAAGACGAGGAACTTGAGGGCGTAGATCGCGAGGAGGCCCACCGCGATGAGGAGGATGATCGGGAAGCCGAGTATCGCCATCGTGAGGAACGGACGAAGGGCGAAGAGTCGGAGAATGGCAGCGATCATCGAGTACTCCCGTGTAGGTGTCCAGTCTCACTACGTGTGTGGCGCGGCTGGGGTTTCCGGTGGACCGTTCGCGGAGAGCGGGGGGCGACGAGAGCCGCCCCTCGCGCATTCCGCAGGGGGCGGGCCCTCGTGCGTCAGCGCGCCGGCTGGCTCGAGGGAGGGACCATCCCCTTCATCCGCATGTAGGTGACGATGTTTCCGTAGTGCTCGTTGTCGTGCGTGGCGTTCATCACGAGAATGTCGAGCTTCGACATCTCCTGGCCGAACATCTTCACCTTCGCGCGCGCCTGCGAATCGGTCTGCGCGTAGGCGCGCGTGCAGCTCTCAGAAGACGCCTTCAGCGCCGCTACGAGGTCCGCTTTGCTGTGGGCCGCCTTCTCCACCGCATCTTCCGCGGGTTGCGGTTCGCCCAGTGCGGCCGCGCAGAACATCGCCTGTGAGCCCGCCACGTGTCCGATCAATTCGCCAAAGGTGCGGACTTCCGGGGTAGGTCTGTAGTCGTAGTCCGAGTCGGGTACCTGCTCCGCAGCGCGCTGGATGTAGTTCGCCACGCCGTGCCATGCATTGCCCACTACCGATACTGCGAAGTTGGTGGGCGGTGGATCGTCGGGAGTCTGCGCCGCCAGCGGCGCTGCGCATATGAGCGCCGCGAGATACACGATACGAGACATGGTGCCTGGCTCCTGTCAGTGGGTTGGCACGAGCAGTTGAGGACGCCGGTGCGGCGCCTCGAGACACTCGGGGCCCGCACACGATCGATCGTGTGCGGGCCCGACAAGGTAAGGCTGCAGGTGCCGCTTCGCCACTACGAGGCCGGCGCCGACTCGCCGTCGAGCGCGGCGAAGGCGCTCAGCTCGCCCGGGGCAACGCGCTCTAGCGCGGTGTCCTGGCGCGCGTGGTGATCCTGATGACGCCGTTGGCGATTGCCGAGTCCGGGTACTGTCCGCCGTACGCTTCGCGCACCGCATCTCCCTTCACCACTTCCACGCTCACGATGTCGCCGGGAGGTATCGTCGCAAGCGCGGAGTTGTCCACGCGAGCTCCATTCACGAGGAGCACTCCATTGAAGGTTTCCGCCGAGAGCGACTTCCGAACCCGAACCGGACCATCGCCGGATGGGCTCGCGCGGAAGGTGATCGTATCCGCCGAAGCAGTCCACGATGCTGCGCCGCCCTTGCCGAGCGCGCTGCTGTCGCGCCGCATGAGCGCGAACACGTGTACCGCAGTGTCACCCTCCACGCGCACGCCGGGCGCTCCCTTTCGGGTGACGATGTGGATCTCCCCATGCTCGGCGGTCTCGTCTCCGCCGTCTCTGACCTTCTTTACCACCTCGATCGACGCGATCTGTTCGGGCGTCAATGCGTGCGCCTCGGCCGCGGTCGCCTTGCGTCCATCGATCGTGTAGACAGCCGCGCTGTCACCCGCTCCCAGCAGCGCCACGCGCTTCGCCGCTCCCTCGGCGGCAGACACGTTCATCGAGTTCACTTCTTCGCTCGTGGGGAGCTTCGCGTCGCAGGCGAGCGCGAACAGCACGAGGGAGCACGCGGCGAGCGCGCCCGCCACCGTGCGTGCGTACTTCGGACGAGGGGATGTCATGGCGATGAGTCTCCGTTCGAGGTGTGAAGAACCGTCCGCGAGAGCAGGCGCGCCGATGCGCATCCCTCCCCCGCAGCGGTCGGCCAGATCTATGAGCAGCTCTCCGTAGCTTCGTGGTGCGATGCCGCTGCGTACGATTCTCCTGTCGCAGTCGAGCTCCATCGCCAGCCGCAGGCGCGTGAACATCCACCACATCGCCGGGTGCCAGGCGAGGAGCACTGCCATGAGGCACGCCACCGTGAGGAGCAACGGGTCGCGCGCACGCAGGTGCTCTGCCTCGTGCGCCACGACCATGCGCTGTTCGGCGTCGCTTCGCAGCAGCAGCCACCGCGGCACGACTATCTCCGGACGTGCGACACCCACCACCGCCGGTCCCGCGCTCGGCGCGAGGCGAACTACCTTCCCGTGCAATTCCGTGAGCGGCCAAGATCGCCTCGCGCGATGCACCCTGCCGTGTACGCCGAAGAACACGACGAGCGCGAAGGTGGAGAACAGCGCCCACGCCGCGAGAAGCGAGAGCTCGAGCCTCCTGGATGTGAGACGTCCGACGGCAGCGAACGTCGAGGCTGCGGCACTCTCGATCGATGCGCGAAGGCGGGCGAGCGATTCGCGCGCCAGCTCCAGCGTCGTCTGCTGCGCCGCCTCCGCAGACACCTCGGTAGCGCTGAGCTGGAGCGGAAGCACCACCTCGGCCGTGACGCGCGCGTCGCGCCGGGGCGCGAGCATCACCAGCACGAGCGTGAAAGCCATCGCCGCCGCCCAGATCCAGCGCGCGGGTCGATTGGCGAGCGCACAGACCCGATCCATCGCGTACGCGGCGAGGGCGACCACGCTCCCCACCACCAGCGCGTACGCCATCCACGCGGCGGTCATCTTTCCTCCTTCAATCGCTCGGCGAGGAGCCGACGCATCCGCTCGAGCTCCTTGCGCCCCAGCCCGCGATCGGAGACAAGTTGCGCGAACATCCTCTCCGCGGACCCGTGGAACACGGCATCGCGGATGCGGGCGAGCGCACTCTCACCGGCGCGATCAGCGTCCACCGTGGGGTAATAGCGATATGCCCTCCCCTCCGCCTCGTGCCGAACGTAACCCTTCTCCTCGAGCGTCTGGAGCACCGAGAGGACGGAAGTGTAGGCCAGCTTCTCCGAAAGCTCGTCGCGCACCTCGGAAACGCTTCCGGAGCTCAGCCGCCAGAGGATGCTCATCACTTCGAGTTCCCGTGGGGGGAAATAGATCTCGTCCATCTCTGCTTCCTTCCATTCGCTGTGGGTGGCAGGCCCCCGAAGTGCGGGCTGGCGCGCTTACTACGGATCTTCCAGTAGAATAAGTCGCGCGGCGCCGCCTGTCAACTAGTTTTTCCGTAGTAGCGCTCGGGCGCCGTCCGTTGCGTCCGGTGGACGACGCGCGAGCGAGACCTGGAAAGCGGCCGAGCTCGCTCCGGTTCAGCCTTCACCGCTGACCCCGCTGCAACAACCACCGCCTTCCCGCCGTAGATTGAATCGTTCGCACTTCGATACATCACGCGGCGTGCTGCCGTGTCCGACCAACACTTCGGGGACCCCTATCGCGATTGTGACGTCGATTTTCTCACCACACACCGGCCGGCTCCGCCGCGCACGATTCCACCTCCTGCCACTAGTGATGCTCACGGCGGGAGCGATCTCCCTCCAGGCGCAGGACTCTTCTGCCGCGGCCCGCGACTACACCGATGCGGACGTGCACTTCATGCAGGGGATGATCATGCACCACGCACAGGCCGTCGTCATGTCGGAGTGGGCGCCCACCCACGGTGCGCGACCCGACCTCCAGGTTCTCTGCAAGCGCATTGCCCTGTCGCAACGCGACGAGATCACGGTCATGCAGCAGTGGCTGCGCAAGCGCCACCTTCCGACGCCCGACCCGCTGCACATGCTCTCCGATGGGAAGGGACCGGTTCAGGACTCCAGTGGAATGGGGATGCCCGGGATGGACATGAGTGCACATCCCATGTTGATGAACGGGATGCTCACGCCGGAGCAGATGCGGCAGCTCGACGCCGCACGCGATTCCTCGTTCGACCGGCTCTACCTCACGGGAATGATCCGCCACCACGAAGGCGCCCTCGACATGGTCGCGGATCTCTTCGCGACGCCGGGGGCCGGCCAGCAATCGGAGGTCTTCGCTTTCGCAACGGATGTGGATGCAGGTCAGCGTGCGGAGATCGCGCGCATGGAGAAGATTCTCGAGACGCTCAACACGGAACAGACCAAATGAAACGTTCACCAGTTCCATCGCGCGGCCTCGCAGCCGCGTTCGTCGCGTTCGCCACCGCTGCTTCGCTCTCGCTCACCCCACCGCACGCGCTGGAGGCGCAGGCCAGCACGAACGATCCGCGTGTGGGGTTGAAGGCCGGCCTCTACGACGCCGCTTCGGTTTCCAAGGGGCTCGACCTAGTGTCGACGGTGAAGAAGCCCTCCGTGTTCCACCCGGATGATCCCGGCGGGCTCACGTACGCGAACTCCGACCTCGCCTTCAAGGGGAACTACGTGTACCAGGGGAACTTCAGCGGAATCCAGATCTGGGACATCTCCGATCCGACGAAGCCGAAGCTCACCAAGGCCGACGTCTGCTTCACCGAGCAGGGCGACGTTTCCATCTACAGGAATCTTCTCTTCGTGTCCACGGAGAACGGCGGCAGCCGACTGGACTGCGGCACCCAGGGAATCCAGGACAGCGTAAGCAAGGAGCGGATGCTGGGCATCCGTATCTTCGACGTGTCGAACCCGCTCCAGCCGAAGCAGGTAGCGGACGTGCAGACGTGTCGCGGGTCGCACACGCACACTCTGGTCCCCGACCCGAAGGATCCCAACACGGTCTACATCTACGTGTCCGGCCTGGCCCGCGTGCGCTCGAGCAGCGAGATGCCGGGCTGCGAAGGCGGCGACATCTCCGACCCGAATACGGCGCTCTTCCGCATCGAGGTCATCAAGGTGCCGGTGAACCATCCCGAGCAGGCGAAGATCGTGAGCTCGCCGCGCATCTTCAACGATCTCACGGCGCCGCCGTCGCATGGAGCCGCATACGCGGATACGGCGAATGGTGCAGGTGAGCGCGCAGCGCGCCGCTTCCTCGACCGCATCGGCCTCCCGGCCACCGCGACCGCCGCGGATTCCTCGCGCGCCGCGCGCTTCCTCGCGCATCTCATGAACAGCGAGCCGCAGTCGGATGCGTTCGATGCCGCGAACGACTCGCTGAAGGCGATGGGAATCGACCTCGGCGTACCGCCGCGCAGCAGCCGGCGCGCCAGCGGTCCGTCGCAGTGCCACGACATCACTGTCTACCCCGAACTGGGACTCGCTGCCGGCGCATGCTCGGGTTATGGACTGCTTCTCGACATCCACGACCCCGAACATCCGAAGCGGCTGCAGGCGGTTGCCGACTCGAACTTCTCGTTCTGGCATTCGGCCACTTTCTCGAACGACGGCTCGGCGCTTCTCTTCACCGATGAATGGGGCGGAGGCACGCAGCCGAAGTGCCGCGCTACCGATCCGCTCGAGTGGGGCGCGGACGCCATCTTCACTCTGAAGAACGACAAGCTCACCCATGCGGGCTACTTCAAGATGCCCGCGGCGCAGACCCCCGAAGAGAACTGCGTGGCGCACAACGGAAACCTCATCCCGGTTCCGGGGCGCACGATCATGGTTCAGGCGTGGTATCAGGGCGGCACGTCGGTGTTCGACTGGACCGACCCGGCGCACCCGAAGGAGATCGCCTACTTCGACCGCGGCCCGATCGACTCCACCGAGATGGTGCTCGGCGGCTACTGGGGGAGCTACTACTACAACGGCTACATCTATGCTTCGGAGATCGCTCGCGGTCTCGACGTCTTCGAGCTCACACCCACCGCGGACCTCACGCAGAACGAGATCGACGCCGCGAAGCTCGTGCACTTCGACGTGTTGAATCCGCAGTCACAGCCGAAGATCACCTGGCCCGCCGCCTTCCCGGTGGCGCGCGCCTACCTCGATCAGCTCGTGCGTGATGGTGGCCTGCCGACGGCGCGCACCACGGCCATCAACGGCGCGCTCGACGCCGCTGAAAAGGCGAGCGGCTCGGCGAGAGCGGCTGCGCTCACCCGGCTCGCCGGCGAACTGGGGAACGACGTCGGCAGCTCCAGCGATGCGAATCGCGTGCGTGCGCTGCAGGATGTGGTGCGGAGGATGGCTGCAAGCTGAAGAGGATTCTTCCCGAACGCGAAGAGGGGCGCACCTGTCGGGTGCGCCCCTCTTCGCATTCGGTCGATGGTCAGCCGAGCTCGCCGCGATCCACCGCGGCCTGGCGCGCCAGCGCTTCACCCCAGTCGATTGCCGGCGCCACCTCGTAGTCCTCGAGCGCCAGGCTCGCACGCGCTCGTTCCACTACCGGTGCGCCGATGTCCGGTGGAAGCGCGAGCCCGAACTCGAGCTCCGCGCGCCGGCATAGCCGCTCCTCACGCGCCAGGTCACGGTTCTCCGGACTCACGCCCATCTCGCTCACGCGCGCGTGAATCCCCTCGTGTACGATGGACGACGCTACGGTGGCCGGTCCGATGTCGGTACGCGCCAGAAACGTGAGCTCGGTAACCACGCTCCGCTCGAGCGGGAAGTACGCGCCGCGACATGGGAAGCGCTTCACGTTGATCCGGCGCAGGTCGCGCCGCAGGTGCGCGAGACGCCAGGGTTGAAAACGCTCGATGAGCTCGAGCGATTCGTCCAGCCGCTGCAGCACGCGCCCGGTGTCGATATCGGCTCTCGTGTTCTCCACGATCACCTCGATGCCCCGTACTTCGTGCTTCTCCATCCCTCTCGCCTCCGCTGCCACGCGTCGTACGCGTTCGCCGAGCTCGCCCCACCAGCTTCGCCTCATGCGCCCACTCCTTCGTAATTCGAGAGCCCCTACCTCGCACCGGCTGCGACGGACCGCTCTCGCTTTACCATCCCGCAATCTAGCGACCAGCGGCGCAGGCCCGACGCCACATTGCCGGCGACATCTCCGCGCGTCCCGGAGAGATCCGCTCTCCCAGAGCAGGAACTACGCGCGAAACGCGTCATCCCCGCGAAGAAGTGGCTGGACCGGAACCGGCTTCCGTCCGCGCGATCGCGTTGGCTATGGCTGTCAGGTCGCCGTCGGTGAGATCGAGCGTCGCCGCCGGGAGCCAGTCGTCGATCTGTTCCGGACGGCGAGCGCCCACGATCGCTCCGGTGACGCCCGGCCACGCGAGCACCCAGGCCACGGCAATGGCCGCGACACTGCAGCCGTGGCGCTCGGCGATGGGGCGGAGCGCGTCTCGCAGCGCGAGCCCCCGCTCCAGGTTCGGTGACTGGAAGCGCGGGGAGCGGCGGCGCCAGTCGCTCTCAGGAAGCTGCGAATGTCGCTCGACGCTGAAGCGCTCCGTGAGCAGGCCGGATTGCATGGGACTGTAGCAGATCACGCCGGTGCCATGTTCCCGACACCACGGTATCACTCGCTCGGCGGCATCGCGCCGTATCGCGGAGAACGGCGGCTGCAGCGAGTCGACATGACGGATGCGCTCGCAGCGCTCGAGTAGTTCGACATCGAAGTTGGACACTCCAGCCCACCGTATCTTCCCCTCATCGGCGAGACGCGACATCTCACCCCACGACTCTTCCACCTGCGTTCCGATCTCGTCGGGCCAGTGAAACTGATAGAGATCGATCCGCTCCACACCGAGACGACGCAATGATGCCTCGCACTCGTGCCTGATGGATTCGGGAGTGAGTACGCGCCGCGAGCCCGCGGCCGGATCGGCCTCATCCCAGACGATCCCGCACTTCGTGAAGACGTACGGCCGTTCCCGAACCGGGAGATCCCGGAGGAAGCGACCCACGACCTCTTCGGAGTGACCGAGGCCGTAGGCGGGCGCAGTATCGATCCAGTCGATCCCCAGCTCGATGGCGCGGCGCATCGTGCGCAATGATTCCGCATCGTCCTGAGGGCCCCAGTTAATGGTCCCGCCTGCGCCGCCGATGGCCCAGCTACCGAGCCCGGTCCGCGTGATGATGGGCCCCTCACGGCCGAGCGCGCGAGTCGGGAGTGTGGTGTCGAGCACTTGTCGCAACTCCTGGTCGAGTTAGTACGTGGCAGTTTCGAAAACGTGCCGCCGTCGCACCGAACGTCCGATACATTGTACCGGGTATGAGCGCGCATGGCGATGAGCTGCTGCATGGCTGGGACACGACGCCGGGGATCGTCTCGATCCACGCCACCGACGATGGCCACGCGACCGTCTGGCGCAGAATTCCGGGAACCGGCGAACTTCTTCGAGAGACGGACAGCTTTCGACCCTGGCTTCTCCTGGAGCACATCGAGGATATCGCCCACCTCGGCGACCGACTGGTGAGCGAGGAGCGCGGCGCCAGCGATGTAAGCACGACCTCCGGGAGCAGCATCGTCCGGCACCGCGAGCTCGAGGGAGCTGGTGAGCTGAGGCATCTCGTCACTTCGAGCCACGCTCGCACACTCACACGCGCCGTGCTGCAGGGCGCGAGCGCGCGGCTCGGCAACAGGATCGAGCGGCTGAGCGCCCTCCCGCGCGAAAGCATACTCGTGCTGCCGCCGGAGGAGCAGTACCTGGTCGCCACCGGCCGCACGTACTTCCGCGATCTGCCATTCGACGAACTGCACCGTCTGCAGTTCGATCTCGAAACGACCGGCCTAGATGCGCGGCGCGATCGCATCTTCATGATCTCGATCCGATACCACCATGGTCGAACCGAGGTGCTGGAAGTCGAGGGAGATGACGACGCAGCCGAAGCGGATCTCGTACGACGACTCGTCGGGCGAGTGCACGATGCGGATCCCGATGTCATCGAGAATCACAATCTTCAGGGCTTCGATCTTCCTTTCCTGGAACGGCGTGCGCGCGTGCTCCGCGTGCCGCTCGTGCTCGGTCGTGTCGCGGGCGCGCGTCTCGCGACGCGCGCCGCCCGGCGCGGTGTCCGCGAGGACTCGATTTCCGACAGTGCAGGGCATGAACGCCGCATCCGCTTCGTGGCGCCCGGGCGCGAACTCATAGACACGCTGGACGCGGTACGCCGCTACGATTTCTCCACGCGCGACCTGCCGGGACACGGGTTGAAGGCCGTCGCACGGCATCTCGGGATAGCGGCTCCGGACCGGGAATACGTACCGGGACATCTGATCCATTCCACGTGGCGCGTCGACCCGGCGCGCGTGCGCCGCTACGCGACGGACGACGTGGAAGAAGTCGCCGCGCTCTCGCGCATGCTCGGCGGAGCCGCGTACGCGCTGGCGCAGATGGTTCCACGCAGATACGAGCGCCTGGCGGATGCCGGCGCGGCCACAGGCGTGATCGACCCGCTTCTGGTACGGGCGTATCTGCGCGCGGGGCAGGCGCTCCCGGCGCATCGTGAGGGCGACGGCACGCAGCACAGTGGTGCCGCACTGCATCTCTTCGCGTCGGGTGTTGCTCATCGCGTGGTAAAGGCGGATGTGGCGAGCCTGTACCCGTCGCTGATGCGCTCCTATCGCATAGGACCGGAGCGCGATCGGCTGGGCGCGCTCCTCGCGATGGTGGATGCGCTCGTGGAACGCAGACTCGCGGCGAAGGCGGGCGCGCGCGCGGCGGCATCTGGTTCGGCCGAGCGTCACACCTTCGAGGGGGAGTCGGCGGCGCTCAAGATCGTGGTCAACTCGGCATACGGCTATCTCGCCGCAGGCGGATTGACTCGCTTCGCGGACGTCCACGCAGCCAACGAGGTGACACGTCGCGGTCGCGAGGTGCTGGCGCTGATGTGCCGTGAACTCGCAGCCCGGGGCGTCACGCTGCTGGAAGCCGACACCGACGGCGTGTACTTCTCCGTCCCCCTGAGCTGGACCGAGAGCGACGAGCGGCGCGTAGTGAACGAGGTGGCGGCACTGCTGCCGCCGCTCGTCCAGCTCGAGCTGGATGGCCGCTACGCGGCGATGCTGTCGCACGAACCGAAGAACTACGCGCTCCTCGGCTACGACGGTACGCTCCTGCTGCGCGGCGTTGCGTTCAGGTCGAGCCGGTCCGAACCCTTCGGCGAACGCTTCCTGCGCACGGCGATTGCGCGCCTCCTGGCCGGCGATGTCCCCGGTGTTCGTGAGGCATATCTCGACACGATCGCGCAGCTCCGATCGCGGGCGCTTCCGACGTACGATGTGTCACAGCGTGTGCGATTGACCAGGTCCGCTTCGGAATACGCTGCCGCACGCAGCAGACGGCGTGAGCTGGCATACGAGGCGCTCCTCTCCGCCGGACGCGAACGGTGGGACGTTGGCGATCGCGTTCGCATCTACCGCAGGCCCAGGGGCGAGGGTGGGCTGGTCAGCGACGCCGAAGGCGATCCGCGCGACTACGACACGGACTACTACACCCGCATCCTGCGCTCCAGCTACGCCCAGCGGCTCGCCCGCGCATTTCGTCCGGAGGACTTCGATG
>JBIQLU010000025.1:0-3939 GCA_044463985.1 Gemmatimonas aurantiaca | reverse complement strand
CGCTCCAGCTACGCCCAGCGGCTCGCCCGCGCATTTCGTCCGGAGGACTTCGATGCGGTCTTCGCGGACCCCGACCAGCTCTCGATCCTCTCACCGGCCGTAGATTCGATTCGCACGGTACTCACACGACTTCCGGTATCCGAACGATGGCAGGGCCCGGACCGGTGACGCAGCCCAACGTCGGGCAACAGGGCGCCGACTGCGCCCTGTTGCCCCGCGGCAGCTACGCCGCGAACACGGCACGGAGCTGATCCACCGCCCAGCTCAGATCCTCCTTCGACGTGACCAGCGGAGGCGATATCCGGATCACGTGATCGTGAGTCTCCTTGCAGAGCATGCCGCGCTCCTGCAGCGCTTCGCAGTACGAGCGCGCCGGCACCTTCAGCTCGATGCCCACCAGCAGGCCGCGTCCCCGCACGTTCACGATGTCCGGATGCCGGATCGCCGAAACCTCACCGAGCAGCCACGCACCCAGTTCGGCGGAGCGTTCCACGAGATGCTCATCCGCGAGAACGGCGAGCGCCGTGCGCGCCACTGCGCATCCCAGCGGGTTGCCGCCGAAGGTGCTCCCGTGCGTGCCAGGGCGGAACACTCCCAGTACATCGCGCGATGACACCACGGCCGACACCGGATAGAAGCCTCCGGCCAGCGCCTTGCCCAGCACGTACACGTCGGGCTTCACTCCCTCGTGCTCACACGCGAACCACTTCCCCGTGCGTCCGAGCCCCGTCTGGATCTCGTCGGCAACGAGGAGCACGTTGTTCGTGCGGCACAACTCCGCCACGCGCCGCAGGTAGCCATCGGGCGGAATCAGAACGCCGGCCTCGCACTGGATCGGCTCGATGAGTACGGCGCACGTGTTCGGCGTGATGGCGCGCGCCACGGCGTCGGCGTCCCCGTAGGGGATGAGCTTGAAGCCCGGTGTGAACGGGCCGAAGCCGGCGCGATACGACTCCTCGGAGGAGAATCCCACGATGGTGGTGGTGCGCCCGTGGAAGTTGTTCTCGAACACGATGATCTCGGCCTTCTCGTCGGGGATACCCTTCTTTTCGTACCCCCAGCGGCGAACGGCCTTGATCGCCGTCTCCACCGCTTCTGCACCCGTGTTCATCGGCAGCACCATTTCCATCCCGCAGCGCTCGGCCACCTCCTTGCAAAACAGAGGGAGCTGCTCGTTGCGGAATGCGCGCGACGTGAGCGTCACGCGGTGCGCCTGCTCCTGCAGCGTGCCCAGGATGCGCGGGTGACAGTGCCCCTGATTGACCGCCGAGTACGCGCTCAGGCAGTCCAGGTAGCGCTTCCCATCCACATCGTAGAGCCACGGGCCTTCGCCTCGCTCGACGACCACATCGAGTGGGTGATAGTTGTGGGCGCCCCACCGGTCCTCGGTGGCGATGAAGGAAGCGGATCTCTCGAGTGCGGTAGTCATGGCTCTGCCAGTGAAGGAGCTGAGTTGGTCCTGCTACGCGTAAATGCAAGCTATACGATTTGGCGCGCCAAGGTGGGATACCGGCGGCGCTCGCCACTCCCAGCGAGCAACGCGGTCAACCGCCCACCTCCAGCACGATCTTTCCGATGTGGTCGCCCGCCTCCATCCTGCGGTGGGCGTCGGCCGCTCGCGCGAGCGGAAACGTGGAGTCGATCAGCGGCCGGCAACGCCCTGCCGCGAGTACCGGCCAGACGTGCTCACGAAGCGCCGCCGCTATTGCCGCCTTCTCGACGGAGCTGCGCGGTCGAAGCAGGGACCCGGTCACCACGGCACGCTTTGCGATGATCTCGCGGAGCGCCACATTCTCCACCCGGCCGCCGCCCAGAAACCCGATCATCACGAGACGTCCATCCATCGCGAGGGCAGCCAGGTTCCGCGCGAAGTACGCCGCACCGACGATGTCGAGGATGACGTCCGCTCCGACGGCATCCGTCCGTTCGTGCACCACTTCGACGAAGTCCTCGCGGCGATAGTCGATCGACTCACCACCCAGCTCGCGAATCGCTGCGCATTTGGCTTCGCTTCCGGCAGTCGCGAGAACGCGAACGCCGAATTCCCGACACAGCATGATTGCGGTGGTACCGATGCCGCTGGTGCCGCCATGCACGAGCGCCGTCTCGCCCGACTTCACGCGACCCAGCTCGAAGAGGTTCGCCCAGACTGTGAAGTACGTCTCCGGGAGCGCTGCCGCATGCACCACGTCCATTCCCGCGGGGATGTGCAGCACCTGCCCCGCCGGCACCGCGCAATATTCGGCGTAGCCGCCGCCGTTCGTCAGGGCGCACACGCGATCACCCACCACGAAGGAGCTCACGTCGTCACCGATTTCCGCGATCACACCCGCGACTTCGAGACCGATCGTGGGGCTCGCGCCGGGAGGAGGAGCATAGCGGCCCATTCGCTGCAGCACATCCGGTCTGTTCACACCGGCTGCCTGCACGCGGATGACGACCTCGCCAGCGGCCGCGAGCGGCCTCGCCGCGTTTCGCGGCACGAGAACATCCGGCCCACCGGGAGCTGTCGCCCGGATCTCGATCATACGAAAACCATCCAGGTTCGTGAGTTGGCGACGGACAAACGAAACGGACCCGGGCATCCTTCGCCCGGGTCCGTCCCAACATTTCCCACCTGATCGTCTCGCGCAAGCACACCGCCTTTCACGGCGCGATGAGCCCGACGCCAGGCGACTCCCGTCCGGTGCGTCCGATCAGCGCGGACCCGTCATCTTCTTGTGCTGCCCATTCTGCAGCGCGGAGAAGTCGGGTGGGAGACGCAGCGGTAGAGCGTCCGGGTTCAACGGCTCCGAAACGTCGACGCTGAAAGTACCCGTCTCGTTCTCGTCCACCGAGCCGACGGTGAGCGTATACGTGCCGGGCGTCCACACCCACATCGTCCTGCTGACGCTGTCGGCACGCGCGTCGTTCCGCATCTGATCGCCGGAGCAGTAGTAGGTGTTACACCATGCGTCGAAGCCGGGACCTTCCACCATGAAGGCGGGCGCGAAGTCATCCGACTTCACCGTGATCGTTCTCGGCGAGTAGCCGTCGAAATGAATGGTGTAGAGCGCGATATGCGAGGACACCGGGGACCAGTTGCCGCCCCGGTTCATGTAATTGAAGTACGGCTCGGCGAGCGCGCAATCGTCGCTGGAGAGGGTTTCGCTGTCGCTGGAGAACGCGCCGACGACGTCGACGGCCCTTGGTGTGCACTCACGCGCGGACAGTGAGTAGTCGAACGACTCTCCGACATCGTCGTTGAAGACGCGCAGCGAGTAGGTACCCGTGGTGGGAGCGACGAAGAAGAGCTGCGCCGGATTGGAGTCGTCGTCCGACGACTGCACGGCGACGTAATTCGACGTGAGCTCGCCCAGGATGTCGACGACGCTCACGAGGCCAAGCTGGCGCTCCGCGGGCTCGTCACCGCCGAGTGTGAACAGATAGCCTTTCCCCTGCTGGAGCGTGACGTTGTACGATTCGAAGTTGACGGAGTCCTCTTCCCAGTACCAGTCGTACATGGCGCAGGAGTTGGAATCGATGCTGCCGGTCTTCGTGTCGCCAACCTTGATCGAGGCCTTCGTACAGCTCTGCGGATCGGGGCCCACCGCGGATACGTCGTCGCTCGAGCACGCACCGGCCGCGAGCGCGATGGCGCCGAGGAGTAGCAGCTTGCGCATTTTTTTCCCTTGCTAATGGAAGAACGGTTTCGCCGTTCGAGCGCACCGTGCAGTGCGACCTCCCGGCGACGGGCACGCGGGCGCGCGCCCGGACCATACACGAGTGCGGCGGAACCGAAGTTCGCCGCACCCGACGGTCCTGGAAGTGCTGGGAGGACGAATGCGCCAGAACGGCGCAACGTTATTAGCGGGCTTTAATGCGTATCGCGTCGAGGATCCGACCGAACCCCTGACGCTCTGTCTGTCGCAGCAGCTCGAGCTCACCCGCATCGAGCCA
>JBIQLU010000024.1:30291-32796 GCA_044463985.1 Gemmatimonas aurantiaca | reverse complement strand
CTGCTTCCTCCCTCAGTACCTATAATGCTCCGCCTTGTACGGCCCCTCTACCGGGACGCCGATGTAGGCGGCCTGTTCGGGGGTGAGGGTGGTGAGGCGGACGCCGAGCTTGTCGAGGTGGAGACGAGCCACCTTCTCGTCCAGCTTCTTCGGGAGTACGTAGACCTTCCGCTCGTACTTCGATGTGTTCGTGAACAGTTCGATCTGCGCCATCACCTGGTTCGTGAAGGACGCGGACATCACGAAGCTCGGGTGGCCGGTGGCGCATCCCAGGTTCAGGAGCCTCCCCTCGGCGAGGATCATCACCGAGTGTCCGTCGGGGAAGACCCATTCGTCGTACTGCGGCTTGATGTTCACGCGCTGGATGCCGCGCGTGCGCTTGAGGCCGGCCATGTCGATCTCGTCGTCGAAGTGGCCGATGTTACCCACGATCGCCTTGTCCTTCATCCGCGCCATGTGCGCCGCGGTGATGATGCCGCGGTTGCCGGTAGCGGATATGAAGATGTCGGCGCTCTCCAGCACATCCTCGAGCGTCGTGACCTGGTAACCTTCCATGGCCGCCTGCAGTGCGCAGATCGGATCGATCTCGGTGATGATCACGCGCGCGCCCTGACCGCGGAGTGCCTGCGCACATCCCTTGCCCACGTCGCCGTAGCCGCACACCACTGCAACCTTGCCGGCCAGCATCACGTCGCTGGCGCGCAGGATCCCGTCGGTGAGCGAGTGGCGGCAGCCGTACAGGTTGTCGAACTTGCTCTTGGTCACCGAGTCGTTGACGTTGATCGCGGGGAAGAGAAGCGTGCCGGCCTTCATCATCTCGTAGAGGCGGTGCACGCCGGTCGTGGTCTCCTCGGATACTCCCTTTATGCCGGCCGCCACCTTCGTCCAGCGCCCGGGATTCGCGCTCTGCTGCGCGCGCAGCAGGTCGAGTATCACTCCCCACTCTTCGGGATCGCGCTCGGCGTCGAACGCGGGCACCGCGCCCGCCTTTTCGAACTCGGCGCCCCGGTGCACGAGCAGGGTCGCATCGCCGCCGTCATCGAGCAGCATGTTGGGGCCGGCGCCGTCGGGCCACGTGAGGGCCTGCTCCGTGCACCACCAGTACTCCTCCAGCGTCTCGCCCTTCCAGGCGAATACCGGCACTCCCTTCGGATCTTCCGGAGTCCCGTTTCGTCCGACCGCCACCGCTGCGGCCGCGTGATCCTGGGTCGAGAATATGTTGCACGACACCCAGCGCACGTCGGCGCCGAGGTCGACGAGCGTCTCGATGAGCACGGCGGTCTGCACCGTCATGTGCAGCGAGCCCATGATCCGGGCGCCGGCGAGCGGCCTGCTCGCGGCGTACTCGGCGCGCAGCGCCATGAGTCCGGGCATCTCCTGCTCGGCGAGCCGGATCTCGTTGCGCCCCCACTCGGCGAGCGAGAGGTCGCGCACCTTGAAGGGTGGACGCTTCGTGCTCTCGCCGCTCGCGGCGCGTGGTTCGGTGCTGACTGTGGTGCTCATTGACTACTCCGAACGATTGAGTGTTGTGGGTGAAGCGATCGATACAGTCGTACGCCTGGACGCAGCGCGCCGCGGCGCGGTATGCGCTGCCAAGGTGCGTCGCGCCGCGGCAGTGAAAAGCGCGGGCCCCTTCGCGTCAGTATCCGCTGGGAGCGCGACGAAGCGCGCGCTCCCGAAGCCCGCGCTCGCCAGCCAACCTGTCAGTTGCTCCTCGGAAAATCCGAGCCATACGTGGCCCATCTCCCTGCGGTACGCCTCGCGGTCGTGTGGCAGCATGTCCACTACCACCAGCCGGCCGCCGGGCGCGATCACGCGCGCTGCTTCGGCGAGCACGGCGCGCGGCTCCGGCACGTGGTGCAGTGCGAGCACGAGAAGCGCCGCACCCAGCTCCTCGTCCTCGAACGGAAGCGCCTCGAGATCGCCGTGGCGCAACTCCACGTTCGCTCGCTCGGCGAGACGCCGCCGCGCGGCCGCCAGCATCGCGCGCGAACCATCCACTCCCACGACGCGCGTCACGTACGGCGCCAGCGCTTCCGTCACCGCTCCGGTTCCGCAGCCGAGGTCGCCGACGATGAGCGAATCGTCTATCAGACCGCACAGCGCCAGCAGCTCGGTGTGCGCGCCGAAGAGCTCCGCGCGCAGCGCATCCCAGCGCCCCGCTGCCGTGCTGAAGAACGCTTCGCTCGCACTGCGACGCTTCGCCATCACCGTCGCGAGCCGCGCCGCGTCGTGCCTCGCGATCCGCTGCTTCCCGACCGAGTCGCGCACCGCCGACCAGAGCTTTCCCGCCGCGGGCGCGAGTCGCTCTCTCTCCATGCGATAGAGCCTGCTCGTGCCCTCGGCGCGCGCCGCGACCCAGCCGCCGTCGCCGAGCACCTTGAGGTGCCGGCTCACCGTGGATTGCGGGAGCTGGAGTGCCGTTGCCAGCTCGTTCACCGTGAGCTCGCGGGTCTCGAGCGCGTAGAGGAGCCTCCCCCGTGTGGGGTCGGCCAGTGCGGCCAG
>JBIQLU010000024.1:18245-30191 GCA_044463985.1 Gemmatimonas aurantiaca | reverse complement strand
GGCCCACGTGCCGCCGCGGACTCCAGGGGGCCGAGCCCGTACGTGAGCTCGCGTGCGCGGCTCGAGAGTGTGAGACGTTCCTCGTCCGCATCCCAGTTCCCGCTGAGCGTGCGCCACCCGACGTGGTCGCGAACCACCGGGTCCCAGATCGCCAGTGCGAGCGTGAAACCGCCGTCACGCGTGAGCGTGAGCGTGATCTGACCCGTGGGGCAGTCCGTGCTCACATACTCGGAGACGAGACCGCCGCGGAGTCGCTCGCCGGTCACTCGTTCAGGAGGCGGTCGCGTAGATGCCTGGAGCGCCGGCGCGCACCGTCTTCCGGGCGTTCATCCAGATCATTCCCACGATCACGAACGCGATCGCGATGAGCTGCGCCGTGGTGAACACGCCGAAGAACCTGTCGTCCTTCGCCCGGAGAAACTCGATCGCGAATCGCTCGATACCCGCGAGCACCATGTAGACGCCGAACAGCCACCCTTCCGCGTGCTCGTGGTCGCGCAGCCGCCAGAGGATGAGGAACATGATGAAGCCGAGCACGACTTCCACGAGCTGCGTGGGATACACCGACAGCACCGTCTGCGGGTCGACACCCGGGGGGACCGGAACGCCGAAGAGCGCGTGCATGTTGCCAGCGGTGGATGGCGGCGCTCCATCGGGAAACTGCACGGCGAACGGTGAATTCCACGGCCGGCCGTAGTCGTCGCCCACGGCCCAGCAGCCTGTCCGTCCGACCGCGTACGCGGCGGCGATCGAGATCCCGGCCACGTCGGAGATGCGCGCGATGCTGAGCTTCTTCAGCCTTATCACCCACATCACCGCGACGATTCCGCCTATCAACCCGCCCCAGAACACGAAGCCGCCTCTGCTCCAGAGCGTGGTGATGTCGCCCGTGAGAAAGACGTAGTAGAGCTTCGCCCCCAGCAGCCCGCCTATCACGGCGGCGAAAACGAGGTCGCCTATGGGTGTGGGATCGTGGCCCCGCCGCTCGAGCTCCGCCTGCGCGATTATCTGCGCGATCACGAACGCCAGGAGCACCGCCAGCCCGAAGCCGGTGAACGAAATGGGGCCGATGCTGTAGGCCAGCGGATGGTGTACCGTCATGCGGCGATGAGTCCTGGGATGGGAGCCGAGGCGTATGCGTTGAGCGCCGCATCGCTCCGCTCGCCCTGCTCGAAGCGATGGAGTCCGGCGCGGGCGATCATCGCCGCATTGTCCGCGGCGAGTCGTGTCGAGGGAGCATAGACCTTCGCGCCGGCGTTCGCTACCCTCTCGCGCAGCGCGTTCACCAGCGTGCGATTCCCGGCGACGCCTCCGCCGAGCACCACGCGCTTTCGGTCGTGCTCGCGTGCCGCGCGCCACGTCTTCTCCACCAGCGTTTCTACGAGCGCATCCTGGAACGCGCGCGCTATCGCCGCGCGGTCCGCATCGCTTGTCGCCTCGCGCGCGGCGTTCAACACCGCCGTCTTGAGTCCGCTGAAGGACATGTCGTAATAATCCGGATCGCCGGGCCGCTGATCGCCGCGCAGCATGGGACGCGTGAAGCGATACCGCCCCGCCTCTCCCTCCCGCGCCAGCCGCTCCACGTGCGGCCCGCCGGGATACGGCAGCCCCAGGAGCTTCGCCACCTTGTCGAAAGCCTCGCCGGCCGCGTCATCGCGCGTCGCGCCGAGCAGGCGATAGCTTCCCCATTCCGGCACGTCGAGCAGCAGCGTGTGCCCGCCCGATACGAGCAGGGCGGTGAACGGGGGAACCGCTTCCGGGTGCTCGAGCGACGCGGAGAACAGGTGCCCTTCCATGTGGTGCACGCCGATCACCGGAATCCCGTTCGCGAAGGCCAACGCCTTCCCGTAGCTCATCCCCACCAGAAGTGCTCCCACGAGCCCCGGCGCATTCGTCACCGCGATCGCGTCGAAGTCACCCAGCGCGGCGCTCACGCCTCGTCCCTCGTCTGCCACCCCCGCCTCGCGCAGTGCGCGCTCCACAACCGGCACGATGGCGGTCAGGTGCGCCCGCGAAGCGATCTCGGGTACCACGCCGCCGAACACCTCGTGGATGTCCTGCGAGAGTATCACCAGCGAACGCTGCACGACGTCGTCACCGCTCCCTTCGAGAACCGCAGCGGATGTCTCGTCGCAGGATGTCTCGATTCCAAGTACGCGCGTCACGGCGTCGCCCCGGTGCCGTCGCCGGCGCTGTCATGCTCGGCGCCGGCGGTATCAGGCGGTGTCGCCGGCGCAGGCGGCAGCGGCTCCGCCGTGATCTGCACTCGCACCTCCCCCGGATTCACAGAGGTGATTCCAAGGCCGGTGGTGTCGAGCTTCACGCTCCTTACGATGTCGGTGTCGCGCACGAAGATGTTGAGCCGATCCGTCGTGATGGAACCGAGTCCACGGATCGCGCTGCGCGGCCCCTTCACCAGCACGCTTCCGGGAAGTACCCTCGGTCCACTCGTGATGCGCATCCCGCTGTCGCTGGTGATGTGCACGAGCGCCCTGACCGGGAGATAGCGCTGCTCGGTTACCTCGAAGTCGAGCGTGATGGAACGCGGCGTCACATCGCGTACGCGTACGTCCGCGTCAGCCGGTATGATGACGTCGCCCGGCCGGAGGTCGAGGCTCACCTGGTTCGGCGTGTCGGGACCCACCACGCGTCGGATCGCGGGGCCGGAGGTGTACAACTTGAGCAGCTCCTTGCCGCGCCCCCCCACCAGCGCCTGGACTTCCGGAATGTCACCCACCAGCGCGACCGACGAGTCGGTGATGATCTGCACCTTCACGTTCACCCACGCCTCGGTCTGCTCCTCGGCGCTCACCATGACCCAGAGCGACAACGCGAGGGCGAGCGCCGAGAATTTCACGGGAAAGCGCCAGGTGACCGCGTGCACGATCCTCCGCCAGATCGACTGCGCGCGCGCCCGCATTTCGGAGTCGCCCTGCGGGTGCTTGCCTGGAGGTGGAGTGGCGCCCACTCGCTGCTCTCCGCCGTCGTCCTTCGTCACTCTGCCGGTGCCGGTTCGCTCAGCAGTTGCTCGATCACCGCGCGGTTCGCCGCCGAGTTCCAGTCGACGGCGCCGATGAGCTTCTTCCTGATGACACCGTCGCGGCCGATGATGAACGTCTCGGGCACGGCCGTGGCCTGGTACTGCTTCTGAATCTTGTCCGACGGATCGTGCAGGATGGTGAACGTCAACCCGAGCTGCTTCGCGAAGTCGCGGACCACGTCATCCTGTCCCGCGACGTCGATGCTCACGGCCACGATCTTCAATCCATCGGGGCCGAGCGCCTGGTGCAGCTTCTCGATGCTCGGCATCTCGATGCGGCACGGTGCGCACCAGGTAGCCCAGATGTTCAGGAGAACGACCTGGCCCCTGTAGTCGTCGAGCGTGCGCTCGGCCGGCGCGGCATCCAGCGTCATCGCGCTGAACGAGGGCGCCCGCGTTCCCACGGACACGGGAAAGAGCTCGTCGCCGAAGATCCGCGTGGCCGCGAAGAGACCGCTCGCGATCAGCAGTACGAAGAGGCCGACGATCGACCACTGCTGTCGGAGCGTCATGCGGTCTCCATGCACAGCTTCCTGAGCGCGTCGATCTCCGCGCCGGGGTCGCGCGCCCCGAACACTGCGTGGCCGGCCACGAACGTATCGGCGCCGGCACGCCACACCCGCTGAATCGTGTCGCGTCCGATCCCGCCGTCCACCTCGAGAAGCGCGCGCGAGCCGGACGCGTCCAGCAGCGCACGTGCGCGTCGCACCTTGTCCACCGAGTGCTCGATGAAACTCTGACCGCCGAACCCGGGGTTCACCGTCATCACGAGCAGCAGGTCGAGATCGCCCGCCACTTCGCTCACCGCGCCGAGCGGCGTGGACGGGTTGATCGCGGCGCCGGCCAGGCAGCCGAGCTCCTTTATGCGGCAGAGCTGGCGCTGCAGGTGCGGCGACACCTCGGTGTGGATGGTGAGCGTGGACGCGCCAGCTCCTGCGAAGCTCTCGAAGTAGTCTTCGGGGCGTTCCACCATCAGGTGCACATCGAGCGGGAGCGTCGTCACGCGGCGCATCGTCTCGATCACCTTCGCGCCATACGTGATGTTGGGTACGAAATGGCCGTCCATCACGTCCACGTGCATCCAGTCGGCGCCGCCATCCACCACCCGCGCGACTTCATCCGCGAGTCGCGCGAAGTCAGCGCTGAGGATGGAGGGAACGATGCGGACTTCGGTCATGGCGCCCCGGCGACAGTGAGGTCGATGGTGGTTCCGGCGGACGCGCTGCTGTTCGCCACGGGCGACTGACCGATCACGGTATTGGCGCGGAACGACGGATTGTTCTCGTACGTGACTTCGCCGACCTCGAAGCCGAGCTGACCGAGGAGCAGGCGCACCTGTCCGTAGTCCTGGCCGATGAGATCGGGCACGACGAGAGTGCCTGGCCCGTCGCTCACGGTGAGATCCACCTTCGATGGCGTGGGTGCGCGCGCGCCGCCCACCGGAGAGGTGAGCAGCACCTGACCGCGCGGGGCGATGTTCTCGACGCTCTTCACGTCACCAACCTCGAGGCCGGCATCCTGGATCTCGCTGGTGGCCTGCTCGCGCGTGAGGCCGACCACGCGTGGGACTTCGACACTGCGCTGACCACGGCTCACGTCGAGCACCACCGTGAAGCCCTTCGGCTCGGTGGTGCCGGGATTGGGCGTCTGCGCCAGCACCTGCCCCGCGGGCGCCGAGGCGTCGTAGCGACGCTCGCCGCGCGCGACCTTGAATCCTTCGTCGTGGAGCAAGGCCGTGGCGGAGTCGAACGAAAGGCCGGTGACGTTCGGAACCGCGAAGTCGCTGGCCGCGGTAGCGGGTGGGAAGATGAACACGGCCACGATGAAGTACGCCAGCGCGAGCCCCCCCACGGCGGCGCCGGCGTACGGCGCCCCCGCCTTAAGCCGACGGCGCCATTTCTCGCCCCCCCCGCCGTCCTCGCTCGTACCTCTCCTGCTTGCAACGTATTCTGCGTTCAGATCTTCGAGATGAGATGTCACTCGCCAACTCTCCGGAGTCGTGCGGCGAAAGCGCCATCGACGCCGTGCCGCTGCGGGAGGACGCGCAGCCGCCCCGCGTCGAGTACTGCAGGGTTCACCGCTCCTTCGGCGGGTGGCTCCAGGCGCCAGTCGTCGCGCTCGGCGAGGAAGCTCTCGATCTGAGCGTCGTTCTCCTCGGGCTCGAGCGAACAGGTACTGTACACCAGAAGCCCGCCGGGTTTCACCAGGTCGGCCGCGGAGCGCAGAATGCTGCGTTGCAGCGCGGCCATCACGGCGAGATCGGAGATCCGCAGACGCCAGCGCGCGTCGGGATGCCGGCGGAAGGTGCCGGTGCCGGTGCAGGGAACGTCGAGCAGCACCGCGTCCACGGGGCGCACGGCTGGATGCCGCGCATCGGCCACCATCGCGAGCACGTTCTTCGCCTCCACGCGCCGCGCGTTCTCGACCACCCAGCGCATCCTCTGCAGCGACCGGTCGGACGCGACGACGAGTCGTGCATCGCGCGAGAGTTCCAGAGTCTTCCCGCCGGGTGCTGCGCAGAGGTCAGCCACCGTCGCCTCCGGCGGGATCGCTGCGTAGCGCGTCACGAGCGTTGCGCCGGGATCCTGCACGAAGAAGAGTCCCTTACGGTAGGCGCCGAGCTCGGTGAGCGCGACACCGGAACCGAGCTGGATGCTGTCGGGCACGAGCGGAACATCCGCCACCTGCGCACCGGCCGATTCGAGCGACGCTTCGAGCTGCTCGCGCACGATGCCGTACGGGCGAAGCACCGTGGGCGCCTCGGAGTTGTTCATCGCGAGGAGGCGCTGCGTTTCATCGGCGCCCCAGCGCGCCACCCACCGCGCCACGAGCCAGCGCGGGTGCGAAAAGTGAAGCGCGAGAGCATCGACCGGGTCGGCGTTGGTCGGGAGCTCGAGCGCATCGCGTTCGCGATTGACACGCCTCAGCACCGCGTTGGCGAGCTTGCTCGCGCCTATTCCGTGACGCTGCTTGACCAGTTCGACGGTCTGCGCGATCGCCGCGTACGCCGGCACGCTTCCCATGTAGAGAAGCTGGTAGACGCCGGCGCGCAGCAGGTCCATGAGATCCGGGTCGAGCCGAACCAGCCCGCCGCGCACCCGAGCGTCGAGATGTGCGTCGATCACGGAACGATGGCGGAGCATCCCGTACACCAGCTCCTGCAGCCAGCGGCGATCGCGCGCGTCGAGCGAGAGCGTGCGCGTGTCGAACGCGGGATCCAGCAGCTCTCCGTGCCGGATGTCGGCCAGGATCTCGGCAGCCGCGCGACGCGCGTCGGTGACGCCGCCCACCTCGGCGACAGCGCGAGCGACGGAAGCCGGGTGGCGCGGCGGCTGCCGGTTCACCCCAGCATCCCCGAAGTCGGAGATGACGGCACGGCCACTTCGCGTCGCGGCATCCGCCCGGCGAGGAAGGCCTGCCGACCGGCGCTCACCGCCAGTCGCATCGCGTGCGCCATCGCCACCGGATCGGTGGCCGCGGCCACCGCCGTGTTCATGAGGATGCCGTCGACGCCCTGCTCCATCGTGATGCATGCGTCCGAGGCCGTACCGACTCCTGCATCGACGATGACTGGCACCGAGAGCCGATGCTTGATGGTGCGGATGGAGTAGGGGTTCAGGAGCCCGAGCCCCGACCCGATGGGCGAGGCGAGCGGCATGACCGCGGCTGCTCCGGCGTCTTCCAGACGGAGCGCGGTGATGAGGTCGTCGTTCGTGTACGCCATCACCTTGAAGCCCTCGGCCGCGAGAGTGCGCGTGGCGGCGAGGAGGCCGTCGGTATCGGGGAGAAGCGTCTCCTTGTCGCCGATCACCTCGAGCTTGATCCACTCGTTGAAGCCGGCAGCGCGCGCGAGCCGCGAGTAGCGGATGGCGTCGTCGGCGGTGTAGCACCCGGCGGTGTTCGCGAGGAGGAAGAAGCGCTCGGGGTCCAGGTGATGGAGAATCCCCTCTTCGTGGGCGCGGTCGAGGTCCACGCGGCGCACGGCAACCGTGACGATCTCGGCGCCGGACGCCTCGATGGCCTGCACCATCACTTCGTTGGAGCTGTATTTCCCCGTGCCGATCAGGAGTCGCGACGTGAACTCGCGGTCGCCGACCACGAGCGGCGTGTCGGTCGCGGACGCACTGCGGGGAGCGATATCGGAAATAGCGGTCATACTCAGCCTCCGCCCACGAAGTGCACGATCTCGACGTTGTCGTTCGCGCTCAGCGTGAGCGAGTCGTAGGCATCTCGGTCGCGGAGCACCACGCCGTTGTGCTCGATCACGACCGTACGCGCGTCGAGCTCGAGCGAGCGAAGCAGATCACCGAGGGTCGAGCCAACTGCGACGGATCGGCGCTCGCCGTTCACCATTGGGGCGATGGCGCCGCCGTCAGGAACGGTAGTGTGAGTCATACGACGAAACATAGTCGAACGCGGCGCGTTCGGCATCGCGCGCGTCCCAGATCCCTCTTATTACGGCGACGCCGTGGGCTCCGGCCGTGCGGAGCGGCGCGACGTGCTCCGGACGTATCCCGCCGATGGCGATGCAGGGGATCGAGGTGGCGGCCGCGATGGCGCCAACGAGCTCGGCGCCGCGTCCCGGCTGTCCTGGATGCGAGGGCGTGGAATACACGTGCCCGGCCACCAGCCAGTCCGCCCCTCCGTCCGCTGCCGCGATTCCTTCGGTCACGGAGTGGACGCTGGCACCGAGCGGGAACTTCGGTGCGAAGGTGCGCGCCTGTTCCAGCGTGAGGGAGTGCGATGTGAGCTGCGCTCCGTGCGCCCCGCTGGCGAGCGCGATGTCGACGCGGTCGTTGACTATCACCCAGCAGCCCGTGCTGCGCTCCGCCTCTACCAGTGCCGCGGCCAGCTCGTAAAGGCGTGCCGCCGAGAGCCAGCGTGTGCGAAGCTGGATCGCGCCCTTCGTTCCCAGCGCACACATGACGCGTACCGCGACGCCGAAGAAGTCCGGTCGCGAGAGAATCGCGTCGTTGGTGACGGCATGCAGGGCAGGGATTGGCGCGTGCACGTGTGCGTGCGACGGGGTTCAGGTGGTGGAATCGACGCGACCGACCGGAGCACTCACTTTCCGGCAGTCAGCACTGCCGCATACCGTGCCGCCGCGTGTAGATCGATACGGGAGTACACTCCGAATTCCGACCCGTCGTCCAGGAAACCGCCGCCGGGACCCAGCGTCTTCGAAAGAATGTCGTTCGCCTGCTGCAGCGAAAGCGATGGGTAGGCGATGGTGAGGAGGTAGCCTGCTTCCGGCGCCACCTTCCCCACATCGACGATGCGGGTCGAGTTCGCCGCGTACACGACCGGCAGTCCGTAGGTCTGCGTGGAGGCGTAGAACGCCGAGTTGGCGGCCGGATCGCTCAGGCGCCCGATGTCTTCCCTCGCACACTCCGCGATAGCTTTGCCGCAGACGGTTTCGAGAATCTTTCGCGCATCCTTGCGCGCCCTGACCACGGCGCCCCGAAAGTCCTTTATCGTCTGCACTCCCGCATACGATTGGCCGACGTACGCGCTGTCGTTCGCGAGGAGATGCGCCATGTCGTAGAGTGCCAGCGTTCGTCCGCCGAGTACGTCCATGGCGTAGTGCGCGCCGACCACGATTCTGTGGTTCCCGTACTCCGCGCCGCGCACGATCATCTCCGGGTAGCGCTCGGGAAAGAGAAAGGCGAGCACCAGCACGCCGGTGTAGCCGTAGGTGGTGTGGCCGCTGGGGAAGGACGGGCTGTTGGTGAGGTTCATCATCGGCCCGCGGTTGTACACGGTGTTGTCCGCAGGCGTGCCGAAATAGTCGCGGCCGATGATCCGGGTGAAATTCGGTTCTGTCTGAAACGGCCGGGCATCCCCATAGGAGCCCGCGCCGGGGCCGCCCGCCGGGAAGCCGTAGGCGCGACCGAACATGTCCACCGTGCCGTCGATCTTCTCGATGATCGCCTTCGCCTCCGCGGACACCGGCTTCCTGCCGTCGGTCGTGAAGTTCGCGAAGAAATACTTCCCCGCCGTGGAATTGCCGTGCGCGACGGCGAGAGCGTACGCGGCCACGTCGGAAACCGATTGCGAGAGCTCCGTGAAGTGCGTTCGGTCTATGTAGTGCGCGCGCGTGACGTATGCGGCGCCGAGCGTGGTTCCGAGGCCATCGGCGAGCTGGGCGAGGTTGCCGAACGACTCGAACACATCCCTCAGCGCTTGCTGCTGATCGTCGGCGAACGGGAGGAGCGCGGACTGCCGCAGCTCACCAGCCTGGATCCCTCCGGTGACCGTGTAATTCGCGCCGAGCGCGGCCCTGCCCGCGCTCGTTCTGGAGAGCGTGGTGACCGGTGCGAGCCCCGCGAGTGCAGCCAGGTCGGTCGTCGACTGGGCCTCGAGCCGAATCGACAACATCGCAGCAACAGCCAACGCGCCGACGAGTCTCCTGCCGTACATGCTTCCTCCTCTGGTTCGCAGATCTTCGCGCCTCGTGCCGCTCAGACGAAGCGGTTTCCGGTCGCGATCCCTCGTCCGCGCGCCCAATCCTGCACCGGGAGCCGCTGCCGTCCGGCGGGCTGCGCGTACGAGATCCGCACGGCGCCGTCGCCGGTGGCCACGAGCATGCCGCGCGCGTCGATGGCGAGCACCTGCCCGGCGGCCGGTCCGCCCTCGTCGCCCGCCTCCTCGGTCTCGCTCGCGCCGAAGAGTTTCACTTCCTTGTCGCCGAGCGTGGTGAACGCGCCGGGCTTCGGATCGTACGCGCGGATGTGTCGGGCCACCACGCCGCAACCTTCCTCCCAGCGGATGCGCGCGCTCTCACGCGTGATCTTTCCGGCGTAGGTGGCCGCGCTCTCATCCTGCTCTCGTTCGCTCGCCTGACCCAGCGAGAGGAGGGTGAGCGCCTCCACCAGAGCGAGCGCTCCGAGCTCGGAGAGACGCAACTCCAGCTCGCCTGCGGTTTCGTCGTGCGCTATCGGAGTGCGTGCCTGGAGGATAATCGGCCCTGCATCGAGCGCCGGTACCATGCGCATGATGGTCACGCCGGTTTCCACCAGACCCTGTCGCACCGCTTCCTGGATCGGAGAGGCGCCGCGCAGCCTGGGCAGGAGCGACGCGTGCACGTTGATGGTCCCGCGCGGCGCAAGCTCGATCGCGTCGCGTCCAAGGATGTGGCCGTACGAGACCACTACCGAGATGTTCGGCTCGAGCGCCCCGATCGCGGCCATGAACTCCGCGCCGCGCGGCCGCTCGGGCTGCAGCACGGGAATCCCCTCCGCTTCGGCGCATTCCTTGACCGGGGGCGCCGCCACTCTGGAGCGCGAGCGTCCCACCGGGCGGTCGGGCTGAGTGACGACTCCGACCACCTCGAACCCTTCGCCCAACAGCGCCCTGAGCGGCGGGAGCGCGAAGGCGGACGTCCCCCAGAACAGGACGCGCACTACTACAATTCCTCGTCCCTGTGATGGTGCCGTGCCACGCCGTCGGGAACCACGCTGCGCGTGTACGATTTGTCGCCCTTGCGCGACTTCTCCCATTTGGCGAGGGCGGCGCGGCGCTTGACGAGGCTCAGGTGATCGATGAACAGGCGCCCGTGCAGATGGTCGATCTCGTGCTGCATGCAGCGCGCGAGCAGGTCATCGGCGTCGATCTCGAAGGGTTTCCCGTCGCGGTCCAGCGCGCGCACCACCACGCGCTTCGCACGATCCACGTCGCCGTAGATGTCCGGGATCGAAAGACACCCTTCCTCCTCGCGCTCCTTTCCCTCGGCGAGCACGATCTCGGGATTCACCAGCACGAGCTGCTTCCCATCGACATCGATCACGGTGATCCGCTCGCTGCGCCCGATCTGCGGCGCGGCCAGTCCGATCCCCTTCGCCGCGTACATGGTTTCGAACATGTCGTCCATGAGCGAGCGCAGCTCGTCGGTGACCTCCTCCACCTTCTTCGTCTCCTCGCGCAGGATGGGTGCGCCGAGTATGTAGATGTCCAGCAGACTCATGCCGCGGTAGTGGTTTCGGAAGCGATGGTGGCCACCTTGGCGATCCGGCCGCGCTCGACCACCAGGCGCGACTCTCCGGATTTGATGGTTATCCTGTCTTCCATCGTGGTGACGGGTGCTCCGTCCTTCAGCGACTCCTTGATGTGGATCACCTCGGCGATGATGCCGCCGGCGGTCACGATCTGGTCGCCCTTCTTCAGCTCGCGCAGGCTCTGCTGATGCTGCTTCCGCTGCTTCTGCTGCGGGCGCATGACGAGGAGGTAGAAGATGGCGAAGATGAGCGCCATCTGCAGGAGGAACGGCGTGAAGGAGCCGGCTCCGCCACTCGGTGCCTGGGCCGCCAGAATGAGCGAGAGCGAAGCGTGGGTAGCGATCATGGTCACGAGTCGGGTCCCTGGTGGTAGCGCTGGAGCCAGTCGCGGCTCCACGCGTCGAAGCCCCCGGAGGCGATCGCACTGCGCGCGTCGCGCATGAGGGAGATCATGAAATGTACATTGTGCAGCGATAGAAGTCGCAGACCCAGCGACTCCGATGCCACGAAGAGGTGCCGGATGTAGGCGCGGCTGAAGCGCTTGCACGTGGAGCAGTCGCACGATTCGTCGAGCGGGCGAGGATCGAGCTTCAGCGACGCGTTGCGCACGTTGACGCGGCCCGTGCTCGTGAACGCGGTGCCGGTGCGCCCCATCCGCGTGGGCGCCACGCAGTCGAAGAGGTCCACGCCGCGGCGGACGCCTTCCACGAGATCCTCGGGGAACCCCACTCCCATCAGATAACGCGGTCGGGCGGAGGGGAGCGCCTCGTTCGCCACGTCGAGCATGGCGTACATGTCAGGCTTCGCCTCGCCCACGGAGAGGCCGCCGACAGCGTAGCCGTCCCAATCGCCCATGGCGACGATCGCGCGCGCGGCCTCGCAGCGGAGCGACGCGTGGATCCCTCCCTGCAG
>JBIQLU010000024.1:12622-18145 GCA_044463985.1 Gemmatimonas aurantiaca | reverse complement strand
CGACGATCGCGCGCGCGGCCTCGCAGCGGAGCGACGCGTGGATCCCTCCCTGCAGAATAGGGAAGAGCGTCTGCGGCCCTCTGCCCGCGCGATCGGGAGCAACATCGTCCGCGCGCTCGAACGCGCTCCGCGCGCGTTCCAGCCAGCGTAGACTGCGCTCGCTCGCATCGCGCGCGAGTGCCTCGTCGGCCTGGCCGGGGATGACGTGGTCGAGCGGCATGATCACGTCGGCACCCAGCGCTCGCTCCACGTCGATCACGCTCTCGGGGGTGAAGAGTCGGAGCGAACCGTCGATGTGGCTTCTGAATTCCACGCCGTCCTCGCTCACGCGCCGGAGCGTCTCGAGCGAGAATACCTGAAAGCCGCCCGAGTCGGTGAGGATGGGGCCGTCCCACCCCATGAAGCGGTGCAGGCCGCCCAGCTCGCGGATCACGTCCTCCCCGGGACGCAGATGCAGATGATACGTGTTGGCCAGTATCATCTGCGCACCGACTTCGCGCAGGTCGCGCGGATCGAGACTCTTTACGGTGGCGAGCGTCCCCACGGCCATGAAGGCGGGCGTGTCGACCGTGCCATGCGGCGTCGTGAAGACGCCGGCGCGCGCCGCGCCGGCCGTGCCGGCGATCTCGAAGCGGAAGCTGCCGCGGTTCACGTCCCCCCCCGGGCGATCTCGAACGCGACGGACGCCGCGTCGGACGCGCACGCGTACGAGACTGTCAGAATGCGGCGCTCCAGGGGCGCGGGCGCTGGCCGCGGCTGGTTCTGCTGCGCATCGGCCGCGGTCGGCGCCACGGGCGAGGGGCGCCGCTGCTCGGGGGGGGGAGCGCGCAACTGGAGCTGCGATGCGAGCGCGCCGAAAACGTCATCGAGCGCGGCATCGCCGGAGCCGCGCTCGAGCTCCGCGCGCTGCACCGCGCCGGTCGAATCCACATCCAGCGACATCACGGTCGAGGCGAATACCGTGTTCCTTCCGTGCACGACTCGCGGACACTCGATCGCGAGTATCGCGTCGGCGCGCGTGCGCATCTCGACTTCCGAGATACGTGCCTGGGATGGAGCTGGCGTGTAGTAGCGCGTCGTGCCGAGCACGCACGCCGTGAGGAACGGTATCGCACCCATCCGGCTATACGACAGCCATCGCATCGCCGTACGAGTAGAAGCGATACCCACCATCGACTGCCTCCCGGTAAGCGCGCATGGTGAGCTCGTAGCCCGCGAAAGCAGCCACCAGCATCACGAGCGTGGAGCGGGGAAGATGAAAATTCGTTATCAGCCTGTCCACCGCGCGGAACCGATATGGCGGACGGATGAAGATATCCGTTTCGCCAGAGGTCGGCGCGAAGGTACCGTCGGGGAGGACCGCACTCTCCAGCGATCGCGTGCTGGTGGTGCCGACCGCCCAGATCGCACCACCCGTCGCGCGCGTCTCGTTAAGAGCAGCAGCAGCCGCCGCCGGGATGCTGTACCACTCCTCGTGCATCACGTGCTGGCCGGGATCGTCCACATCCACCGGCTTGAACGTCCCGGCCCCGACGTGCAGCACCAGCTCCACCCGGCGGACGCCGCGTGCGTCGAGCGCGCCGAGCAGCTCGGGAGTGAAATGGAGCCCCGCCGTGGGTGCGGCGACCGAGCCCGGTTCGCGCGCGTACACTGTCTGATATCGCTCGGCGTCGTTCGCGGTATCGGCGCGCTCGATGTACGGCGGGAGGGGGATGTGCCCGTGGTGCTCGATGGCGGCCGCCACGCTCTCGCCGGCGGACTTCACGCGCACGATGCGCGTGCGCCGCTCGGTGATTTCCAGAATCTCGACGTCCAGGCCCGGCGCCACGTGGACCACTCTTCCGGGACGGAGCTTCCCGCCCGGACTGACCATCGCCTCGAAGCGGTCTTCGCCGACCGGTCGGAGAAGGAGCACCTCGGCGGGCGCGCCGGAGTCGCGCTTGCCCAGCAGGCGGGCGCGAAAGACCTTCGTCGCGTTGAGCACCAGGGCGTCGCCCGCCGGTATCAACTCACGGAGGTCGTGAAAGTGATGGTGGGAGATCCGGCCGCTCGCGCGATCCACCACCATCAACCTGCTCCGGTCGCGCGGCTCGACCGGATACTGCGCGATTCTCTCGGCGGGAAGCTCGAATTCGTAGTCCGAGGTGCGATCGCCCGCGCTCACTCGAGCACCGTGATCGAGCTTCGCCTCACGACCTTCTCTCCGGAAACGGCGTCGCTCACCGTGACTTCCACGTTGTATCGGCCGGGGGAGGCGTCGCCCAGGTCGAGCGCGACGTGATCGAGCGCTACCTGCGCAGCCGGTATGCGTCTGGGGAACGAGAGCGTTACTTCATCGTTTCCCCCGTGCGAGATGCCCACCAGTCCCGCGACGCCGCCCACTATCTTCGCGGCCAGTGCACCCAGCCCGCCGCGGCGCACGCGCTCGAGCGTGATGTGCACCTCGTACTCGTCGTTCCCGCCACGCGGCGTGAGTCCGTACGTCTCCCACAGCAGCGAGAACGGCTGGCCGCTCTTCACGACACCAAGGTTCGGGGAGATCTCGTAGTCGAACCAGCGTCCGGACGGTGCACCTTCCCGCGGCGTGATGCGCGCCGCCACGAGGAGGTCGCTCATTCCGAAGCCGCGATCCGGGCTCACCTCGATGCGGCTCGCGCCGCGCGCGCCGCGCATCGCGTCGGGCTGCAGCGCTTCCACTCTGTACAGGAACGCTCCCGACGGTACCCGCGTATTCCAGCTACGCAGTTCGCCGCCCGCCTCCTTCCCGAACTCGATTATCTCGCGCGTGCTGTCGTGCACGACCGGCTCGGCGCGCCAGCTATACGCGCGAAAGTCGAGATCGAGCGCACCGCGACCTAGATCTATCCCATCCGTGAGCTTTCCCACGGGGATGCGCGCAGCCACGAACACATCGCTCGAGTCCGCGAGCGCACGGAAGCGCACGAGTTGCACCTGAATGGAGTCCACCAAGTCTTCCTGTCCGGCGTTGCGCCACACCACGGGAACGGTGTCGCGAAGTCGTCTCAGCTCACGCAGGTCCGGCGGCGCCAGTGTGGCGACCCCGTATGATGGCAGTTCGCGGAAGAGGAACGACTCGTCGGTGCCGTACCACCAGAGAACCTGAATGCGCGATTCCGCGTGCTTCGCGGGATCGGGCGGGAAAGTTATCACCGCGGGCGGCGGGCCGTAGCGGACGTACACCTCGCCTCGATCCGTATCCGCTCCGTGGATTCCGAATTCCTCCACCGAGAAGCGGAGCTCCGCGCCCACCACGCGGCTCAGGAACTCGAGCCGGTGCTCGTTGTCCTCGGTACTCCAGAGTGGATCCGCCATCAACCAGTACATCCGCCCGAGGTTTTCGCGCTGTGCCTCGGGAAGTCGCGCCGCGCCCGCGGAGTCGCGGGGGGTGAAGATCCGGCTCAACCGGTCGTAGCGATCGCGCTCCTGCTGCGGCAGCGCGGACAGCCCGCGCCGAAAGGCGGTATCGGCCGCGAGGTCGTTGCCGAGCCGGTGATCGGCGAGGCCGCTGGCGAGCCATGCCCATGCATCGCCCGAGTCGGCATCGAGCCGCATCCGGGCCGCATGCTCCAGCTCCGTCCACCGCTTGCGATCGGCCAGCGCCATGTAGGTGTGCCGCAGCGCACCCGGGTTCGCGGGGTCTGCGGCGAGCGCGTCGGCGAAGTGGTCCCACGCGCGCAGATACTCGCGCTGTCCCGACCACTCCTGTGCGGCCGCGCGGATGCTCTGGTTGTCCACGAAGTACGCTATCGACCGCGGATCCTTCACGAAGCTGCGGTCCTTCACGTTGCCGATGATGTAGCTGTAGATGTGGCGGTCGGCGCGGTCCAGGTAGCGACGCCACCAGGTCATCCCCAACTCGTCCTGCGCACGCGCGATCGCGGTTCTGTCGCCGCTCTTTCGCGCGGCATCCAGCGCCTTCTCGAACAGTCCGTTCGCCCTGGAACGGACGCTCGCCGAGTTGGATGTGAGATAGAAGCGACCGAGGTCGACGAGGTAGCCGGCGTCGCCGGCGCGCGCGGCTTCCTTCAGCGACTGCTCAGCGACCTCGAGCAGAGAGTCGTTGGCCGTGCGCTCCATGAAGCCGGTGCGCCCCTCGGCTCCGGAGAGCCCCCACGCCAGCATGCCGCGTCGGTGCCATACATCCGCGCCCGCATCGGCGCTCGCGACGATGGCGTCGAGCGACCGGAGCTCGTTGATCGAGTCGCTGCGTGATTCGAGGGAGAGTCCGATCGCACTGCCCGCGGGAGTCTGGGCTCGAGCGGGATCCGGCGCTGCCGAGAGCGCGCCGGCGAGCAGGCCGAGTGAGAGCAGGCGGCGCATATCGATTCCTGTGGCGCGATGGGTATCGTTTGTCGAGCTGTGGAGCGGCCGCGCTTCGCTCCCCGCGCGCCGCTCCCTCCCGCTTCCTTACTCTACGCTCCTGCGGCGACTCCGTTCCGTTCAGAACAGACTCGGCTGGCTCCCCTGTGGCTGCGGCGGCGTGTAGCCGAAGTGGCGGTAAGCCTGCGGCGTTGCCATGCGGCCGCGCGGCGTCCGCTGCAGGAATCCGTTCTGTACCAGGTACGGCTCGTAGACTTCCTCGATCGTGCTGGCATCCTCGCCGACCGCGGCCGCGATTGTGGTGATCCCCACCGGCCCGCCATCGAACTTCTCGATGATCGTGCGGAGCACGCGCGAGTCCATGTCGTCGAGGCCGAACTCGTCCACGTCGAGCATCGCCAGCGCATCCGCGGCAACCGGTCTCGTGATCTTTCCATCAGCGCGCACCTGCGCGAAGTCGCGCACGCGGCGAAGGAGGCGGTTCGCCACGCGCGGCGTGCCACGCGCGCGCCGCGCGATTTCCAGCGCGCCCACGCTGTCGACCGGTACGTGGATGACTTCCGCCGAGCGCGTCACGATCTGCTCGAGGTCCTCGACCGGGTAATAGTTGAGCCGCTCGATGATCCCGAAGCGCGCACGCATGGGCGGCGTGAGCATCCCGAAGCGTGTGGTGGCGCCGATCAGCGTGAACCGTTCGATCGGCATCGTGATCGTCTGTGCCTTCGGTCCCTCGGAGAGGCGGATGTCGATCCGGTAGTCCTCCATCGCGGGGTAGAGGAACTCCTCTATGATGGGCCGCAGGCGGTGGATCTCGTCTATGAAGAGGATGTCGCCCTCACGCATGTTCGTGAGGGTGCCGACCAGGTCGCCCGGCTTCTCGAGCGCCGGCCCCGAGGTAGTGCGGATGTTGACGCCGAGCTCGCGCGCGATCAGCTCGGCGAGCGTGGTCTTGCCCAGTCCTGGCGGGCCGTAGAACAGAGCGTGGTCGAGCGGCTCGCGTCGGGCGAGCGCCGCGTCGATGTATATCCGAAGGCTCTCCTTGACCTTGCCCTGGCCGATGAATTCGGCCAGCCGCTGCGGCCGGAGCGAGAGCTCCACCACGGACTCTTCGGCGATTACTTCGGGAGTGGTGATCTCGGCGCGGGTCATGTGTGCACGGTTGGAAGCCGGCCATCGTCCCCG
>JBIQLU010000024.1:0-12522 GCA_044463985.1 Gemmatimonas aurantiaca | reverse complement strand
CCTACCACGCGATTCCGTAGTCCTCTCCGAAATCGCTCGATGCTCCCCACATCGAGCCGTGTGCGTGATCGAAGTAGATAGCGTTGATCGGGCCCGACGTGAGATCCTCGACGTCCAGCGTGTAGCCCATCCGCCGCAGTTCGAAGCGCGTGAAGTCAGGGGTCGACGATGAGATCAGCACGCGACCCGGTCGCGCCTCGTGCTCACCGAACGACGAACGCATCTGGAAGCTGTTGATGTTCGCCGCCTCCGCCGCCTGCTGCGGCGTCATCTTCCATTCCACGATGTTCAGGAAGTACTGCAGCAGGTTCTGATCCTGCGAGTCGCCGCCCTGCACGGCGAACGCGAGGAAGGGCACACCATCCTTCAGCGCGAGCGTGGGCGTGAGTGTCACACGCGGCTTCTTCCCTGGTTCGATGACGTTGTATGGACCGTCGCTCGCCGCGGTCACGAAGCTCTGCGCGCGCTGACTCAGCCCTATCCCCGTGCGCCCCGCGATCACCGCCGGCACCCAGCCGCCGCTCGGCGTCACCGACACCACCCACCCCTCGGCGTCGGCGGCCTCGATCGAAGTGGTGCCACGGTAGAACTGATCCTTGAACGCGGAGTCGGTGAGCGTCGCGGCAGCCCCGCTCGCATCCGCGAAGCGCGCTGCGTCGGTCGCGGTGCCGAGCGATGCGCCCTGCGGCATCACGCGATCCTGCTGACCGCTCGGACGCAGCGTGTCGGGCGCGGGCACGACGGTCCAGCGTGCGAGAAGATCGCTGAACGGATTCGTGCCGCCCTGGTAACGGTACGGATCGCCGGGCTTCACCTTCGGATCGTTGCGAGCCCAGTCGATCGTCGCGTAGCGCGCCTTCGCGTACTCCTTCGAGAGAAGTCCCTTCACGGGCTCCTCCGGCTGGAAGTACGGATCGCCGTAATAGAAGTCGCGATCGGCGTAGGCGAGGTTCATCGTCTGGTAGATCGCGTGGATGTATCGCGCCGAGTTGTAGCCCATCGCTTGGAGGTCGGCATTCTCCAGAATGTTCAGCGCCTGCAGCATCACCGGTCCCTGCTGCCAGATCGGGAGCTTGTAGACGGTGATCCCCTTGTACGTGGTGCTGAGCGGCTCCTCGATCTTCACTTCCCACTTCGCGAGGTCTTCCATGGTGAAGAGGCCGCCCTCCTCGCGAGTGCCGCGCACGATCTCGCGGGCTATGTCGCCCTTGTAGAAGCGATCGTAGGCGGCCATGATGGCCTCCTTGCGACTCTTCCCCGCGGCGAGCGCCTGCTGTTCGGTTTCCACGAGCTTGCGCCACGTCGCGGCGAGATCCTTCTGCACGAAGATCTCGCCGGCCTGCGGCGCTTCGCGCTCCGCTCCCGGATGGGTGAGCATGATCTCGCGCGCGTACTTCCACTTCTTGATCCAGTCCTTGTCGCGCTCGATGGTGCGCGAGAGCTGTGCCTCCATCGGGTAGCCGTCGGCCATCTGGATCGCGGGCTCGAGCACGTCCTTCAGCGAGAGCTTCCCGTACTCGGCGAGCATCACCATCAAGCCGCCAGGTGTGCCAGGAGTGACGGCGGCGAGCGGCCCGTACTCGGGTGGGTAGCGATATCCCTTCGAGCGATAGAACTCGGCGGTGGCGCCGGTGGGCGCCACTCCGAGCGCATCTATCCCGATCACCTTCTTCGTGTGCGGGTTGTAGATGAGCGCCTGAGTCTCGCCACCGCAGGAGAGCGTGTCCCACATGGTGCAGCCGGCGGCGAGCATGGCGACGGCCGCGTCCACCGCGTTGCCGCCCTTCTGGAAGATCATCGCGCCGGCTTCGGCGCTCAGCGGTTTACCCGTGATGGCGATCCAGTGCTTCGCGTGAAGCTGGGGCTTGCTCGTGCGCTGCGCCTGCGAAGTCGCGAGCGGCGCGCAGACGAGGGCGATGGCGACTGTGAGACGGAGCTTCATCGGTTCTCCCGCGTTGGCTTTCCTGCAGTCAGCGCTGTGCCACCTTGCTCAGCGCGAGTCGTATGAGTTCGGGCGCACCCACGCCGCGGCCGCCGGAATCGAGCGCGGCCTTCACTCCCTTCTCGGCGTCCGCAGTGGAATAGCCGAGTGAGACGAGTGCGCGTATCGCGTCCTCGGCCGCCGTTCCCTGGGGGCGGGGTGCACCGGCCGAACCTTCAGCCCCAATGTCGCCCATCTTCTCCGCGAGGTCGAGTACCAGACGCTCGGCCTTCTTGCGCCCCACTCGCGGAATCCGCTGCAGGGAGGCGATGTCGCGTTCCACGATCGCGCGCACCACGCGATCGGCGGAGAGCGTGGAGAGCATTCCGAGCGCGAGAGCCGGTCCCACTCCGTTGGCGGTGAGCAGCCGGCGAAAGACGCTTCGCTCGAAGATCGTGTTGAAGCCGAAGAGGAGCCACGCGTCGTCGCGCACCACGAGGTGGGTGAAGAGCGATGCCTCTTCGCCCAGAGCGGGGAGCGTCTCGTAGACGCCGAGTGGGATGAAGATCTCGTAACCCACTCCGCCGGAGGTGAGCAGCTCCACGCGATCGAGCTCTCGTACGGCGAGCCGCCCCGCGATTTGCGAGATCACGTCGGTTGGCCGGAGTGCGGGGCGAGCGACGGATGGCGCGCGCCCATGATGTGGGCGAGTGCAGCCGCCGCGCCGTCGGCGGCGTCGGCCGGGCGCGGCGCGCTCTTGAGACGGAGGAGCCGCGTCACCATGAACTGCACCTGCTCCTTGGTGGCGGCGCCGCGGCCGACGACGGCCTTCTTGATGGCCGCGGGCGGATACTCGTATATCTCGATCCGGGCGAGTGCGGCGGCGAGAAGGATCACGCCGCGTGCGTGGCCCAGCACCACCGTCGTACGCACGTTCTTCGCGTAGAAGACGTCCTCCACCGACACGCAGTCCGGCTTGTGACGTTCGATCAGATCGCTCACGTCCTCGTACAGCTCACGGAGCCGGACGGGGAGTGGATCGTGCGCGGTGGTGCGGATGACGCCGCACTCGATGAGGGAGAGAGAGCCGAATGGCTCGCCCGAGACCACGCCGTAGCCGGTGACGGCGGTGCCCGGGTCGATGCCGAGCACGATCACTCGTTGCGGCTCACGTCCCGGCCATCTCGGCCAGGTCGATGTCGAAGTTGGCTTCGACCTTCTGCACGTCATCGAGGTCCTCGAGCTCTTCCATCAGCTTGAGGAGCGACTCGGCGGCCTTTCCCTCGACGTGGATCGTGGTCTGCGGGATCATCGCGAGCTCGGCTTCCGCGGCCTCGATTCCCGCCTCCTCGAGCGCAGACTTCACCGCGTGGAGCGCCGTGGGGTCGGTGGTGACGACGAACTGTTCGCCATCGAGCTGGAGGTCTTCGGCGCCGGCCTCGAGCGCCGCTTCGAGCGTGGCTTCCTCGTCGTAGCGGGTGGCGTCGATGTAGATCTGCCCCTTCCGGTCGAACATGAAGGCGACCGAATTGGTGGAGCCGAGGTTGCCGCCGCCGCGCGAGAGCTTGTGCCTCACGTCGGCCACCGTGCGGGTGGGGTTGTCGGTGAGCGTGTGGATCAGGAGCGCCACGCCGCCGGGGCCGTACCCCTCGTAGGTGATCTCCTGGTAGTCGACGCCCTCGAGCTCACCGGTGCCCTTCTTGATCGCGCGCTCGATGTTGTCCTTCGGCATCGACGCGGCCTTGGCGGCATCGATGGCGGTGCGGAGGCGCGGGTTACCTGCCGGGTCGCCGCCCCCCTGCTTGGCAGCAACGGTGATCTCGCGGATGAGCTTCGTGAAGATCGCCCCCCGCTTCGCGTCCGCGGCCGCCTTGTAGTGCTTGATCTGCTTCCATTTGGAGTGGCCTGCCATGGGGGGAATATAGTACGAGAGGGCAGAAAGCAGGAAGCAGAAAGCAGGGAACGACGGGGTCAGGCACCTTATGTAGAGGTTCCGGCAGGAGAGGTGGCGGGGCCTCTACATAAAGTGCCTGACCCCTCACTCCCGCGTGGGCAGTTTCTGCTCGCTGCCTTCTGCTGCCTGCTTTCTGTTTTTTTCTACGGCTCCACCATGTCTTCGAAGCGGAGCCACTGCTTGTAGAAGTACAGGTCCACGTAAGCGGTGGGGCCGTTGCGGTTCTTGAGGAGGAGCAGTTCGGTAGCGCCCTCCTGGCCGGGCGCGGAGGAGTACAGCTCCTCGCGGTAGAGGGCGAGTACGATGTCGGCGTGCTGCTTCACGGCGCCGAGCACGCCGAAGTCGTCGAGGGTAGGTCTGTTGTCCGGATGCTTGCGCGCGAGGGCGGGGAGGTGGGCCGTGAGTATGATCGCCAGGCGAGCATCGAGCGCCGCGGCCTTGAGGAGGCGGACGGTCTGCGCGAGTTCCTCGTCCTGCGGCGCACGGGGCGAGGGGACGCCCTGCAGCGAGTCGATCACGATGAGCTCCGCCTCGCCTCGCAGCTCGAGCACGCGCTGCGCCAGCTCGGCGGCTCCGCCGATGCCAGTTGCCGTGGCGAGTCGCGATACGGCGGGGAGAGCGTCGCGCATGCGCAGCGCGGCGGATCCGATCGAGGCGCGCACTGTATCGTCGAGCGTGCCACGGCGGATGTCGTCTATCGAAGCGCGACCCTCCATCGCGAGCGCGCGCTCGAGGATGCGCGGGATGTCGCTCTCGCAGGTGATGAACTCCACCTTGTGGCCGGCCGCGCGCGAGCGCAGCGCCATGGCCAGCGCGAGCGCCGACTTTCCCGAGCCCACATCGCCGCCCAACACCATGAGATCGCCGGGGCGCGGGCCGCCGCCGAGGAGCTCGTCGAGACTGGGGTAGCCCGTGGGAATCCCATCGGGCACGGCGGAGCCATCCACCACGGCGTCGACGCGCGTGAGGAGGAGCGTGAGGGGGGAGATGTCAGTGCGTCCGGGCATGGCGCACCAAGATACGTGTGCGCGGTCCGCGCGGCCATACGGAGCGTCGAATGACGACCCGTCGCGGCTGGCAGCAGGGAACGTCCACGGCTACATTCAGCCAGCATGGCGCTTCCTCTCAAATCGGTACTCTGGATAGACGATGAGGCCGATCTCCTCGAGTCTCATCGCATCTTCCTGCGCGAGAAGGGCTTCGAGGTAGACGCCGCCACCAACGCGGACGACGCCGTGGAGATGCTCCGACGGCGCTCGTACGGCATCGTGCTGCTCGACGAGCAGATGCCGGGAAAGAGAGGGCTCGAGGCGTACCGCGAGATCCGCGAGGTGGACCCGCTCCTCCCCATCGTGATGGTCACGAAAAGCGAGGAGGACGCCACGCTCCGCGAGGCGCTCGGCCTCGACGTCCGCGACTATCTCGTGAAGCCGATCAACCCGCGGCAGGTGCTCACCGTCATCACGCGGGTGATCGAGGGGCCGAGGATCCGCCAGCAGGCCATCGCGCGCTCCTTCGTGGAGCGCTTCCGCGCGATGGAGCTCGAGCGCGAGCGCACGCTGAGCTGGCGCGACTGGGTCGCCCGCTACACCGAGATGGTGGACTGGGACATCGCGCTGATCCAGGCACGGGAGCAGAGCCTCTACGATTCGCTGCAGGCGCTCTATCCCGATCTGCGACGCGAGTTCGCGGCATTCATGCGCACCGAGTATCCGCGCTGGCTGCGCGAGCTGGAAGGCGACCGCCCGCCGCTCTCGATCGACGTGGTGAGCGAGTTCCTGATCCCGATCCTGGAACAGTCGCCGGTGGCGATGTTCGTGGTGATCGACTGCCTGCGGCTCGACCAGTGGCAGGTGATCCTCCCGCTCCTGGCGCCGCACTTCGAGGTGGAGACCACGCACCACTTCTCCATCCTTCCCACGGCCACGCCGTACTCGCGCAACGCGCTCTTCAGCGGGCTCTTCCCCGCGGAGATCGCCGCGCGCTTCCCCGACTGGTGGGGCGAACGCGAGGACGAGTCGCTCAACGCGCACGAGCGCGAGCTGCTCCAGGCGCATCTGCGCGAGCTGAAGGTCGACGCGCCGGTGCGCTACGAGAAGATCTCCTCGGCCGCCGACTCGGCGGAGCTCGAGCGGCGCGTCTCGCGCGCGATTGCGCACGAAGGAGTGAGCGCCTTCGTGTTCAACTTCGTGGATCTGCTCACGCACGGGCGAAGCGAGTCGGCCATCCTGTACGAGGTGGCGCGCGACGAGGTCGCGCTCCGGCAGATCACGCGGCAGTGGTTCGAGCGATCCGTGCTCTTCACGCTCCTCAAGGAAGCGTCGCGCCGCGGCGTGCCGGTGCTCGTGACCAGCGACCACGGGTCGATTCACTGTAACACGCCGGCCACCGTGTTCGCCAAGCGCGACGCGACGGCGAATCTGCGCTACAAGTTCGGCGAGGATCTCCGCGCCGAGCGATCCGAGCATGCGCTGCTCTTCACGAACGCCGACGATCTGCGGCTTCCGCGCCGGGGGCTCGGCGCGAACTCGCTCTTCGCGGCGGGCGACACGTTCTTCGTGTACCCGACCAAGTTGCGTGAATATCAGAGTCGCTATCGGGGATCGTTCCTTCACGGCGGCGTGACTCCCGAGGAAGTGATCCTCCCCGTGGCGCTACTCACCCCGCGTCGCTGAGTGCGCTTCTATCGCCGGCTGCTGAGCTACCTCCTCCCCCACAAGTGGAGGATGATCGGAACCATCGTCGCGAACTTCATCGGCGCGGCGCTGGATGGTTACGCGTTCGCGCTGCTCATACCGTTCCTGAACGCGCTCTTCAACCAGCCGCAGCTCCCACTCGGCCAGGGGTGGGTGAACGACTTCCTGCACTTCACGATCGGGAAGCTGCTGGATCCTGCGGACCCCATGGGTTCGCTCAAGCACGTGATCATCATCATCCTGGCCACCGTGGCGGTGAAGAATCTCTTCATCTGGCTCGCGGGGTCGCTGGGAGCGGAGCTGCAGGAGTACGTGACGCGCGATCTGCGCGACGGCGTGTACCGGCATCTGCAACTCCTTCCCGTGGGTTACTTCACGCGCACGAGGACGGGGCAGATCCTCTCGCGCGTGCTGTCGGACACGGAGCAGACGCGCACGCTCATCACGCAGCTCGTGACGCGCGCGCTGTCCGCGACTGCGCTGGTGATCATCTACATCGCCTACCTGGCCGGAATCTCGGTAAGGCTCACGCTCATAGCGTTGGTCGCGGCCCCCGTGCTCACGCTGGCGCTCCAGCCGCTGCTGCGCCGGCTGCGCCGCGGCTACCGTCGCGTGCGGAGCGATCACGGCGAGATGATGAGCGTGTTGCAGGAGAGCGTGAGCGGCGTGCGGTTGATGAAGACCTTCGGCGCGGAGCGGCACGAGGAAGCTCGCTTCGTGGAGGCGAGCCATCGCTACGCCAGCGGCTCCGTGCGGATGGCGCGCGTGGCGCTCGTGGCGCAGCCGGTTACCGAGACACTCGGTACGCTCATCACCGTGCTCCTCCTCTGGGTGGGAGCGCACCTCGTGCTGGTGGACGGTTCGTTGCAGGCGTCGCAGTTCCTGGTATTCCTCACCTTCGTGATGCGTCTGCTGCAGCCGCTCAAGCAGCTCTCGCAGATCCCGGCGGTGGCGCAGAACGCGTTCGCTGCATCGGAGCGACTCTTCGACGTGCTCGACTCTCCCACCGAGCAGGCGCTCGACACCGGCACGCGCACGGCGGACGGCTTCCACCAGGCGCTGACGTTCGAGAACGTCTCCTTCGCGTACGATGAGAAGGAAGGCCCCGTGCTCGAGGGGATCGACCTGGTGGCGCGCCGCGGCGACGTGATCGCGCTCGTCGGGGCGAGCGGGGCGGGGAAGACGACGCTCGTGGATCTCATCCCCCGACTCTACGAGCCCACCAGCGGCCGGATAGCTCTCGACGGAGTCGATACGCGCGACATCAGGCTCGCGTCGCTCCGCTCGCTCATGGGTATCGTGAGCCAGGAGACGGTGCTCTTCAACGACAGCGTGCGCAACAACATCGCCTACGGAAAAGTCGGCGTGTACACCGACGAACAGATCGAGGCGGCGGCACGCGCGGCGAACGCTCACTCGTTCATCGCCGAGCTGCCGCAGGGGTACGACACGCCGCTCGGCGAGCGCGGCACGCGGCTCTCCGGCGGCCAGCGCCAGCGCATCGCCATAGCGCGCGCGCTGCTGCTCGATCCGCCGATTCTCATACTCGACGAGGCCACCTCCGCGCTCGACACCGAGTCGGAGCGGCTGGTGCAGGAGGCCATCGACCGGCTCCTCGAGGGGCGCACGGTGCTGGTGATCGCGCACCGGCTCTCGACGATCCAGTACGCGAGCGAGATCCTGGTGATGGATCGCGGGCGGATAGTGGAGCGCGGCACGCATCTCGAGCTGCTCGAGCGCCACGGTGCGTACCATCGCCTGCATTCGCTGCAGTTCGGCGACAGGGAGACGGCCGGCCGGAGCTGAAGTGCGGATACTCTTCTACGTGAATTCGCCCGATTGGAACGGAAGCGCCCGCGCGACCGCGGCGCTGGCGCGCGGCCTGAGCGCGCGCGGCCACGCCGTGACCGTGGCGTGTCCCACCGACAGCGCTATCGAGCAGCACCTCGAGCGGGGAGCTTACGAAGTGCTCGAGGTGGACGGCGACGCCAGCGTGGCGTCCGCCGCAGGGCAGTTGCGCCGTGCGCTGCAGAAGCGCTTCGTGCAGGTGGTATGCGTGCATTCCGATCGCGCGCAGGTGGTGGCGGCGACGGCGTCGCGGCTCGCGGGGCGGGCGGCGGTTCTCCGCCGGGTGGCGGCGGGCGAGAAGCCGATACGGAGCGCCGGCTCGAGTGTGGCGCTCCGCTTCGCGACCACCGGCTTCGTCTTCGCATCCGGGCAGGACGCGCACGCCGCGCCGCCGATGCCGCAGGCGCGACTCAAACCCGTGGTCGTACCGCTCGGCGTGCGCTCCGCCGTGTACGACTCGGTGCGTCCGGCATCGCGCTCCGCCACCGGAGTGGGTGCGGGGACGCGCGTGCTCGTGTGCATCCACGACGGCGGCGCGCGCGTGCGCGCCGGGAACGTGCTCCGCGTGGTCGCGCTCCTCGCGCAGCGGCATCCGGAGCTGCGGCTGATCTTTCTCGGCCCCGGCTCCGTGGATGCCGACCTCGAAGTGCACGCTGCCGCGCTGCGCATCTCGCGCGTGGTGAGCTTTCTGGGCGAGCGCGATGACTACCTGTCGATGCTTGCCCTCGCGGAGCTCGGCTGGGTGGTGTCCAGCGGGGACGATGGCGCGTACGCGCTGCTCGATCTCATGGGATCGCGGGTGCCGGTGATCGCCGAGCGCGGCACGCTCGCCGAGCAGTACGTACCCGATGGAATCGCGGGGATGGTGCTCCCGCAGGGCGACGCGCACGATACCGCAGCCTCGGTGGCCAGACTCCTCGCGCGCAACGACGAGCGGGCGGCGATGGGAGCTGCCGCGAACGCGCGCGTGGCGCGCGAGTTCACCGAGGAAGCAATGATCGAGGCCTTCGAGAGCGCAGCGGTCGCCGCGAGCGACCGGGCGATCTGGTAGCGCGGTGAGCGACCCGGCACCGGCACCGGCGGCGACTCCCGCACGCGCGGGCGAGCGCAGACCCACGCTCGCGCATCGGCTGGAATACGGCGCGCTGCGCTCGGTGATCGGGGTATTCGGCGCGATGCGCTGGCGCGGCGCGGTGCGCGCGGGCGAAGCGCTCGGCCGGCTCGCCTACACGCCGTTCGGCATACGCCGCGACGTGGTCGAGACGCAGATCGCAGCCGCGTTCCCCGAGGCGAGCGAACGCGAAGTGCGCGACATCGCGCGCGGCGCGTTCGAGCACCTCGGGCGGGTCACGGTGGAGACCGCACTTCTTTCACGCGTGGATCAGGCGTGGGTGCTCGAGCTGTTCGAGAGCGTGGAAGGATGGGACGTGGTGGAGCGGCTGCGCGCGCAGGAGAAGGGTCTGATCATGGTGACGGGCCACCTCGGCAACTGGGAGCTGGGCGGCGCGTACATCGCGGCGCGCGGAGTTCCATTGGACGTAGTGGTGCGGCGGATGGGCAACCCGCTCTTCGACGGCTACCTCACGCGCACGCGTTCGCGACTCGGAATGCGCGTGGTGCGCGACCGGGACGCCGTGCGGCGCACGCCGCGCACGCTGCGCGGGGGCGGCGCCGTCGCGTTCCTCACCGATCAGGCGGGGCTCAACCTCGCGTCCACCTTCGTTCCGTTCTTCGGCCGGCCCGCGAAGACACCGCGCGGTCCGGCGGTGTTCGCGCTGCGACTCGGCACGCCCGTGGTGTTCGGGACTGCGCTCCTGCTGCCGAGCGGCCGTTATCGACTGGTGTTCGAGGAGATCCCGGTAAGGAACAGCGGTGACCACGATGCCGACGTGGACGAACTGGTGAAGGCGTACACGCAGAAGCTGGAGGAGTGGGTACGCCGCGCGCCGGAGCAGTACTTCTGGCAGCACCACCGCTGGAAGCGGCAGCCCGAAGACACGCCCGAGGAACTGCGCGACCCCGTGGAGGCGAGCCGTGGTTGAGTTCCCGGGGAGGCGCCGCGGACGATGATCCGCTTCGTGTGGCGGCGGCTCGTGCACGACGGGCGGGCGCTCTTCGCGCTGGCGATAATCGCCATGCTGGTTGGCGCGGCGCTCGCGGCACCGCTCATCGCGCGCCACGATCCCTTCGCGATCGAGCTTTCCAACCAGCTCCAGCGGCCGTCGCTCGCGCACTGGATGGGAACCGACTTCCAGGGGCGCGACGTGTGGGCGCGCGTGGTGTACGGCGCGCGCGTGTCGCTCGCGGTGGGCTTCGTGTCGCAGGTGATAGCGCTCAGCATCGGCGTGGTGCTCGGGCTCGTGGCCGGCTACTACGGCCGCTGGGTGGACGAACTGGTGATGCGACTCGCCGACATCACGCTCGCCTTTCCCACGCTGCTGTTGCTCATAGCGATGGCGGCCGCGTTCGAGCCGTCGCTCGCGACGGTGTACATCACCATCGGAGTGGTGGGGTGGGCGGGGATGGCGCGGCTGATACGGGGCCAGGTGCTCGTCACGCGGCAGCTCGAGTTCGTGCAGGCGGCGCGTGCGCTCGGCGCGACCGACCGCCGTATCCTCGCGTGGCATCTACTTCCCAACGTGATCGCGCCGGTGGTGATCGCGGCCACGCTCGGCGTGGCGGGAGCGATAATGGCGGAAGCGGCGCTGTCGTTTCTGGGACTCGGCGTACAACCCCCAACACCGAGCTGGGGATCGATGATCTCGTCCGCGCGCGACCTCATCCAGCTTCGAACGGCGCCGTGGACCTCGGTATTCCCGGGGCTCGCGATCGGCGCCGCGGTGCTCGGCTTCAATCTCCTGGGCGACTCGCTTCGCGATGCGCTCGATCCACGATTCCTGATGGAGTCGACACCCCCGGGCGGCGACTCGAAGGCGAGAATATGAGCTACGACATCGACGCGCTCCGCGAGCGCGAGTTCCCATGGGCCGCCCGCGGCGAGGCTATCTACCTGAACAACGCGGCCACCGGCCCCGTGCCCGCTCGCTCGCACGCGCGGATCTCCGACTTCAACGAGCGTCGCACGAAGCCGTACACGATCTCGGATGACGACGAGCTGGATACCATCCGCACGACGCGCGCGCTCGCGGCGCGGCTCATCGGCGCATCGCAGTCGGAGATCGCGTGCATGGTGAACACGACTTACGGAGTGAACGTGGCGGCGCGCGCTCTCCCGCTGGAGTCGGGCGACGTGGTGCTGAGCTACGGCCGCGAGTTTCCCGCGAACGTCTATCCGTGGATGGCGCTCGAGCGGCGCGGCGTGCGGCTGGAGCAGATCCCCTGTGATGCCGATGGGCGTCCGGATGAGGAGCGGCTGCATCGATCGCTGGACATGGGGGGAGTGAAGGCGGTGGCGGTGTCGTGGGTGCAGTTCTCCAACGGCTACAGAACGGATCTCGCCGCGCTGGGGCGCGCGTGCCGCGAGCGCGGCATCTACCTCGTGGTGGATGCGATACAGGGGCTTGGCGCGCTCACGCTGGACGTGCACGAATGCGAGATCGACATCCTCGCGTGCGGCGGCCAGAAGTGGCTCCTCTCGCCGTGGGGAACGGGTTTCGTGTACGTGAGAGAGGAACTGGCCCGGCGCCTCGAGCCCGGCGTGGTGGGGTGGATGGCGACGCGCGGCTCGGAGGATTTCAGTCGCCTCATCGATTACGACTTCACCTACTACGACGACGCCCGCCGCTTCGAGGTGGTGACGCTCCCGTATCAGGATTTCGCCGGCTTCAACTCGAGCGTGGGGATGCTGCTCGAACTCGGGCCGAAAGAGGTGGAGCGGCACGTGAGAGAACTTGTCGACATCGCGGTGGAGTGGGCGGCATCGCGCTCCGACATGCGGCTCATCACGCCGACCGATCCATCGCGCCGCGCGGGAATAGTGGCGATCGTGCCGAAGGGCGACGTGCGTGCCGCGTCTGCGAGGATGACGCAGGCGGGAATCGCACACTCGCTGCGAGAGGGCGCGATCCGGCTCGCGCCGCACTGCTACAACACGGCGGAGGAAGTGCGCACGGCGCTGGCGGTGATGGCGGGGGAGCGGGGGG
>JBIQLU010000023.1:0-34021 GCA_044463985.1 Gemmatimonas aurantiaca | reverse complement strand
CTCGCACCGTTCTGAAAGCTGTGCCATCCGTCGGGATCCATACGCAGCGCCAGCTCGCGCGTCATGCCGAAGCAGGGGCGCCCCGAAGAAAGCGAGAGCTGGATGCCGCCATCGCGGGCACGCGCCAGGGCATCCCACACCGCGGGTTCCACCACCCCGGAGGAGCCGACCAGCGTGCCATCCACATCGATGCACACGAGGCGAACGTGCGCCGCGCCATTCGCGCCGGCGGCTGGCCTTCCCGTGAAGTCACTCATTCTTCACGGCGCCCCGCCCGGCCGCGGAACGTCTTCATCGTGCCGCCTGAACATGAGATCGAACGCGAGCCAGAGGTCGCGCGCGAACGGGAAGAACAGAAACGGGGTCGCCACCGCGAGCACTATGGAAATCGCCCACACGAAATTCCACGCTACGTCCGGCCAGCTCACGATTATCAGTAACACGGCGATGGCCACCGAGATCAGTTCGGCAGCGACCAGGTTGAACATGTAGGCGCCGAGCCAGTAGTCCTCGGATTCACCGCGCTCCAGCACCAGTGCGCACGTGGGGCACTGATGCTTCATTCTGAACCAGGTTCGCCAGATCCCGCGACCGCCGCAGCGCGGGCAGCACAGTGCGAATGCCCTCACGATCATCCGGCCGGGGGATGGCCACGGCCTGGTATATGGAGTATTCATCAGACGATGCTGAATCGAAGTTCCTGGCAAGTCGAGAACGAGTCGAGGAAATCTAGCTGCCGTGGCGGCGGCGGTCCGCCGCGCGATGGCGAACACGAAACCCGGACGAGAGCGAGGGGAGAATGGCAAGACCAAACGAGGTGATCGTTCGCGGAGGCGAGAGCGGGTTCGTCACGGAGATCACTGCCAGTGGGCACGTTCTCCAGGCGGACGAACCACTCAGGGCTGGCGGGACCGACACGGGCCCCAACCCTTACGATCTTCTTCTCGCATCGCTCGGCGCGTGCACGTCGATGACGCTGCGCATGTTCGCCGACCGGCGCGGCTGGCCGCTCGCGGGCGTCACCGTGCGACTCTGGCACAGCCGAACCTACGACACGGACTGCGAGGGCTGCGTGGACAAGCCGGTCGGAATCGATCAGATCGCACGCGAGATCGAGCTCGCCGGACCGCTGAGCGAGGAGCAGCAGGAGGCTCTCATCCAGATCGCCGACCGCTGCCCGATCGGGCAGACGCTGAGTCGGGGTGTGCGGGTGCTCCCCGCGCGGGCCGCGCGCATCTCCGAAGATGACGCGCGATCCGCTGGCGACGAGCGCTACTCGTAGCGGAGCGCCTGGATCGGATCCATCGCCGCTGCCTTGCGGGCCGGATAGTATCCGAAGAAGACGCCCACCGCCGCGGAGAATCCGACGGCGAGGAGCACGGCGGAGAGCGGAGTAGCTGTAGCCCAGCCGGTGAGATGGCCGAGCAGCGCGGCGCCGCCGTACCCTGCCGCGAGTCCGACGATCCCGCCGAGCACGCTCATCGCCACGCTCTCCACCAGGAACTGCGTGAGCACGTCGGAACCGCGCGCTCCGATGGCGAGCCGGATGCCTATCTCACGCGTGCGCTCCGTGACGGAGACGAGCATGATGTTCATGATGCCGATCCCGCCCACCACCAGCGAGATCGATGCGATCGCGGCGAGCAGGCCGCTCATCACCGAAGTGGTGCTCGTGGCCGCGGCCGCGATGGCCGTCTGATCGCGCACGGTGAAATCATCGGGCATCCCGCGCGCCGTCCCGTGCGCCTCGCGCATGATCCCCTCGATCTCGCTCATCGCGGCCGGTATCTGATCCGCCGAGGCCGTGCTCGCGAGGATCTGGCCGAGGAACGAACGCCCGGCCAGACGTGCCTGGGCCGTGGTGTAGGGAACCAGGACCACGTCGTCCTCGTCGTTGCCGCTGGCCGTCTGACCCTTCGGCGCGAGCACCCCCACCACCGTGAACGGCGAGCGGCCGAGCTGCACCTGTGAACCCGTCGGATCGCGACCGGGGAAGAGGTTCTTCGCCACCGTCGCACCGAGCACCACCACGCGGCGCTTCGCAGCCACGTCGTCGTCGCTGAAGAGCGTGCCTTCCGTCACGTTCCAGTTGCGGATCGTGAGATAGTCGGTGGAAACGCCGTTCACGCTGGTGCGCCAGTTGCCATCGCCACCGATGATCTGCGTCCTGGTAATCACCACCGGCGACACGGCATCGAGCAGCGTACTCTCCCTCTTCAGCTTCTCCGCATCCTCGACGGTGAGACGGTTGAACGTGCCGGCGCCCTGGCTCACACCGCCCTGGGCCGTGCTCCCCGGAGTGATCACCAGCATGTTCGTGCCGAGATTCCTGATCTGCGATTCGATCTGCGACCTGGCGCCGTGGCCCACCGCAACCATCACGATCACCGCGCCGATGCCTATCACGATACCCAGCATGGTGAGCATGGTGCGCATCTTGTTCTTCACGATGCTCTGCGCAGCGAGCTTCGAGAGAGTGGACATCTTCATGCTACCACCTCCAGTTCTACATCGGGCACGTCATCCATGGAGACGAGGTCGTCCGCGGCGCGGCGACGATCGGCTACCGCATGATCGCGGATCAGCCGTCCATCGCGCATCTCCACGATGCGCTTCGCGTACGCCGCCACCTCTGGCTCGTGCGTCACGAGCACTATGGTGATCCCCTGATCGTTGAGCTCCTGAAAGAGCTGCATCACCTCGACCGTCGTCCGGCTGTCGAGATTCCCCGTGGGCTCGTCGGCCAGCAGCAGCCTGGGCTGCGTCACCAGCGCTCGCGCGATCGCGACGCGCTGCTGCTGGCCGCCCGACAGCTCGCTCGGCTGGTGATCGAGCCGCTCACCGAGCCCCACGCGCTCGAGCGCCGCGACGGCCATGGCGCGCGTGTCAGTCCAGCGACCCGCGCGATCGTAGAGCAGCGGCAGCTCCACGTTGTCGAGCGCACTGGTACGCGGAAGGAGGTTGAACCCCTGGAAGACGAAGCCGAGCTTCTCGTTGCGGATGTCGGCCAGAGCGTTCCTGTTCAGACCATCCACCCGCTTCCCATCCAGGACGTAGCTCCCCTCCGTCGGCGTGTCGAGGCAGCCGATGATGTTCATCAACGTCGACTTCCCCGAGCCCGACGCGCCCATCACCGCGAGCAGCTCGCCGGGACGCACCTGGAGATCGACGCCACGCAGCGCGAACACACGCGTCTCGCCCATCTGATAGAGCTTCTTCACACCGGAGAGCTCTATCACCGGATGCTCATGCATCGAGAATTTCTCGTTCATCAGAAGACTCCTGGCGGACGAGGAGGTCCGCTCCGTTGCTCGCCCTGCAGCGGGTTGCTCACGCCCGACGCGCCCGCGCCGCTCGCGCCGCCACTGTTCGTCCCGATGACCACCTGCATCCCGTCGGTGAGCTCGGGCCCTTCGACTTCGGTCTTCTGACCGTCGCTGAGTCCCGAACGCACGGGTACTGGCGAAAGGCCGCCGGAAGCGTTCACACGCCACAGAGTAGCCGTGGGCCGGAAGGCGGCCGCCGCGGAATCCGCCGACGCGGCGCCACCCCCACCCTCGCGCGCAGCCGAGCCGCCAGCCTGCCGCGCGCCGCGCGCCGCCGCGCCCGCCGTTCCCGCACCCACGGGACGGAAGCGCAGCGCAGCGTTGGGAACCGCGAGCACATCGGTAGCGGAGTCGGTGTGGAAGGTGACGGTAGTAGTCATCCCGGGAAGGAGCTTCCCGTTCGGGTTGCCCACGCTCACGACCACCGTGTAGTTCACCACGTTGTCGGTGGTGACGGACTGCAGGCGCACCTGGCGCACCTTCCCCTCGAAGACTTCATCGGGATACGACTCGACGGTGAAGCTCACCGGCTGTCCCTCGACGATGCGGCCGATGTCGCTCTCATCCACCGACGCCAGGATCTGCATCTGCGACAGGTCGTTGGCGATGAGGAAGAGCTGAGGTGCCTGGAGGCTGGCGGCCACCGTCTGTCCCACGTCCACGTTGCGCTCCACCACCACGCCGTCGATGGGAGCGTAGATGTTCGTGTAGGCCAGGTTCTGCTTCGCCTTGTCCAGCGCGATCTGCGCCGACTTGAGGTTCGCCTGTGCGACCAGGTAGCCGGACTCGCTCGTGTTGAACTCGGCGGCCGTGATCGCCTGCGCCTCGTAGAGCGGCTTGCTGCGCTCGTAGTCGAGACGCGCGGCTTCGTATTGCGCGCGCACGCGCTCCACGCCGGCCTCGGCATCGGAAACCGCCTGCTTCTGGAGCGTGGGGTCGATGCGGGCGAGAAGTTGGCCTTTCTTCACGCGGTCATTGAAGTCCGCGTGAATGGCGGCGATCTGACCGGAGACCTGGGTGCCCACCTGCACGGTCGTGACCGCGCTGAGCGTGCCGGTGGCAGCCACTGTCGCGTGAACGTTCGCGCGCTGCACGCTCGCGAAGCGATACGCGGGCGCCTCGCTCGCGTCGGCGCGCCGGTAGAACCAGAGGCCTGCTGCGACGGCCGCGACGGCCGCGATAGCGATGATGACCCGTGTCTTCTTCATGAATTTCCTTCCCGCATTCGGTGATCGGCGAATCGATCGCGAGCACCCTCTCCGCCGTATGAGAGCTTTCGTCACCCGCTGTCGATGATACGCAGGGCGAGCGACGCCAGTTCTCGTTTTTTCGCGAATCGCACACCCGTGTCCCGAACTGCACCAGCGTGGCATGAAGCGCACGCGCCGGAAGGCGCCGCCGTTCGCATCGACTCCGAGCAGTTCGTGTACGGGCAGGTGCACTTCGTATCACGTCCGCTGGCAGGGACGTGGCCTCCGCGTGTATCGTTGCGTGCATGAAAGCGAAGCAGAAGCAGATCGGGAGCCTGGCGCTCGCCGCGTCCGCGGAAGAGCGCGCGAACGGCTCGCCTCTGGAGCGTCGCGAGCTGGCGATGATCGCGGCGTTCTGGGCGCTGCTCGCACTGGTCACGATCGCCAACCGGCTCTTCGACCCGCGCGGTCAGGGGCCGCAACTGAATTTCTCGTCGGCGCCGGTGGTGCTGCCGATCGTGGCGTCGATTCTGTGGATCGCGGTGACGCCGGCGATCTTCCTGCTCAGCGACCGGGTCGATGCCGAGCGCGTGGGGCGAGCGGGACGCGCCGGGATTCTCCTCGCCGCCGCGGTTGCCGCGACTCTGGTCGTGACAGTGGGCGTGGACATCGTGGCTTCATCGATGATCTCGAGGGCCCCTGCTCCCGCCGCGACCCCCGCTCCCTCCGACCTTCCCGCTCCTCCGGAACTGCGTGACGGTGCGCCGCCGCGCCGGGGAGGAGGACCGCCGCTCGGCTTCAGACTCGTGAACAACGGGATCGTGGCGCTGGGGGTGGTGGCCGCGGGTCTCGCGCGATCGTACTCGCGACGCTACCGCGCACGCGAGGAGCAGGCGACTCGTCTGCAGGCGCAGCTCGCGCAGGCGCGGCTCGACGCGCTCCGCCAGCAGCTCGACCCGCACTTTCTCTTCAACACGCTCAACGCCGTATCGGCACTCGTCGAACGCGACCCGCGCGGCGTGCGACGCATGATCTCACGGCTCGGCGAACTGCTGCGCTACAACATCGAAGGATCGGGCGAGCAGGAAGTGCCGCTGCGTCAGGAACTGCAGTGGATAGGCCGCTACCTCGAGGTGATGGAAGTGCGCTTCCAGGGGCGGCTCGGCGTGCAGACGACGGCCACGGATGAGGCGCTCGATGCGCTCGTGCCGAATCTGATTCTGCAGCCGCTGGTGGAAAACGCCATCAAGCATGGCGCGGGAAGGGCGCTGGAGCCGGCGACGATTTCCATCGAAGCGGAAGTGGCTGATGGCCAGGTCATTCTGAGAGTGCGCGACAGCGGAGCCGGCGAGGGCGCGTCGGCGGAGATGCGATCGGCCGAGACGCACGGCTCCGGCGTCGGGTTGCGCAACACGGTCGCGCGGCTCGAGCAGTTGTACGGCGACGCGCAGAGCTTCGAGCTCCGGCGCACGGACGAGGGAGGCGCGGTGGCCGAAGTGAGGCTCCCGTATCACACGCGCGACGACCTTCGCGTTGCCGGCGTACCGGCAGGTCGCTGAGGCGCGCGAAGTGACGACAGGGCGCACGATCCGCGTGCTGGTGGTGGACGACGAGCCGCTCGCCAGGCAGCGCGTCGAGGATCTGCTCGGCCACGAGCAGGGGGTGGAGCTGGTGGGAAGCGTCGCCGACGGCACGGCTGCGGTGGAGGCGATCCGGTCGCTGCACCCCGACCTGGTCTTCCTCGACATCCAGATGCCGGGGATGACGGGGCTCGACGTGGTGCGCGCGATCGGCGCGGACGAGATGCCGCCGGTGGTATTCGTGACGGCGTACGACCAGTACGCGCTGCAGGGCTTCGAGCTCGCTGCGCTCGACTACCTCGTCAAACCCTTCGACGATGAGCGCTTCGAGCAGGCGTTCGCGCGCGCACGGCGGCTCGTGGAGCTGCGCGACTTCGGCCGCCTGCGCGAGCAGCTCGTGGCGCTGCTGCGGAGCCACGAAGGGACGGCCGGTGCGACGCACGATGCAAGAGCCGGGAGCGGCACCGCAACGCACCCGTTTCTCGAGCGCATCGCGGTCGAGACGAAGGGAAAGGTGCGAGTGGTGCCCGTCGATACGGTAGACTACATTGTCGCCAGTGGTCCGTATGCAGAGCTGCACGTTGGCGACCGGCGCTACGTGATCCGCGAGTCGATGCAAACGCTGGAAGAGCGTCTCGACCCCGCACGCTTCATGAGGGTGCACCGTTCCGTGATCGTTCGCATCGCACTGATAGACACCTTCCACCGCGGTGCAGGCGGCGACTACGAGGTGCAGCTCAAAGGGGGTACCCGGCTGCGCGTGAGCCGCACCAGACGCGAAGAGCTCGAGCGAAGGCTCGGCATCTCGCGCTGAGCTCCGCGCCCTTCATCGGCCTGACGGCCGGCGAACCTCGAGGAGGTTCACCAGCCGCGAAAGATTTCCCACTCCGCTTCGATCGTGTCGCTTCCGGCGGGCACCACCATGTAGCGGTCGTACTGCGCGGTGGTCGCGCACGCGTGGTTCGGGAAGATGCGCACGCGTGAGCCGACCGGCAGTTCCGGGAGGGACGCGCTGCTCCCCGCGCGGAGCGCGAGCGTACCGTGCTCCTGACTCGCACGAGCCACTATCAGATCACCATAAGGACGGCCGTCCATGTCCGCGACGAGGCCGAAGCCCTGGTCGACCGGCTGCGCGGCGGTCCCGCGGTCGCGAGAGAGCGCCATCCATCCCGCATCGGTGATGATCCATCCCTTCTCCGGTCTGTGGCCTATGACACTCGCCACGACCGAGACCGCGATGTCGTTCACGCTGCACACCCCGATCCCGGCCATCACCAGATCCTGGAAGAGGTACACGCCCGCCCTCACCTCGGTGACGCCGCTCAGGTCGCGAGCGAAGTGCGAAGTGGGAGTCGAGCCGACGCTGACCACGGGACATGGCAGACCGGCCGCGCGCAGACGCTCCGCGGCACGCACCACAGCCGCGCGCTCGGCCTCCGCGGCCGCCGCGAGCGAGTCGGGTGTGTAGCAGCCGTATGACTCGCCGGCGTGCACGAGTACACCTCGCAGTTCCGCCGAGCCGTCTTCCACCGCACGGCCCACGGCGACGATGCGTGGATCCTCGGGCGTGAGTCCCGACCTGTGACCGTCGGCATCGATCTCGATGAGCGCCGGAATGCGATCGCCGGCACGGCGCGACGCATCGCCCACCGCGCGCGCCTGCTCGACGTTGTCGAGGATGACGCTGAGCTCCACACCCCTGCGGCGGAGCGCGAGCACGCGATCGAGCTTACCGGGTGCGATCCCCACGGCATACGTGATGTCGCGATACCCGGCGTCGGCAAAGACCTCCGCCTCGCGTAGAGTGGAGACGGTGATCGGGGCGATGCCGCGGCTCATCCGCTTCCCCACCTCGACGGACTTGTGCGTCTTCATGTGCGGGCGGAGCGCGACGCCGAGCTCGCGTACGCGCTGCTCGAGGCGAAGGAGATTGCGCTCCATACGCTCGGGGTCGAGCGCGAGGAAGGGAGTATCGACGGACGTCGTGGAGCGGCCGGCTGCTCCGGCGGGCGGATTGGTGGTATTGGTCATATGCGGAGGAAGTAAGCCGGCGGTCGCGGGGATCGCAATGTGTACCGAGTCGTGCACTAAGAAGAATACCGCCCGACACGCCCGCCAGGGCACTTCGCCATCCCCCGGAGCGTTTAACCCCGAACGACCCCCGCACGCGCCGGCGACCGACGCGGGCTGGAACTCCACGATCCGCCCCAGATCATGATCCCCCTTTCCATCCTAGACCTCGCTCACATCGTCCAGGGCGGCAGCGTTTCCCTCGCCCTCGCCAATTCGCTCGACCTCGCGCGGCTCGCCGAGCGACTCGGCTACCGCCGCTTCTGGCTCGCCGAGCACCACAACATGACCGGTATCGCCAGCGCCGCGACTTCCATCGTGATAGCGCACGTGGCCGCCGGTACATCTTCCATCAGGGTCGGCGCGGGCGGGATCATGCTCCCCAATCATTCGCCGCTCGTGATAGCCGAGCAGTTCGGAACGCTCGAGGCGCTATTCCCCGGCCGGATCGATCTCGGCCTCGGTCGCGCGCCCGGCACCGATATCCCCGCGGCACGAGCGCTCCGCCGCGACCCGCGCGCCGCGGACACCTTCCCGCAGGACGTCGTCGAGCTGATGCACTACCTCGGACCGGCTGAGGAAGGACAGACGGTGCGGGCCACCCCCGGCGCCGGCTCTCGCGTGCCGATCTGGATACTGGGATCGAGCCTCTTCGGCGCGCAGCTCGCCGCGGCACTCGGGCTCCCGTACGCCTTCGCGTCGCACTTCGCGCCGCGGCTTCTGTTCGAGGCGCTGGCGGTCTACCGCGAACGCTTCACACCTTCGGGCGAGCCCGGCGCGCTCGAGAAGCCGTACGCCATGCTGGGCGTCAACGTCATCGCTGCCGACTCGACCGACGAGGCGCGGCACCTCTTCACATCGCTGCAGCAGATGTTCATCAACATCCGCCGCGGACACCCGGGGCAGATGCCACCGCCGATCGAAGACTTCGCTTCGACGATCCCGCCGTGGGAACAGGCACAGATCGAGGAGAATCTCGCCGCTTCGATCGTGGGGAACGCCGAACAGGTACGGGAAGGGGTCGCGCGCTTCGTGGAGCAGACCGGAGCGGATGAATTGATCGTCTCGTCACCGATCCACGACCACGCCGCCAGACTCCGTTCGTTGTCGCTGCTGGCCGGGGGAGTGATCGAGTGAACGATGACGCCGGGCCTCCTGCGCACGTCGGCGAATGTCGTTCGCCGACGTGCGCAGGAGGCCCGGCGTCCGCTCCGTCCCCTACTCTTCGCGCAGCGCGACCGTGGGATCCACCACCGTCGCGCGCCACGCAGGTATGAACGTGGCCACGAGCGCGATTGACGAGAGCAGCGCCGCCACGAGCACGAACGTCACCGGATCGGTGGGGCGTACCGAGTAGAGCTGACTCGCCATCACGCGCGTGATCGCGAGCGCGCATATCACTCCGATGGCCACCCCGGCAAGCACCAGCGTCATCCCCTGGCGCAGCACGAGCGCCAGCACATCGCGCGGTCGCGCACCGAGCGCCATCCGCAGTCCCATCTCGCGCGTCCGCTGAACGACGCTGTATGCCATCACCCCATAAATCCCCACCGATGCGAGGAGCAGCGCGATCCCCGCGAACACGCCGAGCAGCGTCATCGACAGCCGCCGCTGTCCCATGGACGAGGTTATCAGCTCGTCGAGAGTGTGGACCTTCGCGATCGGTTCGTCCTTGTCCACCGAGCTCACGGCGCCGCGCACCGCGTTCACGTAGCGCGCCGGATCTCCCGTAGTTCGCACCGCGATGTCCATCCCGCCGGGCGCACCGTACTGCCCGTAAGGCACGTAGAGCTGCACGCGCGGCTCCGCGGCCAGCCCCTCGTGCTTCGTGTGCCCGACCACGCCCACTATCGTGATGTAGCGCGTGCTGTCGTTCGGAGTGGAGGAGCCTCGCCATACGCGCTTCCCGATCGCATCTGACGGCGACTTGTAGAACCGGCGCACGAACTCTTCATCCACCACTGCCACCGGTCGCGCGCCGCGCGCTTCCTGCTCGGTGAAGACGTGGCCCGCCAGTACCGGAACCTTCAACGTCGGCAGGAAGCCGGGACTGATGATGCGGATGTCGCCCCACGGTCCGTTCGCGTCCGGCGGCGGCTGATATCCTTCGACGTTGAAGCCACCGGTGGTCCAGCCGCCGCCGAACGGCATCACGCTCGTGGCGCCTGCCGAGCGCACCCCCGGAATTCTCTCGATCGCCGGGATGACTGCGTCGAAGAACGCGTTGACCGCCGTGTCCGACGGGTACTTCGCGTGCGGGAGCGAAAGACTGAACGTCAGCACGTCGTTCGGATCGAAGCCGGGATCCACGCCAGACAACCTGGCGGAGCTCTTCACGAGCAGCCCCGCTCCCACCAGCAGAGTCAGCGCGAGCGCCACCTCGGCGACCACGAGCACGCGTCTCACGCGCTGGCCGCTTCGATCGCCGCTGCCGCTTCGTCCGCCCTCGCGCAGCGTCGTCTGCAGATCGCTGCGCGAGATCTGCAGCGCGGGCATCAATCCGAAGAGCAGCCCCGTCGCGACGGAAACGGCCGCCGTGAACAGCAGCACGTTGCCGTCGATCCCCAGCTCATCCACGCGCGGGAGGTTGCCCGGATTCACCGCCACGAGCGCGCGCACACCGCCGTACGCGATCACGAGACCCAGCGCGCCACCGATCAGCGAGAGCACCACGCTCTCGGTGAGGAGCTGCCGGATGATGTGCCACCGTTCCGCTCCCAGCGCCGAGCGTATCGCCACTTCCTTCGTGCGGCCCGCAGCGCGCGCCAGGAGGAGGTTCGCCACGTTCGCGCAGGCGATCAGCAGAACGAATCCCACGGCACCGAGCAGCACGAGCAGCGCCGGCCGGATGTCGCCGGTGGCGATCTCGTCGAGCGTCTTCACCCGCAGCGACCACTGCTCCGGAAAGGAACCCGGGTTGTCGCGCTTCAGCTTCTCCGCGAACGCGCGCATCTCGCGCGCGGCCTGATCGGTCGTCACACCGGGCGCGAGACGCGCGGTGAGGTCGAGCCATTCGTTCGTGAAGTTCGCCGCGACGAAATAGTCGGGCGTGAGCGCGAGCGGGGTCCACAGCTCCACGTCGCGCGTCGAGAAATCACGGAACGATGGCGGCATGACGCCGACGACCGTGTAGTTCTCGCCGTTGAGCGACACGGAACTCCCGACCACGGAGCGCTGCGAGCCGAAGAGTCGCTTCCAGAGCCCATCGCTCAGCACGACTTCGTGATCAAGGCCCGGCGCATCCTCCTCGGGGAGGAGCGCGCGCCCCAGCGCTGCAGGCACTCCGAGCGTGTGGAAGTAGTCGCCCGAGACGCGGGCGCCGCGCAGTCGCACCGGATCACCCTCTCCGGTGAGGTTCGCCGACCACGAGGCCTCCACCGACACACTGCTGAAGATTCGTGTGAGCTCGTGATACGCCGCGAAGCCCGGCGCGGAGACCGGCGCATCGAGCTTCAGCGTCGGATAGTGATGATTGATCGTCACCAGCCGCCCCGGATCGCGGTACGGCAGCGGCCGGAGCAGCACTGTATTCACCACCGAAAAGATCGCCGTGTTCGCGCCGATTCCGAGCGCGAGCGTCAACAGCACGACCGTGGTGAATCCGGGCTGCTTCCTCAGCTTGCGGAAGCTCTGACGAATGTCGTGGATGAGTTTGTCCATTGACGATCCCGGCAGATGGAAGGAGCTTGGCGGACTCGCGGAACCGTACGGGATAGCTGCCGGGCGGGTTACACCGCGCGAGTCCGCCCCACCGGGAGTTGGACCATCCAGGGGCGCGGAGGGTTGGACCGGCCGTGGATCATCCCTGCGGCGACGCCCCCTGCTGCCACAGGTGCAGTGTCGCGTAGCTGCGCCACGGTCTCCACGGCTGCGAGCGCTCCTCTGCAAGCGCGGGCGACATGCCGCCCAGTCGCTTGCGCACGATGGCATCCTCCTTCGGAAACGCATCGGGCCAGCGCAGTGCACGCATCGCCACGTAATTCGCGGTCCACCGGCCGATGCCATGTATGGCGACGAGCTGCTCCATGGTAGCGCCGGCATCGTCGCCTGCCTCGAGGCGCAATTTCCCTGCGACTACGGCACGCGCGAGCTCGACGATGCAGCGCGCACGCGAGCCGGGCATCCCGAGCGCGGCGATCGCGTTCGCATCCGCGTTCGCGACGCGCTCCGCGCGTGGCGTGAGATGCGTGAGCACGGCGTACGGCGTATCCATCGCTTCGCCGAACATCGCGGCGAAGCGGCCGGCGAGCGTGGTCGCACCCTTCACGGTGATCTGCTGGCCGAGGATGGCGCGCACCGCGAGCTCGAAACCGTCGAATGCGCCAGGCACGCGGAGACCCGGGTTCCGTTCCACCGCCGGGGCGAGGAGCGCATCCTGCGCGAGCCGGTCGTTGATCACGTCGGGGCGCGCACCGAGGTCGAAGAGATGGCGCAGCCGCGCGAGCAGAGCGGGAAGCACGGCCGTGAGCGTTCGTGGAAACTCCACGAGCAGCGTGCGCCTCGCGGGTTCGTTGCGTACGCGGACCCAGCCGGTGAGCTCGCCGAGTCGCACGGTGCGAAGGTACGTATCGCCTTCCACCGCTTCCACACCCAGCATCGCGCGCGCGCCGATGAAGCCGAGCACGCCGCGCCAGTCGAATGGTGCGCGGTATCCGAGCTGCAGCGTAATGCTGTCCTGCACCGCGGGATCGTGCCCATGCGCACGAGAGCCGGCACTTCCGTTCGCCGAACGACCCGCGGCATCGCGCAAACGGGTCGGCGGCATCGTGTAGCGCGAGACGAATGCATCGTTGAAGCGACGTACGCTCGAGAAGCCGCTCGCGAACGCGATCTCTCCCACCGAGAGTCCGGTCTCGGTGAGAAGCTGCTTCGCGAGAAGCAGCCGCCGCGTGAGCACGAGCTCCATGGGCGACACGCCGAGCTCGCGGCGCAGGATGCGGCGGATCTGTCGCGAGCTCCATCCGAAGTGGAGAGCGATCTTCTCGAGGCTGGAGCCGTCATCGAGCAGTCCCGCCTCGATGCGATCGACGACGAGCGCCGCGATCCGCTGCGCGTCGTCCACCGGCGCGGATCCGGGCGCGAGCTCGGGTCGGCAGCGCAGACACGGCCGGAAGGAAGCTTTCTCCGCGGCCGCGGCGCTCGCGAAGAAGCGGCAGTTCGAGGCACGCGGAGTGCGAGCGGTGCAGACGGGTCTGCAGTAGATCCCCGTGGAGGTGACTCCCACGAAGAACACGCCGTCGAAGCGAGGGTCGCGCGAGGCGAGGGCGTTGTACAGGGCTGCGTGGTCGCTGGTCATGGTCGGATGATAGCGCCGCTTCGAAGTCGCCACCAGCCATTTTCGGACAGTCGAGCAAACACCACAAAGGTCTGTACCATAACAGTTTAGCTCGACAGTCGCTCCATGATATCCATGTCCGAAAACGGCGACTTCGTGGCCGGTCGCGACGCGAGCTTCCGCTGCTGGAGACCCTTCACCCTTTCCGGAGTCCGTGATGAAAACCGAGCAGCTTCTGCAGCGTCTCGACGATGCGTGGAAGGATTTCGAGGAATCGTACGCCGGCCTCGCCGAGGCCGAGCTCCTGGAGCCCGACGTCACGGGGCGGTGGTCCGTGCGCGACATCATCGCGCACGTGACGTGGTGGGAGGAGGAGGCGCTGAAGCATCTCCCGCACATTCTCGAGGGCGGACGGCCGCCGCGCTACTCGGTGAAGTACGGCGGCATCGACGCGTTCAACGCGCTGATGACGAAGCAGCGGAGCGGTCTCTCCCTCGCGGAAGTGCTGCGCATGCACGATGAAGTGCACGACCGTCTCGTTGCGTACGTGCGCAACGCTCCCGAGGAATTGTTCGCGCGGGAAACGCGATTCCGCCGTCGGCTGCGGCTCGACACGTACGCTCACTATCCCATCCACGCGAGAGCGATCCGCGCGTGGCGCGCGAGGGCGAAGCAACGGCGCCCGCGAGCCGATTCCCGAGACGACCTGGCTTCGTAGCGTCCCTCCAGCCGGCCCGCGTCAGGAACCCGGTCCGCTCTTCCCCGAGACCACCATCGACCATGGATCGCTCGCGGCGATGAATCGCACGGGAACCGAGGTGACGAATCCGCGGAGCCAGCGCGTGCATTCCTCCATCCCTCCCTGCTCCGATGGAGTGTGTCCCACCACGATGAGCGCCTTCCGCTCGCCCTCGCTCACGGCGTCGGCCGCATAGGCTATCGTCTCCCATTCGTGCGCCTCGCCGATCACGAGCGCATCGACGTCCGGCCGCCGCAGCAGCGCGCGCTGCGTCTCCGCCGAGAGAAAGCCGCCGGCGAAGGCGACTCCGCGCACCGGCAGCTTCGGATCTCCCACCATCCGCACCGCGTGTGCATCGAGCTTCCCGGCGAGCTCGCGCGCGAGCTCGCCGGCAGTGGTGGCGGGGATGCGAAACAGGAAGTCGGTGGCCGGCCGATCGCTCGACAGCGTATCGTTCGCAGCCGTGCGATAACGCATCCAGCCGAGCTTCCGCTCCATCCCCTCCTGGATCCCATCCGGCCTTCGCGCGTGCCAGTTGTCGTGGAAGCGCCAGACCACCATGTGATGCTCGCGGATGAAGTCGCGCTTCGCGGCGAACACCGGATCGCCCTCGCGCTCGAGCGCGCCGGTCGTGTCCCTGTGCGAGTAGAAGACGGGCTCGTGCGTTATGACGAAGTTCGCGCCCGACGCTGCCGCGCTCCGGAGTACGTCGAACGTGGCCATCATCGTCACGGCCACGCCGGTCACCGGCGTGTCGGGATCGCCTTCCTTGAACGTGTCCACGCCGCGCGTATTCCATTGCACGTCCGTGTGCTGCTGAATCTGCTCCACGATCTCGCGCGCGGTGGGAGCGGACTGTGCCGTCACCGGCCGGGCTCCAACGCACGGAGAAAGTGCCGATATTACCACGAGCCACACAGCGCGCATCCCCGGTCTCCTCCGGTAATCGGGCAGACGATATTATCGCACGACACGCGAAGTTGCGAGCGAATCGGGGAGCACCGCTGTCAGTGGCAAGCGTCATCGTACTGCTCCCAGCGTTCCGCGCCGCCCCACGCATCTCGATCGATTCGCGTCCTGCTCTGGCGGCGAGCCGCTTCATGAAGCACAATTCGCATGCGCGGCCCAACCAAGGCTCGCACTGCTCACTCCCGCAAGGCAGGCAAAATGGACGAATCCGCCGATCCTTCCTCGACTCCCTGGGCGACGCCGCCCACAGCCAAGGAGCGGAACGCGGTGCAGCACGCGGTTACCGCTCTCCTCGACGAGCTTGCGCCGGAGAAGGCGGCATCCCGCTCCGAGCAGGGGGGGGGGGCGTCCACGATCGAACGACATCGCATGCCGACCGGATGCATCCTGCAGGGTCCGACCGCGGCGATCAGCGTGTCATGGTATCCGGATGGGGGCGATGAATCCTCATTCGGTGAGCTCGATGTGGTTGTATGGCGCGGCGTGGTGTCGCGCCGCGGTGCACCGCCGCGCCGCGAAGGCGCCTCGATCGTCGGAGAGCTGGCGCTGCATCCGGTGGAAGAATCTCCGGGCGCCTTCGTGTGGCGATCGGGAGATGGCCAATCCTACGATACCGACGCTCTCGCCGCGAAGTGCCTCGCACTGCTCGAAGAGCAACTGGAAGCGAGCTGACCCGCCGCGCGCGCTGCCGGCGCGCGCGCCGGCTCCCCCTCAAACGTATTGCGCCAGCCGTGCGCGCACGGCATCGAGCAGCTCGGTCACCTCGAACGGCTTCTTGAGGAAGCCATCGGCGTGCGTCATCACGCCGCGGTTCACCAGCTCCTCCTCGGCGTAGCCGCTCATCAGGACGATGGGTGCCTCCAGCCCCTTCGCTCGCAACTCGCGCGCTGCGGTCGGGCCGTCCATCGCGGGCATCGTCACATCCATCAGTACGAGATCGATCGGTCGCGCGTCGCTCCGCCCCGCCACGCACTCGACCGCGGCGACGGCCGCCGCACCGTCCGCCGCGACCACCGCCTCGTAGCCGAACTTCTCCAGGATGCGAGCCACGGAGTGGCGCACCATCTCCTCGTCGTCGACCACGAGCACACGCGCTGACGACGCCAGCACAGGTTCGGCGCCGGCTCCGCGCTCGACCGGCTCCGGTTCCGCCATGGAAGCGGCGAGCGGCAGGTACACCGTGAAGCAGGTGCCGAGCGCGGGCATCGACTTCACGCTCACGCCGCCGCGATGCGCCCTCACGATACCCGCCAGCGCCGCGAGACCGAGCCCGCGGCCGGTGAACTTCGTGCTGTAGAACGGATCGAAGATTCGCTCGAGGAGCGCCGCGTCCATCCCGCAGCCGTCGTCCGTCACCTGCAGCGCCACGTACGGACCGGTCGATGGCATGTCGCCGGCCGCCTGCTGCAATGCCAACGCGCGCTGCGGACTCTCCTCCACTCCGATGCGCACCATCACCCTGCCCGGTCCATCGCCGATCGCCTCGCTCGCGTTCGTGACGAGATTCATCACGACCTGCCGGAGCTGCGTGGCGTCCGCCTCGACCGTCGATGGACCTTCGCTCACGTCGAAGTCGAACTCGATCGTGCGCGGTACGGTGCTTCGAACCAGTGTGAGCATCTCGCGCACCACCGCCGCCACTTCCACCTTCTCCACGACCAGCCTCCCCTTGCCCGTGTAGGCGAGGAGCTGCTTCGTGAGCTCGGCCGCGCGGAGCGCCGACGTCCGGATGTGACCGATCGTCTGCTCGGCGTGCTCGTCCAGCACCATGTCGTAGCGAAGCAGATCGGCGCTGGCGAGGATGCCGACCAGCAGGTTGTTGAAGTCGTGCGCGACACCGCCGGCCATGACGCCGAGGCTCTCGGACTTCTGCGCCTGCAGCATCTTCGACTCCAGCTCGGCCCTGTCGGCCTCCGCGCGGCGCTCGGCCGTCGCATCGGTCACCACGCCGGTCCACACCGTGGCACCGTCATCGTGCCGCGATGGGTGCGCCCGCACCGAGAGCCAGTGCACATCGCCGTCACTCTCGGGATACCAGCGGAGCTGCGCACGCCACGGTTCGAGCGTGGGGCCCAGGGTTGCCAGTGCACGCTCGGCCGCCGCGCGATCTTCGGGGTGGATCCGGTCGATGATCAGACGCGCCATCCTCCGCGCATCGCGACCGTCGCGGAAAACCGGAGCGCTGGCACCGTCGTGGTCGTGCAGGACGGCGACCCCTTCGCTCACGAAGGGGAGTGAGAGACTGCCATCGGGCGCACGGCGGAACCTGAACACCGCTCCCGGCACCGTAGCCGTGATCTCGAGAAGCTCTCGAGTGGACTCGCGCTCACGCTCGAGCGCCGCGTGCAGTCGCTTCTGCGCGTCGGTGAGGTCGCGCGTCTGCTCTTCCACGCGCCTTTCCAGCAGGGTGCTGCGCCGGCGAACGGAGCGTAGCCGTAGCCGCACCGCGGCGACCGGCAAACCGAGAGCGACGATCGCCACGAGGAGGCGCGCCCACCAGGTACCCCACCAGGGACGCTCCACCACGATCGCCACCGAAGCGGCGTCGCGATTCCACACGCCCGCCACGTTCGTGGCGGCCACGTGAAGCACGTAGTGTCCCGGAGGGAGACTCGTGTAACTGGCCTCGCCGCGATTTCCCGTGCCGATCCACTCTTCGTCCAGCCCCTCCAGCCTGTGAGCGTAGTTGATCTTCTCCGGCGCCGTGAAATCGAGCGCGACGAAGGTGAGCGTGAACGCGTTCCGATCGTGGGCGAGGCGGATCACGGAGTCCGCGTTCAACCGAATCACGTAGCGAGCAGAGTCGCCGCCGACCTTCATCGTGATGAACGTCGCGCGCGGCGGTGGCGGTGGCGGCGCCACCGCATCGGGGCGGAACACGTTCACGCCGTTCACGCCGCCGAAGTACATCGTGCCGTCGGCTGCACGGAAGTGCGCGCGTCGATTGAATTCACGCGCCTGCAGCCCGTCCCCCAGTCCGTAGCGCGTGACCATTCGAGTGGCGGGGTCGAGAACCGCGATCCCATCGTCGGTGCTCAACCAGAGTCGGCCGCGCGCATCTTCGAGTATCCCGTAAACGAAACCGTGTGGGAGACCGTCCCGCACACCCACCGTCTCGAAGCGGCCCGTGGCCGCGTCGAAGCTGCTCACTCCTCCGCCCTTCGTGGCGACCCAGATCCTGCCGCGGCTGTCCTCGAAGAGGTTGGTGACGAAGTCGGCGCCCAGAGCATCGCGCCGGCCGGGCACCGCGGTGAAGTATGTGGCAGCGCCCGTGCGCCGATCGAGACGCGTGAGACCGCGCACGCCTCCCACCCATAACAGCCCCTCGCGGTCCTCGACGATGGCCTGCACATCGTTGTCGATGAGCACGCGCACATCGCCGAGAGTCTTGCCGTACGTGCGCACGCGGCGGCGGTCGGGAGAGATCTCCACCATGCCGCGCCCTTCGAGTCCGACCAGCAGCGCGCCGGACCTGTCCTCGTACAGGAGATTCACGCTCGCGTCGAACGGCACGCCGGTGAAGCGCGTGAAGCGGCCGCTGGCCGGGTCGAACGTCCCGAGTCCCTGTTCGTGCAGGCCGACCCACATCACGCCCGCATGATCCTCGAGCGTCGCCCACACGTTGTCGCCCGGGAGGGAATGCGGGTCGCCGGAGCGATGCCGGTACACGGTGATCCGCCCCGATTCATTGTCGAGCCGATCCAGCCCGCCGAACTGTGTCGCGATCCAGATATTGCCGGCTCGGTCCTGCGAGATGCCGCGCACGTAGCCATCGCTCAGCGAGCGCGGTGCGGACGGGTCGTTCTGGATGAGCTCGAAGTGGATGGCGGCCGGCGCGTGCTTGCTCACACCGTAGGTCTCGAGTCCCACCCAGAGCACACCGCCGCGATCCACCAGGGTGGAACGCACGATGTTGCCGCCGAGTGAGAGCGGATCATCCCTGTCGTAGCGGTAGCGCACGAAGGAACCGGTGCGGGCGTCGAGCGAGGCGAGGCCGCCGTCGCTTCCGACCCAGATCTTCCGGTCCGGCGCCTGGTACAGCGAGAGCACTCTCCCGATGAACGGCGAAGGATGCGCAGCGGTCGGCTGCCCGTAGCGTCGCAGCACGGAGCGTGTGCGAGGATCGACCGCAAGCAGTTCGTCTTCCGTGCCGACCCACATCACTCCGGAGCTGTCGCGGAGGAGCGCGAGAACCAGCTTCGTTCCGAGCTCGCCGGAGATGCGAGTGAACGTGGCACTCGCGGTGTCGAATGCGAAGAGACCGTTGCGCGCACTCACCCAGATCGCGCCGTTTCCACACCCTTCGATGGTGACCACGTCGTTGTCGAGCGTCGACGCGTCACTGGTCACGGGGCGGAATCGACGCACGTGTCCGGTGGCAGGATCGAAGCGATCGATACCTCGAGCGGTGCCGAGCCAGATCGCGCCGTCGGCCGCCTCGTAGAGTGCGTTCACCTGGTCGCTGCTCAGCGTCGTCGAGTCGCCCTCCACGCTACGATAGCGGCGAAAGCTCTGAGTCCGCGGCATGTAGCGATTCAGGCCGCCGTGCAGTGTGCCGAACCAGCGGGTGCCGTCGCGGGCGATGAGGATCCTGGTCACCCACCCATCGGAGAGCGTCGTGGTGTCGCCCGGAACCGGCCGATAGAGCGTGAAGTGTGATCCGTCGTAGAGATTGAGCCCGTCTTCGGTGCCGAACCAGAGGAGGCCCGTCCGCCCCTGCGCGATCGCCGTCACGGTGCCGTTCGACAGTCCGCGCTCCTGCGCAATCCGCTCGAAGCCGGGCCCGGAACGCTGCGCCGCCGCGCGCCCCGGCCAGAGAAGGGGAAGCGATACGGCGAGCGCTCCCACGAGCGTCGCGACGACTGTCGCGGCGAACATCGCGGCGCGCTGCACCGGGCGTCCGGCCCTGGACGTTCGCTGTGGCAGATGCATTGTGGTGGGGTCAGCGGGTGACGAGCGGACAACGACTCGACGACTATCCGGCGCGAAGGGCACGACCGCCCGCCGGATGCCGGAGCTCCACCACGACGGGTCTATTCCAGGATTGTGTGTCCGCCCCCCTCACCGCTGGTCCGGCGCACCAGAAGGAGCAGCGGTATCAGAATGAGGATGATCGCCGCACTGAGGACATACACGCGGCCATAGGCCATGACACTTGCCTGACCCATGACCTGCGCGTCGATCACCGCCAGCGCGCGGCGCTGCGCCGTCCAGTAGTCGACGCTCCGGCTCATGAAGCCGTGCGTGAGCATCTGCAGCCGCTCGAGCGTTGCCGGATCCGAGAGCGAGACGTGCTGCACGAGGTTCGCCCTGTTCTCCGCCGTGAAGCGGATGATGAGCGTGGAGATCCCCGCGATGCCGAACGACCCGCCGAGCTGCCTGAAAAAGTTGTACAGTCCCGTCCCCTGTGGCAACTCCTTCGAGGAGAGCTCGGCGAGGGTGATGGTGGTCAGCGGCACGAACATGAGGCCGAGTCCCACGCCGCGCAGGATGAGCGGCCAGAAGAAGTCCGCTTCCCCGCTCTGCCCCGTGATCAGCGAGAGCTGCCATGCCGCGGCGGCGAAGATCAGCACGCCTATCGTTATGAGCAGGCGCGCGTCGACGCGGTTGCCGAGCCTCCCGGCCACGAGCATGGAGAGCGCGGTGGCGATCGCTCCCGGAAGGAGCACTATCCCGGTCTGCTCGGCGGTCATGTGCAGATTCCCCTGCAGGAACACCGGCAGCGTGAAGGACATCGCGTACAGCCCTATGCCCATCACCACGCCGAGCAGCGTGCCGACCCACATCTGCCGGTGCCTCAGCACGCGGAAGTCGATGGCTGGATGGTCGGTGGTCAGCTCGCGCCAGATGAGCGCCGCCAGCCCCACCACTCCGATGACGGTGAGCGTGGCTATGAAGTGCGACGCGAACCAGTCGTCCCGCTCGCCGTGCTCGAGCACGAACTGCAGCGCACCGACGCTCACTATCAGCAGCGCGATTCCCATGTAGTCGATCCGGCTCGGCCGCTTCTGGTGGATCGGGTCGTGCACGTACGCCGCGATCATGGTGGCCGCGAGGACTCCGAACGGGATGTTGATGTAGAAGATCCACGGCCAGCCGTGGTTGTCGGTCAGCCATCCTCCGAGCGTCGGGCCCACCGTGGGCCCGACCATCACGCCGAGTCCGAAGAGCGCCATCGCCATCCCGGCTTCCTCCACCGGGAACGACTCGAAGAGCACCGCCTGCGACACCGTCATCAGCGCGCCGCCGCCCACGCCCTGGATGATGCGCCACATGATGAGCGCACCGAGCGAGTGGGACGCGCCGCAGAAGAAGCTCGACATCGTGAACAGGATGATCGAACCCACGAAGTAGCGCTTTCGTCCGAACAGATCGCCCAGGAATCCGGTGAGCGGGATGACGATGACGCTCGCCAGGATGTAGCCGGTGGACACCCACGCGATCTCGTCGAGGCTGGCGCCGAGATTCCCCATCATGTCGGGGAGCGCGACGTTGACGATCGAGCTGTCGATCACCTGCATGAGAGCCGCGAGCACCACGGCAAACGCGATGATGTACTTGTGCTCCGCTCCGCGGCGTTCGACGGCGCTGGTTCGTATCAGTACTGCTGTCGGTTCCTCATCGGCGGGGAGTTCGAGAACTGCCGTGCTTTCACTCATTCGGTGCGGCTACCTCATCCTGTTCGATACCGGCGCGAAGCGCGTCGAATACGCGGAGACATACTTCCAGATCCTCGTCGGACACCGTGGCAAGTAGACGAGCGCGCGTCGCGTGGAGCACGGGCTGCACGCGCGCGGCGAGCGCCTTCCCGGCGGGCGTGAGGTGGAGCGTCCTCGCACGCTGGTCGGCCGGGTCGATACGGCGGTCCACGAGACCGAGCGCGCCGAGCTGGTCGAGGGTGCGCACGAGCGTCGGTCCTTCGATGTCCAGACGGTCGGCGAGCTCGCCGTGGCGGATGCCGTCGTTCCCGGCGATGATGACGAGCGGGTAGGCCTGCGCGGTCGAGATACCGAGCGGCGCGAGGGCGCGTCCGTTGATCCGTCGGAGCGCCTGCCGGATGGGACCGAGCGCCGTCAGAAAGCTGCGTTCGTTGTTGGCGCGTGCGGCGCGCGACGCGGAAGTCATGCGCCTCAATTTAGATAGGTAGCTATCTAATTGCCAGCCGTCCCCTGCATTTCCAGCGTCGCGAGCTCTTCCCAGCGCTCCATGGCCGCCGTCAGCTCGGCGTCCAGCTCCTCCAGCCGCGCTTTCAGCCCCGCAGCCGCGGCACCGTCGCGCAGCAGCTCCGGGTCGGCAAATGATGCGTACGCGCTGTCACGCTCGCGCTCCAGCTCCGCGATCCGGTCCGGCAACGCCTCCAGCTCCTTCGCCTCCCGGTAGCTGAGCCGACGCTCCTTCCGATCCCGCGATTCTCCGGCTGGCGACGACCGCGGCTTCGCTGCGGGGGGTGCAGGCGCGTCCGCTGCTTCGGGCATCGGCCGCTGCCGCTGCCAGTCGCTGTAACCGCCGACGTATTCACCCACGCGGCCATCGCCCTCCAGCACGAGCGTGCTCGTCACGACGTCGTCGAGAAATGCGCGGTCGTGGCTCACCAGGAGCAGCGTCCCCGAGAATTCCAGCAGGAGATTCTCGAGCAGCTCCAGCGTCTCGATGTCGAGATCGTTCGTGGGCTCGTCGAGCACGAGCAGGTTGAAGCGCCGCGTGAAGAGCCGGGCGAGGAGAAGTCGATTGCGTTCACCGCCCGAGAGCGCGCGCACGGGCGTCCGGGCGCGGTCGGGTGTGAAGAGGAAGTCCTGCAGGTAGCCGTGCACGTGCTTCCGCTCTCCGCCGATCGCGACGAAGTCCGCGCCATCGGCGATGCTGTCGAACACGGTGTGCTCCGGGTCGAGCTGTTCGCGCAACTGGTCGAAGTATGCCAGCTCGATCCCGCTCCCGGCGCGCACCGAGCCCGTGTTCGGAGCGAGCTCGCCGAGCAGTAGACGGATGAGCGTCGTCTTTCCCGAGCCGTTGGGGCCGATGATCCCGACGCGGTCGCCGCGCATGATGGTGGTGTCGAGATCGCGTACAATGGTGCGCGCTCCGGCACCTTCGCCACGCACGAAGCTCACGTTCTTCGCCTCGATCACCAGCCGTCCCGACCGCTCCGCCTCCTGGGCGCGGAGTCTTACGGTACCGGCGCGCTCCCGCCGCGCGGCGCGTTCGCGACGCATCGCCTCGAGCGCACGCACGCGTCCTTCGTTGCGGGTTCGCCGCGCCTGGATCCCCGTGCGGATCCACACCTCTTCTTTCGCGAGTCGCTTGTCGAACTCCTCCCGCTCGCGCGCTTCGGCGGCGAGCGCCGCCTCCTTGCGCTCGAGGTACGTATCGTAGTCGCCGCCCCAGCTCGCGAGCCGGCCGCGATCGAGTTCCACGATACGCGTCGCAACGTGCCGCAGGAACGCGCGGTCGTGCGTGACGAACAGCAGAGTCGTTCCGCTCTCCAGGAGAAACGTCTCCAGCCACTCGATCGCGTTCACGTCGAGATGGTTCGTGGGCTCGTCGAGGAGAAGCACATCGGGCTCGCGCACCAGAGCGCGCGCCAGGAGCGTCTGGCGCTTGCGACCACCTGAAGCGTTCGCGAACGGCAGGTCGGGATCGAGTCCGAGGCGGTCCATGACGGTCTCGACCCGCGTGTGTGCGCGCCATGCGCCAGCCGCCTCGAGCTTCTGGTGCAGACGGTCGAGCTCCCGCAGCGCAGCTTCGCCCGGATCAGCGGCCACCCGCTGGCTCGCCTGATGGTAGAGCGCGAGGAGCCGCCCCGTTTCACCCAGACCCGCAGCCACCACGTCGAATGCGCTGCCCTCGACGTCGACCGGCAGCTCCTGCTCCAGGCGCGCGACGCTCACGCCGCTCTGCCGCACGATCTCGCCCGAGTCGGGGAGGAGCGTGCCATCCAGGAGCTTCATGAGCGTGCTCTTCCCGGCGCCGTTGCGTCCGAGGAGTGCCACGCGTTCGCCGCGTTCTATCTGCAGGTCAGCATGGTCGAGCACGGGCGGTCCGCCGAACGCCACACTGACATCCATCATTCCGAGAAGTGCCATCGCTGTGAGATAGCCGCCGGGCAGCGCTCCGCACCAGTCGGTCAGTGCGCGTGGTCGTATCCGGCGAGGGGAGGGGGAGGGGGAGGGGGACGCGAGTGCCGAGCCATCCCATCACTTCCAGGCACGCGCGGTCCGCGCTTCCTCGTGCTCGAACGCGCTCTCCATCTCATCGATGGCTCGCCGGTCGAGCCCGACGCGCGCCGCCGCGCCGCGCCAGCCGGCTATGCCGTCCGCCACTTCTGCGGCAATCGATTTCGCTGCATCCCGCTCGAGGAGAAACTCCTCCGCCGCTTCGACGGCAAGCTCTATCGAGGCACCGGTGTCCTCATCGAGGTTTATGGCCGTCGACAACTGCCGCGGTTTCACGTGAGCCGGCACGGGGTTCAGGTCGTAGGCCGGCGAGAGGCGCCACCCGGCACCGTCGTACATGACGGCGTGATTGCGCAGGTGATCGTCGAAGTTGGAGGCCAGGATGTTGAAGGCCAGGCGTCGCCACAGTCGCGGAAGCTCCAGCGATGCATGGCTCGCCACCCGGCGCAGCGCATCCGCGATCTCGACGTAGCTCCGTTGTTCGCCGTCTTTCGCGTCGAGCAGGCTCATCGCGGAAATGAAAGGAATGCGTGCCTCTCCCTCTCTATCGAAGCGGCGCACCACCAGCACCGCGCTCTCACCAGCCAGCTCTACCCGCCCCTCTGCCACGGACACGCCGGCACGCTCGGCAAGCGTGAGCATCACCGCTTCCCATCTCACCACATCGACTTCGTCGTCGCCCTTGGGGAACTTCGCGATGGCGAGCGCGCCATCGCGATCACGAACCGACGCCTTGGGACGGGCGCCTCCAAGCGAGGAGCCAGGTGCGAGAAGCAGCCGCACCGCATGCTCGGCTTCGACGGAATCCGGATCATCCTCGAGCGCCCGAGCTGCGGCGAGAAGCTCACGAATGTCGAGGAGTGGTGGAACCTGATCGGCGTTTCCCTCCGCGACGTATGGGCCCCCTTCCGTCAGACTGAAGCGGAGTGCTCCCTGTCGAACGAAGTCCGTGACACCAAGGAGAAAGTCGATTTCGCGCAGAGCCCGCGGCGTTTCTCCCGCATCCCGTGCGCGTCGCGCCGCGTTCCGCGCCATGAGTCGCCGCCCCCATCGATCGGGTGCCGAGTCGCCGAGCGCTCCGAAAATCGCGCGTCCTTCACCAGTGTGAAACGCGCCGCGGGTGGGAGGCAGAACGGGCCCCAACGCGTGGTGCAGCGGGTCCGCCAGCCATGACGGGGCGAACTCCAGCGTTGCTCGCTCTGCCCTCCCAATCCCGCTGGTCCAGAGGCGCCCCACGGGACGTGTGGCGCCGTTCAACTCGATCGCAATGAAGGCCGCGGGATCAGTCATGAGCGCTTCGGCGGAGGTTCAGCGACCTTGCTTCGCGGCAATCGCACTCGTTTCGGCAGACGTTCCGCCTCCAGGTGCAATCCGACGGTGTCCGTTTCGGCCGCGGCCAGGCGACCGATGCGATCGCCCATGCCCAGTACCCAGAGAACGGTGGCGTACACCCCCATGCTGACGGCGGCGTCCCCGCGCTCGACGCGAGAGAGCGTGGGCAGCGATATCTGCGCACGCTCCGCCACGACGGACATGGGAAGACGCCTGCGAAGCCTGGCGTCCTTGAGATCAGGACCGAGCTGCCGCAGCGCCCGCCGCACTTCGAGCGGCAATAGTGGAGTTATTCTGGGCATGCCATAAACTAATATACCTTTATTGTAATTGTCAACAACATGAAAGATATTTATTGTGTCAGTCGCGTACTTGCCTTGCCACCGGATTACCGAGCCCGTACCGCCGGTTGCCGCGCCGGTCATGAATAGTGGCTGACCGCCCTCGGCACGACCTCGCGCCGCCCGCGCCTCCCCTTCCTGTTGACTGTCTGAAGGAAGGTCGTTACTCTCCTTCAGACGCACTACAGGAGATCCGATGCCGGACGCCGACCGCTCCGAGCTGCTCCAGGGCACGCTCGAGCTGCTCGTTCTCAAGACGCTCGCGCTCGAGCCGATGCACGGCTGGGGTATCTCGCAGCGCATCCAGCTGCTCTCGCGCGATGTCTTCCTCGTCACGCAGGGCTCGCTCTACCCCGCCCTCCAGCGGATGAAACGGCGCGGCTGGATCCGCTCCGAGTGGCGCGTCACCGAGAACAGCAGGCGCGCGCGCTACTACGAGCTCACCACCGCAGGCCGGCGACAGCTCGAGGTCGAGCTCGTGAGCTGGACGCGCACTTCGAACGCGGTCAACTGGGTGCTCGATGCCGCCTTCGTTCCGGAGGGCGCATGAGCATCCTCTCCGATCTTCTCGAGCGTGCCCGCGTGCTTCTCTTCCGTGCCCGCGAGGAGCGCGAGATGGACGAGGAGATCCGTTTCCATCTCGACATGGAAGCCGAGCATCAGCGCGGAAGCGGCGTCGACGCCGCCGAGGCTCGGCGAAGAGGCATGATCGCGTTCGGCGGCGCGGAGCGCATCAAGGAGGAAGTGCGCGACGCGCGCGGTACACGGCTGCTCGAGGAGAGCGCCGGCGACGTGCGCTGGTCGGTGCGCACGCTGCGCCGGAGCCCGCGCTTCTCGCTCGTGGCCATCGTCACGCTCGCGCTCGGAATCGGCGGCACCACGGCGGTCTTCAGCGCAGTAGACGCGGTGCTCCTCGAGCCGCTTCCCTACTCGCAGCCGGGGCAGCTCGTCCGTCTCTACCAGTACACCGACGGCTATCCGAACGGGCACACGTTCGTCACCGACGCGCATTTCCGCGAGTTCCAGCGCGACCTCGCCACCTTCTCCGGCCTGGCGGCCGTTTACGACTACAGCGCGCAGGGCGCCGACATCGGTGGAAACGATGGGACGGAGCGCATCCGGATCCTTCCCATCACCTCCGGCTACTTCGACGTTCTGGGAACGAGACCCATCCTCGGCCATCCCTTCGAGGAGCGCGACGAACGCGGCGCGCCGCTGGTGATCCTGAGCAACGCGCTCTGGAAGAATCAGTTCGCCGGCGATCCCACCGTGATCGGGAAAGCGCTAACGATGGACGGCGTGCCGCGCACGATAGTGGGAGTGATGCCCGCCGGCTTCTCCGATCCCGTGAGCGGCAGCATCGACGCGTGGGTTCCCATCGCGATCGATCCCGCCGAGATGAGTCCCGGGAACCACTACCTCACGGTGATCGGCCGCCTCGCGCCCGGCGTGGAGCTCCCGCGCGCCCGGGGCGAGCTCGCGTCGCTCGACGTCGCGCTCGCGCGCGAGTTTCCCGACGCCAGCGACATGCGTACCATGCTGGTGTCGCTGAAGGAAGATGTCGTGGGCTCGTCGAGCCGGGCGCTGGAGCTGATGCTGGGCTCCGTGGGGCTCGTGCTTCTGCTCGTGTGTGTGAACATCGCCAACCTCATGCTGGTGCGCGGTTCCGAGCGACAGCGGGAGTTCGCGCTCCGCTCCGCGCTCGGCGCGGGCGGCAATCGCCTGGTGCGGCAGCTCCTGACCGAGAGCATAGCACTGGCGCTCGCGGGTGCCGCCGCCGGAATCGCTGTCGCCATCGGCGCCATGAAGCTGCTGGTGCTCCTCGCGGGCGGCTCCATCCCGCGCATCGGGGAAGCGTCGCTCGACCCTCGCGTGCTCATCTTCACGCTGGTCATCGCGACCGCGAGCGCGCTCATCTTCGGCCTCGCGCCCGCGCGCAAGGCGGCGCGCAGCAAACCCGCCGACGTGCTCCGCGAGCAGGGGCGCTCCGCGACCGGCGGCGGCGCTTCCAGCAGACTGCGATCGATACTGGTCGTGGCGCAGGTGGCGCTCGCGTTCGTGCTCCTCGCGGCCGCGGGCGCTCTGCTCGCGAGTCTCCAGCGGCTGCGCGACACGCCGCTCGGCGTGCGCACCGCGAACATCCTCACCTTCGAGCTCAACCTGCCGGCCGCTCGCTACGACTCCACGGCGCGCGCACGTTTCTACGAAGAGTACGCCGCGGCGGTCGAGCGCCTCCCGGGAGTGCGTGCAGCCGGAGGCGTGAGCCGGCTACCCGCCACCGGCAGCTACAACACGTGGGGCACGCGCGCGATGACAGGGCCGCTCGCTGGAGCTCAGGGTACGGCGCAGCAGCAGTCCGTCGGCGCGGAGCAGCGCGTCGTCTCGGGCCACTACTTCCGTGCGGTGGGAATTCCGCTCGTCGCCGGCCGCATCTTCGATGCGCGAGATGACGCCGCCGCTCCGCGACGCGTGGTGGTGAGCCAGTCGCTCGCCGAGCGTCTTTTCCCCGGGGCCGATCCGCTCGGGCAGACTCTGCACACCGGAGGCTTCGACGCGGAAGTGATCGGGGTGGTGGGAGATGTGGCGCTGGATCAGGAAGGGAGAGAGGCTCCCTACGTCTATCACGCGCACGCGCAGTTCGCGGGCGACAGGAACTGGGCGCTCACGCAGGTCGTGGCCACCGATGCGTCTCCCGCGCAGAGCCTGGCCGCGGTGCGGCGCGCGACAGCGGAGCTGGATCCCCAGCTCGTGGTATATCGTCCGACCACACTGGAGGATGAGATCGGCCGCAGCGTGGCGCAGCGCATATTCACACTGCGGGTGCTGGTCGCCTTCGCGGGGGTGGCACTCTTCCTCGCGGCGCTCGGACTCTTCGGCGTGCTTTCGTACGGCGTCCGGCTGCGCAGTCGCGAACTGGGAATCCGGATGGCGCTCGGCGCCGAGGCCGGCGTGATTCGTCGAGCGGTGATCGGCCATGGACTGCTGCTCACGGGGATCGGACTGGGCGTGGGACTCGTGGGCGCGCTCGCGATGTCGCGGCTGCTCGCATCGCTCCTGTTCGAGGTGAGCCCGCTGGACCCGCGCGTGCTCGGCGCAGTGGCGCTGCTCATGGGGATGGTGGCGGCGATTGCGGCCTACCTGCCCGCGCGGCGCGCTACCAGTCTCGATCCCAGAACCGTGCTGCAGGGAGAGTGAAGGCGTGGCTCGCCGCGATAGCGCAGCTCTCCGTGAGAGGCGCGCGGCCGGCGCGGCACCTCGCCGGTACGACCGAGCCGCGGCTGGCGTAGCCGGGGTTCGTTCGACGTCGAACTATCGACCGTCCGGCGTCGCGTCCGGCGAGCCCGTCCCCCCCGGCGCAGCCACGAACTCTTCGTAATTGCCGGCCGCGCGCGCCGGGTCGGCGTCTTCGTATTCCGGACAATCCACGCGCAGCGCGCGATCGCCGAACGGGGCGTCCACGAACGCACAGTGATGCGGCTGCTCCGGGTCATCCGGATGCGCGTAGGGACGAAAGAAGCGACAGTACACGCACATGCGCGCGGGGACGATGTCGCCACGCTCCTGAAGCGTGCGAATCATCTTCACCAGTGCGCGCATGAACGCCGCCTGCTCTTCCGCGGTCAGCGCATCCACGGCGGCAAGGACGAACTCCGGCCCCCTCGCTCCCTTGTCTGCGGCTCGCTCGCCTGCCTTCGTGAGAGCGAGGGAAAGCACGCGGGCGTCGGCAGCACGCGTCTTCGCGACGAGCCCTTTGGCAACGAGCGCCTTCACCGCGTCGCTCGCGGTGGGCGCCGTGACCGCCATTCCCTGCGCCACTTCCGAGAGCGAGAGCGGCTCTTCGCTGGCGCGGAGCAGCGCCAGGATCTGAGCCTGGGTCGGATTGAGCCCGCGCGGCGCGGTATCGCGCCGTACATGAGTGCGGAGCGCGAGCCCCAGCTTGAAGAGACCAGCCGTGACCTGTCGCGCCAGCGGAGTATCGGGGCCTTCGCGCTTGTTGCGGGACATGGGCGGTAGACGGTGACGTGTGGCGGTGGAGCGGTGGCGAGCCCGGGCGCAGCGGCATTCCCGGCACCCTTGACCGAAACCTAAGGACTCCTTACAATATTCGCCATTACTTAGGACTCCTAAATAATGGCGAACCGGGTGCGGGCATATCTCGTCCCATCCGGTGCGCCCGCGCTCGATCACCGACCAGGGAGGCGAAACACCATGCAGCTCCGCGACCACCATGCTCCACGCCGCGCCATCGGGGTAGCCGCCGCCATCGTCCTCGCCGCCTGCTCTGGCAAGGCACCTGCCCCGCAACCCGGGGCCGGCGCATCGCCGACGGCGACTGACCACGCACCAGCCAGCGACTCCTCGAGCATCGCATCGGCGAGCGGCGACGCGAAAACCGCGCTCGCCTCGAAGCCCGATGTCGCTCCCTTCGACCTCGTGATGACGAGTGTTCGGCGCGACGGCGACAAGCTCGTATTCACCGAGCGCGTCTCGGCGAAGGCGGGGACGACCAGACCCACTCCCACCGGCAAGCTGGCCGGGAGCGAAGTGTTCAGTTACGTCTGGCCCACTTCCCTCGACCCCGCAGCGGTCGGCTTCGAGGGAAAGACCGGCACGCTGGCGCTCGCCGCCACCGCGCATCCCGATTTCGACGACACGCCGCTCTACGATGAAAACGGCGATGGCGACATGAAGAACGATGGCGACCTCTGGCACTCGCACTGGGTGGTGCTGACCCCCGACGACGCGTGTGGCCCCGGTGCGCTCAAGGTGCGCGACATCCCCGAAGGTACGAAGCCGAAGCTCCCTCGCACGTGGCCGGGCCTCCCGATCTTCATCGACAGCCCGGGATACGAGCCGAGCATGGCCGGCAACGAGATCAGCGTGGAGGTGCCGCTCGACGCCATCGGCTCCGTAGACGATTTCAGCTACGACGGCGTGACAGCCGCGCTGCGCGTGAACGCGAGCGTCCACAGTCCGCTGCTGTGCGTGGTGGATGTCTTCGATATCGCGTCCGGAAAGCTGACTCTCCCCGGAAGGGTGATCACGCGCGCGGGGAGCGGCGAGTAGCGCGAGGGAGGGGCGGCGAAGCCGGGAGAACGCGCCGCGATCGTTCGACGCGCATCCGCTGGCGTCGTCATGGATAGCGCGATATGATTGCACGCCGCGATGCGCCTCCGCGGCGTGGCACTGCACGCCCCCCGCGCTCTCCCGGCTTGCCCACCGAATGAACGAATCGCACGACGAGCTCGCGAAGTCACTTGCCGGACGGTACCAGCTCGAGCGCGAGCTCGGCCGTGGCGGCATGGCCACGGTCTATCTGGCACACGATGTTCGTCACGACCGACCGGTGGCGCTCAAGGTTCTGCACCCCGATCTCGCCAACGCGCTCGGCCCCGAGCGTTTTCAGCGTGAGATCAAGCTCGCCGCGCGGCTGCAGCACCCGCACATCCTCACGGTTCACGACTCCGGCGAGGATGCGGGACAGCTCTGGTTCACGATGCCCTTCGTGGAGGGTGAGACGCTCCGCGAGCGACTCGCGAGAGAGAAGCAGCTCCCCGTGGAAGATGCGGTGCGCATCGCGCGCGAAGCGGCCGACGCGCTCGACTACGCGCACCGCCACGGAGTGGTGCACCGGGACATCAAGCCGGAGAACATCCTCCTTTCCGAGGGACACGCGCTGGTCGCGGACTTCGGCATCGCCCGCGCACCCGGCGACGGCGGCGCGCAGCTCACCCAGACCGGCACCAGCGTAGGCACGGCGGCATACATGAGCCCCGAGCAGGCGGCGGGTGAGCGCGACGTGGATGGGCGCAGCGACATATACAGTCTCGCCATCGTGCTCTACGAGATGCTCGCCGGCGAGACGCCGTTTGCCGCCGCAACGCCGCAGGCCACGATAGCGCGCCGCTTCACAGAGACGCCTGCACCCATCAACTCCATCCGAGACACGGTGCCGGCCGCGGTCGACGGCGCTGTGCAGAAGGCGCTCGCGCGCACCACGGCCGACCGCTTCGCGACCGCGCGTCAGTTCGCCGATGCGCTCGCTCCGTCTACCTCCACCGTTCCCACCACTGCGGCTCCATCCAGAGCGAAGCGTCGCGCGATTCCGTCATCGTTCGCGATGCTGGGGATCGGCATCCTCATTGGCCTCGGAGTGCTCTTCGCATGGCGACGACACTCGCCGGCGGTGGCGGCCTCCGACGCAGGCATCCGCCGCCTCGCGGTTCTCCCCTTCGAGAACCTCGGCGACTCCACCGATGCCTACTTCGCCGACGGCGTCACCGACGCCGTGCGCGGGAAGCTCACCGCGCTCTCCGGCCTCGAGGTCATAGCGCGCGCCAGCTCCGAGCAGTACCGCGGTCACGACAAGTCGCCGCAGCAGATCGCCGACGAGCTGGGAGTGCGCTATCTGCTCACCGGCACGGTGCGCTGGGCGAAGTCGCCCGACGGCGGGAGTCGCGTGCAGGTGAGCCCGGAGCTGGTCGAAGTGGGAGACGGTACGGCGCGGAGCAGATGGCAGCAGCCGTTCGACGCCCCGCTCACCGATGTCTTCCAGGTACAGGGCGACATCGCCGGCAAGGTGGCCAGCGCGCTCGACGTCGCGCTCGGCGCCGGCGATCAACGGCAGCTCGCCGAGCGCCCCACGCAGAACCTTGCCGCGTACGATGCGTACCTGAAGGGCCAGGCAATAATCGGGAACGACCTCCCCAGCCTGCACCGGGCGATCGCGCTATACGAGCAGGCCGTGAAGCTGGACCCGGACTTCGGCCTCGCGTGGACGCGCCTCGCGTACAGCCGCGGCCTGGAGAACGGGCGCGTTTCGACGTCCGCCTCTCTGGCCGCTATGGATAGCGCGATGGCACGCGCGATGACCCTGGTGCCGCACGCAGCCGCCACCTACCAGGCACGAAGCATCATCGCGTCGCTGCGGAACGACACGATCACGATGAACGCCGTCCTCGGCGAGGGCATCGCGCGCTACCCCAACGACCCGGATCTGCTTCGCGGCGTCGCGATCACGCAGCTCGAGGACCCCTCCGATTCACTGCGCGTCGACTCTGCGCTCACCACCCTTCGGCGGGCGCTCGCGGTGGATCCGCGCTCGGTCCGAACGCTGCGGGCGTACGGCAGTGCATTCGCCTCTCTGTACCGGTGGCCCGAGGCGCGGGAACAGTACCGGCGGGCGCTCGATATCGCCCCCGGCGACCTCATCACCATCGAGTCGCTGACGTTCAGCTATCTGTCGATAGGCGACCTGGCCGGCGCCCAACGAGTCATCACGAACGCTCCGCCCACGCTCGATCGCGGTCTGCTCTTCGCGCAGACCGCGATGTACCAGGACCGCTACTGGATTCTCACGAGGGCGCAGCAGGACACGCTGCTCGGCCTGCCGGTCGCGACATTCGACGGCGATCCCGGATCGCGCGCGATCGCGTTCGCGGAGATCCATTACCTGCGCGGAGATTCCGCTCTCGCGCGCAGTTGGGGTGATTCCGCGCAGCGACTATTCGAAGTCTCGCGCCGCGCCAGCCCCGACCCACAGTACGTCGGGCTGACGGGACTGGGCCTGGCGTACGCGGGCCGCTACCGCGAGGCCGTGCAGGCGGGAAAGAAAGCCGTCGCCCTGGCTGCCGGTACACCCGTCTATGGTACCTCCGGCTACGTGCAGAACGTGCTCGCGCGCATCTACGTACTCGCCGGCCAATACGACGAGGCGCTGGACCTTCTCGAGCCGCTCTACGACCAGACCAGTTACACCACCGCCGGCTGGCTGCGCATCGATCCCGAGTGGGCACCGCTCCACGGTAATCCGCGCTTCGAGAAGCTCATCGCGACGGCGGGAACGACGGGGTCAGGCACCTGATCGTAGAGGTCCCGGCAGCGTCGCTGCCGGGACCTCTACGATCAGGTGCCTGACCCCGTCGTTCCCTGCCGGGACCTCTACATCAGGTGCCTGACCCCGTCGTTCCTGACCCCCTACACCCCCGCTACCCGCCGCTTGTACTCCGCCAGCGCAGCGTCCAGTCGC
>JBIQLU010000022.1:32456-34169 GCA_044463985.1 Gemmatimonas aurantiaca | reverse complement strand
GGGCGAGCTCGGTTTCCATGCGGGTGCTGGTCCAGCCGAGAAGGGGGGCGGCGACGCGGGCGACTGCGGGAGCGGCGGAGATGCCGTGGTCGTGGGTCTCGAATGCCACGTGCATCCGGCGCACGAGGATGTCGGATAGCGTGAGTGCCATCTCGCGCTCGACGGCCCACGGTATCTCGGCGGCGATGTACGGCAGCTCCGGCGAAACACGCGCGCCGAGCGCATGGTCATCCTCGACCATCGCCCACACATCGCGCCACTCCGCACCGTAGGATGAAACGAGATGGTCGGCCACGTCATCGAGGCCGATGACTTCGCGTGCACGCGCCGACTCCTCCTCGAGCGAAGAGAGCTCTCCACCGGGTAGCGGGATCCTGTCCGTCGGCGCGTGCGCCACCGGATTTCCGAGCGCGCGTGCAATTTCGTCGACCACGTCCTGCGCCATCGAGCGATACGTGGTGAGCTTCCCGCCACTCACGCTCAACACACCGGGCGTGGTCCAGTGGACGGCGTGCTCGCGCGATACGCTCCCCGGCGCGCCGTCTCCCTGGCTCACGAGCGGGCGGATCCCCGCCCAGGCGCTCACCACGTCCGCCGCGACGAGGTGGGCGGAAGGGAAGAAGGAGTTGGCCGTGCGGAGCAGGTAGGTGATGTCGGCGGCGGTCGCGCGAACTTCATCGGGCGAGCCGGAATAGTCGGAGTCGGTGGTGCCGATGATGGTCAGGCGTCCTGCGGGGAGCACGAACATCACGCGACCATCGATGGGCGACAGCAGTGTGAGTGCGCCCTCGTTCCGGATTCTCGATCGCGGGACCGCGACGTGCACGCCCCTCGTACCTCGCAGCGTGGGCGCGGCGGCGGGATTGGCGAGCCGGCGAACCTCGTCGCTCCATGGGCCGGTGGCGTTCACCACCGTGCGTGCCTGCACGGCGATCACGCGCCCCGTGATCGAGTCTTCTGCGCACACTCCGCTCACCAGCGAACCATCCTTCGACATCGAACGAACAGCGAGGTGATTGGCGACGACGGCGCCGGCGATGGCCGCCGCGCGAACGTTCGCGATCGTGAGTCGGATGTCGTCCGTCGACGCATCGTAATAGTTGACGCCTCCCTCGAGCCCCGAGGCGCGCAGCGCCGGCTCCTGCGCCGCCACCGCCGCGGTGCCGAGCGAGCGGTGATTGGCGATGTTGCGGAAGAGGGCGAGCGCGTCGTAGAGCAGGAAGCCGGCGCGGAGCTTCCAGCGCGGGATCCGGGAGTGCTCGAAGATGGGCCAGAGGAACCTGAGAGGCCTCACCAGGTGCGGCGCGATACGCAGGAGCGTGCGCCGCTCGCGACTCGCCTCGTAGACCAGATGCAGCTCGCCGTGCTCGAGATAGCGGATGCCGCCGTGAACGAGCCGCGACGAACGGCTGGACGTGCCGCTCGCGAAGTCGGCCCTCTCCAGCAGCGCCACTCGCATTCCGCGCAGCGCCGCCTCGCGCGCGACTCCGGCGCCTGTGATCCCGGCGCCTATCACGACCACGTCGAACGGCTCTTCGGCGAGCGCGTCCAGATTCGACTCGCGCGTGGCCGGCGACAGCGGGTTTGTCATGCGCTCATCGATACCGCGTTGCACGACGCGATTCGCGTGCGGCATCGCCACATTCGTCTCCACGACCACCACCCCGGTAACGGCCAAGCAGCCTCACGCACGATACGCACGTTTCATGCTAA
>JBIQLU010000022.1:19666-32356 GCA_044463985.1 Gemmatimonas aurantiaca | reverse complement strand
ACACCACCAAGCCTATGTTCCACCCATGGCAACCTACGGGACCAACGGTCGCCGCGCCGCGATCGTCGCCGGGCTGCGTACGCCGTTCGCCCGCGCCGGCACCGATTTCAGCTCGATCGCGGCCCAGGATCTGGGCCGCACCGTTGTCGCGGAGCTCCTTCAGCGCACCGCGATCGACGGCGACGAAATCGACTCCGTGGTCTTCGGTACGGTCGTCCCCTCCGTCCTGGCTCCCAACATCGCGCGGGAAGTCGCGCTCCTCCCCATGCTCCCCAAGGGGATTCCCGCCTACACCGTGAGCCGCGCCTGCGCTTCCGCCAACCAGGCCATCACGGACGCCGCCGACCAGATAGTGCTCGGCCACGCGAACGTGGTGATCGCGGGCGGCGCCGAGTCGCTCTCCAACGTACCGATCCTCCATTCGCGGCGTTTCTCCGAAACTCTCGTCCGGGCGTCGAAGGCGAAATCGACAGGCGCGCGTGTGAAGACGCTCGCTCGCACGCGGCCCCGCGACCTCGTCCCCATCACTCCCGCCATCGCCGAACCCTCCACCGGCGAGACCATGGGTGAATCCGCGGAGAAGATGGCGAAGCTGAACCACATCGCGCGCGACGAGCAGGACCAGTTCGCCCTCCGCTCGCACCGCCTCGCGGCCGCCGGCACCCAGGACGGACGACTCGCGGCCGAGATGATGCCATTCTACGTGCCGCCAAAATACGAGATCGTCGAGACGCGTGACAACGGTGTTCGCACCGACACGAGCCTCGAGGCGCTGCAGGCGCTGAAGCCGGTCTTCGACCGCCGCTACGGAACCGTCACCGCGGGAAACTCGTCGCCGCTCACCGATGGCGCAGCCGCGATTCTCATCATGAGCGGCGAGCGCGCGGCTGCGCTGGGTTACGAGCCGATCGCCTACATTCGCTCGTACGCGTACGCCGCGCTCGATCCCGGCGAGCAGCTTCTGCAGGCGCCTGTTCTCGCCGCGCCCGTGGCGCTGCGCAGGGCGGGGCTCTCGCTCCGCGACATCGATCTCGTGGAGATGCACGAGGCCTTCGCGGCGCAGGTGCTCTCCAATCTCGAGGGGTTCGAGAGCCGGGAGTGGGCAGCACGCGCGGGCTTCTCGCAACCGGTGGGTGAGGTGGACCGCTCGCGCCTCAACGTGATGGGCGGATCCATCGCGATAGGCCACCCCTTCGGCGCGACCGGCGCGCGGATCACCATGACGCTCGCGCACGAGTTGAAGCGGCGCGGCGGGCAATTCGGCCTCATGACGGTGTGCGCGGCCGGCGGGATGGGCTTCGCCATGGTTCTGGAGGCCGCATGAGCATCGCGACCATCCCCTGGCAGTCGCGCGCGTTCGCCATCGAGATCGATGATGGCATTGCCGTCCTCACGCTCGATGTCCCCGATGAATCCGTGAACACGCTCGGCGCCGCCGTGGTGGACGAGTTCACCGCGCTGCTCGACCGCATCGACGGCGATACCGGCATCCGGGCGATGGTGTTCATCTCGGGGAAGCCGGAGAACTTCATCGCCGGCGCAGACATCGGGCAGTTCACCGTCATCACTTCCGCCAGCGAGGGCGAGGCGCTCAGCCGCTCGGGCCAGGCGGTGATGGATCGGATAGAGCGGATGCGCACCCCGATGGTGGCAGCGATCCACGGCGCCTGCCTGGGCGGCGGTCTCGAGATGGCGCTGGCATCCGCCTACCGCATCGCGACCGATCACCCGAAGACGGTGCTCGCTCTCCCCGAGGTGACGCTCGGTGTGATCCCCGGTGCCGGCGGCACGCAGCGGCTCCCGCGCACGGTCGGCCTGCGCAACGCGCTCGACATGATCCTCACCGGTCGCAACGTCCGCGGGAAGAAGGCGCTGCGCATGGGGCTCATCGACGAGCTGGTCCACCCGGCGATTCTCCGCGATGTGGCGGTGGACCGCGCTCGCTCGCTCGCCGACGGAAAGATCGCACGTTCGTCGCGGAAGCGTCGCAGGCGCGGACTCGCCGACTTCGCGCTCGAGGGGAATCCGCTCGGTCGGCGCGTGGTCTTCAACAAGGCGCACGCCGGTGTGATCGAGAAGACCCACGGTCACTATCCGGCGCCATTCGCGGCCATCGAGGCCGTCCGCGCCGGCTACGATCAGGGCTCCGAGCGCGGCTTCGCGGAAGAAGCGCGGCTGTTCGGCGAGATGTCCGTTACCGAGGTATGCCGCCAGCTCATCTATCTCTTCTTCGCCACCACCGCGCTGAAGAAGGACAACGGCGTCGGAGTGCCTGTCGACTCTCTCCCGGTGGACAAGCTCGGAGTACTCGGAGCCGGGTTCATGGGAGCGGGAATCGCCAGCGTCGCGGCGGGACGCGGAACCGTGGTGCGGCTCAAGGACGCCGATACGGCGCGCGTCGCGCGGGGCCTCGCTTCGGTTTACGGCGTGCTGCGCGAGCAGCTCGTGAAGAAGCGCATCACGCCGCGCGAGCTGGATGACCAGATGTCGCTCGTGGGCGGCACGATCGACTACTCCGGATTCCAGAACGTCGACCTGGTGGTGGAGGCGGTGTTCGAGGAGCTGGGACTCAAGCAGCAGGTGCTGCGCGAGGCGGAGGAAGTGATCCCGGGCGACGCGATCTACGCATCGAACACGAGCACGATCCCCATCACGCGCATCGCCGAGGCGTCGAAGCGTCCGGAGCAGGTGCTGGGCATGCACTTCTTCTCGCCGGTGCACCGGATGCCGCTGCTCGAGGTGATCGTCACGCGCACCACCACGGCCGTGGTCACTGCGACGGCCGTGGCGTACGGGAAGAAGCTGGGGAAGCACGTGATAGTGGTGAACGACGGTCCCGGCTTCTACACGACGCGAACTCTCGCGGCCTTCATGAACGAGGCGGGGCATCTGCTGGATGAAGGCGTGGCGATCGAGGCGCTCGACAAGGCGCTCGTGGACTTCGGCTTCCCCGTGGGTCCGATCACGTTGATGGATGAAGTGGGACTCGACGTGGGCGCGAAGGTGGGGCAGGTACTGCTGGAGGCGTTCGGCGAACGGCTTTCGCCGGCGGCGTCGCTGGCGCGCGTGGTCGCGGCCGGGCGCGTGGGTCGCAAGGGCGGGAAGGGGTTCTACCTGTACGATTCACCCGGCGGGAAGAAGCGCGGCGTCGACCAGTCGGTGTACGAGCTGCTGCCGACGGGCGCGAACCGGGTGGATGTGCCGGTGGCCGAGATGCAGCAGCGGTGCGTGCTGGCGATGGTGAACGAGGCGGCGCGCTGCCTGGAAGAGGGGATTCTGCGCTCGGAACGCGATGGAGACGTGGGCGCTGTTTTCGGAATCGGCTTCCCGCCGTTTCGCGGCGGCCCGTTCAGATACGTGAAGACCGCCGGCGCGAACAACATCGTACGGCAGCTCGAGCTCTATCATACGCGCTTCGCTCCGCGCTTCGTGCCAGCTCGCGCGCTCGTGGAGATGGCGGAGAAGGGTCGCGGGAAGGTCGAACCGGTATGACGTGCGGGCGAGGCGCGGCGCTCCGCACGGTCCAGTCACGCCGCGTCACCATGGAGACGACCGGATGAAGATCGGACCTGGCGCGGCGCTGCTGCTGTCGCTTTCGCTCGCCCTCGGCTGTGGCAACGGGATGAAGTCGTCCGGGAGTGGGGGCGGTGCGGCTCCCGCCGACTCGCTCCTGCCGAAGACACGCGCGGAGCTCACGAACTACGCCGAGACGTCGCACTACACCGACGTCATCGCCTTCCTCGATAGCCTGGATGCGCTGGGTGCGCCTTTCTGGCGCGGCAGCATCGGGAAGAGCTACGAGGGACGTGATCTGCCGCTGGTGGTGCTCTCGCATCCACGCGTGACGTCGCCCGAGGAAGCGAAGCGGCTCGGCCGCCCCATCGTGTACGTGCAGGGGAACATCCACGCGGGCGAAGTCGAGGGTAAGGAAGCGCTGCTGATGCTCATCCGCGATCTCGTGTTCGATCGTGGCCCCGGGATACTCGACTCGGTGGTGTTCCTGGCGCAGCCGATCTACAACGCCGATGGCAACGAGCGCTTCGCGCCTCAGGAGAAGAATCGGCGTTCGCAGAACGGGCCCGAGCTGGTGGGCACGCGCGCCAATGCGCAGAGCTTCGATCTCAATCGCGACTACATCAAGGCCGAGGCGCCGGAGACGCGCGCCGCACTGGCCGCGTTCGCGGAGTGGCAGCCGGACGTGTTCGTGGATCTGCACACGACAGACGGCAGCTATCACGGTTTCGCGCTAACCTACTCGCCGTCGCTGAATCCCGCGGCGCTCTTCGGCGGCGTGTATGCGCGCGACTCGCTCCTCCCCGTGCTGCGCGAGCGCATGCGCGCGCGGCACGATTTCGAGGTCTTCGACTACGGCAACTTCCAGGACGAGTTCGGGCGCGGCGAGCTGACCGACACGGTAAAGAGCGGGTGGTACACGTACGAGCCGTATCCCCGATATGGTACCAACTACTTCGGACTGCGCGGCCGCATCTCGATCCTCAGCGAGGCGTACTCGCACGACCCGTTCGAGCGGCGCGTGAAGTCGAGCTATGCATTCGTGCGCGAGATCCTCTCGCTGAGTGCGGAGCGCGCCGGGCAGATTCGAGCGGTAGAGCACCGTGCGGACTCGAGCGTGCTGGCCTGGGGGAAGGATCCGGCGAATGCCCCTGCGATCCCGCTCCGATCGCAGATGACTACGCACCCGCTGGAAGAGGTGATCCCGTACGAAGTGCTGGTTCGCACGGGCGACTCGTCGCGAACCCAGCCGGGAGTGCCCCTGGGAATCCGCCGTACGGGCCGCTTCATCAGCGCGAAGATGAAGGTGTACGACAGGTTCGAGCCGGTGCTCGAGCGAAAGCCGCCCGCGGAGTACGCGTTGCGCGCGTCGGACACGGTTGCCGTGCGACTCCTCCGCGAACATGGAGTCGAGGTTCAGCGCGCCGACGCGGATCGCGAGGCTCGAGTTCAGGTCTACGCGGTGGACAGCGTGATCGCGGCCGGCCGCGAATACCAGGGGCATCGCGCTGTCAGGCTCGAGGGGAAGTGGAGCGATCAGCGCCGGTCGATTCCGGCCGGCTCGTGGATCGTTCGGGTCGCGCAGCCGATGGGTGTGGTAGCCTTCTACATGCTGGAGCCGGAGAGCGACGATGGGCTGGTGACGTGGAATTACTTCGACAGCGAGCTGGCCGTGGGCGGAGAGTATCCAGTATATCGCGTAATGGATACGACTCCCTGACAGCCGCCAGCGCCCGTGGTAGCTTCCGGATATGGCGCGCCGCGATCTCGTGCGCGCGCCCCGGGTGAACGACATCCTTCTCTGTAATGCTCCGTCAGACTCTACTCTATCTCTCCAACCAGCCGCGCGTCTTCAGGTTCGTCCGTAACAACGGGCTCGCCAGAAAGTTCGCGTCGCGCTTCGTTCCCGGAGAGACTCTCGATGATGCGCTGGAAGTAGTTCGCGACCTAAACGCGCGCGGCATGACCGCGTCGCTCGACCTCCTCGGCGAAAGCGTACGCAACGACACCGAAGCCCGTGCCGCGTCGCAGGAGTACATTCGGATCCTCGATCGAATCGAGGAACGAAAGCTCGATGCGAACGTGTCGGTGAAGCTGACGCAGATGGGGCTCGACATTTCCGAGGACCTCTGCGCGGAGCTGATGCACGACATCCTCTGCCGCGCTCGCGACTACGGTACTTTCGCTCGTCTCGACATGGAGTCGAGCGAGTACACCGACCGCACGCTGCGGATGTTCGAGGACCGGCTCTACCCGAACTATCCGCAGAACGTCGGCATAGTTCTCCAGAGCTATCTCTATCGCACGCAGGCCGATGTCGATCGCGCCATCGAGCTGCACTGCCGTGTTCGGCTGTGCAAGGGTGCGTACAAGGAAGCCCCTGCGGTGGCGTATCCGGAGAAGCGCGATGTGGATGCGAACTACGTGCGCTGTCTCCACAAGCTGCTTCTGGAGGGGAACTACCCCGGGATCGCCACGCACGATCCGGCCATGATCGCCGAGGCGAAGCGCTTCGTCGCCGAGCATCAGATCGAACGCTCCCGCTTCGAGTTCCAGATGCTCTACGGCATCCGGCGCGACCTTCAGGAGCAACTCGTCCGCGACGGCTACAGACTCCGCGTCTACGTCCCCTTCGGCACCCAGTGGTACCCTTACCTGATGCGCCGCCTCGCCGAGCGCCCCGCCAACGTCGCCTTCATCGCCGGCAGCGTACTGAAGGAGATGGTGGGGAGGTGAGGCAGGAAGCAGGAAGCAGACAGCAGAAAGCAGGGAACTGCCTGGGGAATGGAGCTCTGCTCGCCACGGCAGTTCCCTGCTTTCTGCTGTCTGCTTCCTGCCGTCTCTCCTGACCCATGTTCATCCCCCCCGACCATTCGAAGGGCGACGAGGGTACGATCGGCGGGTACATGGCGGTGCATGCGCGGCCGGCGGCATTCGAGGGGAGCGACGGCGTGGCATACAGCGTCGAGATCGAGACCGACGAGACCGACGATCCGGAGGCGCCGTGGGGCGCGTTTCTGCTCTTCGTGAAGTGGTCGGCGGGCGAGCCGAGGGTGAGCGGCCACCTCGAGAGTGATTTTCTCTCGCGCGGCAGCAGCGAAGCCGAGGTGCGCGAGCGGGTCGGGGGGTTGCCTCTCGCACGCGTGCGCGAGATACTCGAAGCGCTCATACGTGCGCACGCTCCGGCACCGGAGAGGCCGTGGTGGGAGGTGATGCGCGACGACAGCGGCGACGATCGCGATGCGCCATCGTGAGAGGAATCGAGTGACCGGTACCGGACAGGGCGAAGTGTGCGTTTGAAGGCGGTCGTTCTGAGCGGTACTGGCGGAGTCTGGCGCACGCTCGACGAGCGTGGCGTGGTACGCGAGGTGTCATTGCGCGGCCGACTCAAACAGCGAGAGAAGAGGGGCGGAGGCGAAGGGAGTACGGCCTCCGCCGGCGAAGCGGAGCCGCTCAAGCTCGCCGTGGGCGATGAGGTAATGATCGAGCCAACGGAACGCGGCGATGTGTGGGCGATAGAGGAGATTCTTCCGCGCCGCTCGCGCCTCGCGCGCCGCGCCCCCGGCACCGAGTACCGGGAGCGGGTCGTGGTCGCGAACGTGGATCAGGTGCTCGTCGTCTTCGCCGCGGCGGAACCCGAGCCACACCCCCGAATGCTCGACCGCTTCCTCGTGATCGCCGCGGCCAGCGACATTCCCGCGCGCGTCGTGATCAACAAGATCGACCTGGCGCCCGATGCCGTGGTACGCGCGCGCTTCGCCATGTACGAGCGGGCGGGGTATCCGCTGCACTTCACCAGCATCACGAACCGCGCGGGGCTCGACGAGCTCGCGGCAGCACTGCACGGGCGCTCGACGGCTATCTCCGGACCTTCGGGGGTCGGAAAGTCGTCGCTCCTCAACGCCATCTACCCGGGGTTCGATCTTCGAGTGGGCGAGATCAGCCGCTCGGTCAACAAGGGGCGGCATACCACGGTTGGCGCATCGATGCACCCGCTTCCCGATCCGGAGGTCGGCTTCGTGGTGGATACGCCCGGGCTCCGCGAAGTCGGGATCTGGGAGCTGGATCCGCGCGAGCTCGACGAGTGCTTCATCGAGTTCCGACCCTACATCGAGAAGTGCCGCTTCACGGACTGCCTGCACCGCGCGGAGCCCGGGTGTGCGGTGCGCGATGCGGTGGCCGCGAACGAGCTGAGTGGCGAACGCTACGACAGCTATCTCCGGTTGCTCGAGGAGCTCGAGCGGAGTGCGCGTACATGGTGAATCAGGCCGCGATCATCAATCGGCTGAGCGCTCCATGGGCGCGCATCGTCACTCTGATCTCGCGCAGCGACTGGGACGAAGGCGCGCTCCTCATGGTGTTCGGGCTCATCATCGGGGTAGCGGGCGGGCTCGGCGTCGTGGGCTTCTACCACCTCATTGATCTGGCCTACGATTTCTTCATCGTCTGGATGGGCAACAAGGTCGGCGCCACGGCGCATGTGGCGTATCGACCGTTCCTCACCGCACTCGGCCTCTGGGTGGCGTGGGCGATGGTGCGCCGCATCCCCGACGGCCAGAACGTCGCGTCGCTCAAGCTCGCGGTGGCGAAGCGTGGCGGCATCGTGCATCTCCGACCGTCCATCATTCGCACCGTCGCCTCCGCGGTGACGCTCGGCTCCGGCGGTTCGGCGGGAAGCGAAGGCCCCACCGCGGTGATCGGTTCCGCGATCGGCTCGGCCATCGGACGCGTGCTTCGTTTTCAGCCGCGGCGACTCAAGGTGCTCGCGGGGTGCGGCGCGGCTGCCGGCATCTCGGCGGCGTTCAACGCTCCCTTCGCCGGTGCGTTCTTCGCGCTCGAGGAAGTGCTGGGCACGTTCTCGATCGGCGCGTTCAGCCCGGTGGTGGTCGCGAGCGTGGCGGGAGCGCTCACCGTGCGCCCATTCCTCGGTTCGCATCCGGCGTTCCAGATCCCGGAGTACGGCGAGATTCGACCGCTCGCGATACTGCTCCTGTATCCGCTGCTTGGAGTAGTGTGCGGGCTCTGGGGAGCGTTCTACACGCGGGGTTTCTTCTCGACCGCCGACTACTTCAAGCGCGCGCCGGGACCCGAATGGCTGCGGCCAGTGGTGGGCGGTCTCGCGGTGGGACTCATCGTCTACTTCTCGCGTGGTCTCCTCGTGGGCAACGGACATCTCGCCATCCCGACGCAGGTGTTCGGCGGCATCGCCTGGTATTTTCTTCTCGCGCTCACGCTCGCGAAGACGATCGCCACCAACATCACGCTCGGTTCGGGCGGATCGGGCGGGGTGTTCACGCCTACGCTGTTCATCGGCGCCGCACTCGGCGGCTCGATGGGGCGACTCGCCGATACGCTCCTTCCCGGCTTCGGGCTGCACCCCACTGCGTGGGGACTCGTCGGCATGGCTGGACTCGTGGCGGCGGCCAACCGCGCGCCGATCACGGCCATCTTCATGGTGTTCGAGATGACCGACGACTATGGACTCGTGCCGCCGCTCATGCTGGTGTCCGTGATAGCCTACGCCACCGCGCGCCGCTTCGCGCCGTACGGTCTCTACGACGGGTGGCTCGAGCGACGCGGTGAGCATCTCGCGCACGGCGCCGATCGCGCGCTCATGCACCGCATCCAGGCGAGCGAAGCGCTCGAGCCGAACCCGATCACCGTTCCAGCCGGCGCATCGCTCTCCGACATCGTGGCCGCCGCCGGACAGACGCGGCATCCGACGCTGGTGGTGGTCGACGAGGACCGCCTCCTGATCGGCGTCATAACCTATGCGGAGCTGCGCGAAGCGATGCTCGATCGAGGCGAACTGGCGCCGCTGTTGATGGCGGCCGACATCGCGGAGCCGACTGAAGTGGTGCTCCCCTCCGACTCGCTGCGCGATGCGCTGCGCAAGATGAATACGCGCGCGCTGGACGTGATCCCCGTGGTGGAGACCGAGTCGGAGCCGAAGATCGTCGGGATCCTCAGCCGCGCCGATATTCTGAGCGCGTACGAGCGGGAGCTGCTTCAGGAAGTGTGATGGCGCGATGGATCACGGGAGCGACGCGAGCCGCGCCCTGATCGCGGGATCGGCGTCGCGCCATGCGGTGCGTACATACCCGGAATACACTGCTGCGCTGTCGCTCACCCCAGCCGCGGCGTACGATCTCGCCATGAGAAAGTCGAGCTGGCTGCGCGTTTCGTAGCGACCCATCGCGTCGACCGGTCCCTTGTAGGCATCGCGCAGCGTCGCTATCGCGTCGCGTGGCCGGCCGAGCGCGAGCTGTGCCCGGGCGAGTTCTGCCAGGGTGCGAGTCCATCCCGCGACTCCCCATCGTGCGCTGCGGAACTCGCGCACGGCATCCGCGTAGCGGTGCTGCCGCATGGCGATGAGTCCACGCACGTGATGCGCGAGCCTCCAGTCCCTTCCGTAGTAGCTCTTCTCGCTCACCAGCTCTATCGAATCCGCGAGCACGCGCAGGAGTACCGTGTCGCCGCTCGCTGCTATCGCATCAGCCTCGAGCGCATGCTCCCAGCAGAAGCTCCGGGCCCGATCTCCGTCCAGCGATGCCACGCTCGAATGAATCGTCGGGGCCGGCGATGCCGCGTGTGCCAGCTTCTCGTACAGGCGCCTCGCCGCTTCGTCCTCGCCGAGTACGCCGAGACTGTTGCCTTCGGTCAGACGGAGCACCTCGACATCGGCACTCACTACGGCCACCGACTCCGCGGTCGCGATCGATGCCTGAAAGCGCCCACGCTCGCGCTGCAGGAGCATGCGGAGGTCCGCGGCATCGAGGCGCATGTCACGAGACGTGCTGCGGCTCCAGAGAGCGATGAGCGAGTCAGCCTGATGCCAGCGACGCGCCATTATGAGGATTCGGGCGACGCGGGCACGTGACTCGGCGTCGTTTCCGGCGAGAACGGCGGCGCGCCGCTGCACCGTCAGCGCTTCGTCGAAGCGCTGCTCGTACGAGAGAACCGTGGAGAGCGCCGCCCACGCGCGCGGAAGGTCGGGCTGCAGCCGGATCCAGCGATTGGCTGCCTGCTCGGCTCCCCGCAGGTCACCGGCGCTGGCGCGATCCTCGATCAACCCCGCGTACGCCACGCACGGTGCACACGGGCCGTTGCCGGCTTCCGTGGCGAGCGAGTCGAGCGAAAGCTCACGCATGAAGACGGTATCGGCGGCGGCCCATGAGCCGTGCACGTTGTAGACGTTCGCGAGCACCGCGTAGCTGCGCGGATCGCGGGGGAAGCGCTCCACGAGGAGACGGGCCAGCGCTTCGCTGCGGAAGCGCTCTCCGGTCCGCAGCGCCACCATCGCATTCTGCTCGAGCCGCTCCCGCTCCGACGCGTGCGGAGCGGCGCGCTCGAAGGCGGCGTACAGTCGGGCGATCGCATCCGGATCGTCGTCCGCGCTTCCCGGAAGATCGAGGCGCATTCGCAGGGCCGCCACGAACCCGGAATCGAGCGCTATGGCGGCATCCACCTCTCGTCGCTGGTCGAGATCGCGTCCTTCATCGCCGGCCTGCACGGCGCGAACGTAGTGCTGATACGCCTCCAGACTGGATGTCTCCACTTCCGCGAGGTGAGGACCGGGCGCACTCGCGTTCGCCGCTATGAGCAGTCGCGCCGCAGCATGATCGGCGAGCGAGATCACGCTGCTGTCGCTGACGGTGTACGGGCGTACCAGAGCGCGCGTGGCTACGTCGCGCACGTCGAAGTCGAGGATGAAAGCGTCGTTCGCGCGACTCAGGGTGCCGTCCACTACCCACGTCGCACCGGTGGAGCGTCCCAGGTCGAGCGCAGCGGACAACGGGAGCGAATCCCTCCCGGCGACACCGGCGCGAGCGAGCACCTGGTGAACTCTGCTCGGGTCCACCACATCGACGGCCGTGCTGCGCGAGAGGTCGGCGGCCATCATCTGTGGAAGTCCGGTCGAGAGCCACGCGTCGGTGCTGTCGCCTGTGTGGTTCCGGATCGCGACGATCGCGATGGCGGGTTTCGAGCGAGGGAAGTCCGTGCGCGCGCGCAGCGCCAGGATTCCAAACGCGGCCAGGACCGCCGCGGCTATCGCGGTGAGGCCCGCACCGATCGCGTACGAGCGGGTGTGCCGTTTTGTGTTCGTCGCTGATGACCCGGCAACCGCGCTCGCCATCGAGTCCACGGCTTCGTGCGATGTCGAACGGCTTGCCAGCCGGGCCGCGATCGCTGCGGCTTCCTCCGCGACGCACGGATCCGGATCGGTCTCGTACTCGCGGTGGAGTCGCGCCGCGAGCTGGTCGTACGCCTCGAGCGCGCGTGCGTCCGCCTCGTGCGTTGCGTCCGAGGAGAGCGCCCTGATGAGTTGCAGCGCAGCATCCGCGGAGAGCGGCACTTCATCGAGCCAGCGGACCGCAACTCGCGCGCATTCATCCCATTCGCCGGCGCCGGCCAGGGCGGCGCAGTGGCTCGCGGCGGCTCGCGCGAAAGACGATCGAAAGAAGTCGCGTTCGCGCGAGAGCCACTGGTCGAAGCTGGCCGAGCCGGGCACGTGCACGAAGGCGAGGAACGGTCCGCGGTAGAGCTCGACCACGCGTCGCGCGTCCTTCGCGGCGGCCGCCCGTACCAGCTCGTGTGAATCGACCGCGAGTCTGGCGGCATCGCCGAGCGCGACATCGTTGCGCCGGGCGGTGATGGAGTCCGGCCCGAGCACGCGGCGCAGGTGCGAGAGCGCGTCGCTGAGCGAGTGGCGCGCGCGGCTCTCGTCCTGATCGCCCCAGAACATCTCGATGAGAAAATCGCGCTCGAGCGGATGTTCAGCGCGTGCCAGAACGGCGAGGAGAGCCAGCTTTCGACGTCGCTTTCCGAGTGCCGGATCCTCCGTCCCGTCGGGGTGCAGGAGTGCGAGCCGGCCCAGCGTTACGAGGCGAAAGTCGTTCGTTGACAACGTGTTGACTTGTTGAGACGCAGAAGAAGTAGCGCCCTACATTGGCTGGCGACGGTAGACAAGCTACGAGCGGCCGGCGCAACGCGCCATGGCCGCGCCTCACACGGAGTCGGTCATGACACGCACGATTCTAAGAGTCCTCGTCCTCATTGTGCTGGCGTCGGCGAGCGCCCAGGGCGCGTCGGCGCAGGGTTTCCTCAGGAAGGTCAAGGACAAGGTCAAGGAAAAGACAACCGAACGTATCGACCAGCGCACCGATCAGGCGGCGC
>JBIQLU010000022.1:15265-19566 GCA_044463985.1 Gemmatimonas aurantiaca | reverse complement strand
AAGGTCAAGGAAAAGACAACCGAACGTATCGACCAGCGCACCGATCAGGCGGCGCAGGATACCTCTGCCGCTGCACCCGCTGCTGCATCCGCTGCTGCACCCGCCGCGGCGAGCGCCGAGCCCGCTCCCGTCGCGGGAGGCGCTGACTCCGCGGGCGCCGGTACCGGAGTGGAGAGTCAGCCGCCCGGCGTGGGCGTCTGGCTCAACTACGACTTCGTGCCGGGCGACAAGGTTCTCTTCTACGACGACTTCGCCAGCGACAAGGTGGGCGACCTGCCGACGCACGAGGACGTCACGGAGGGGAACGTCACGGTGGTCGACATCGGCGGGACGAAGTACTTCCGCACGACTACGGGCGCCACTTTCTGGATCGACCTCCCGGAAACGCTGCCGCAGCGTTTCACGATCGAAGCGACGTTCCACGGTCCACACGCCAACCCGCTGAACTTCACCATCGGCGAAGACGGCGACCAGTCGATGACCGCGTGGTGCTACCAGAGTTCGGCGGGCGTCGAAGGGCAGGGGCAGAACGGCACCAAGCGCGCCGAGCAGGATGTATCGGGGATCAGCGACAAGGATTTCGTGCACTGCCGCTTCATGTTCGATGGCGGCTACGTGAAGGCGTACCTGAACGAGCAGCGCGTCGGCCAGCTCAACGGCCTCGTCTTCTCGCGAACGAAGAAGATCAAGGTGGAAGTACCGTCAGTGGACGAGGGCGACGGTGGAGCGCTCGTGACCGAGATCCGCGTCGCGGAGGGCGGGAAGCCGCTGTACGATGCGCTCGCTGCAAGCGGCAGGGTGAGCACGCACGGAATACTCTTCGCCACCGGCTCGGCGGTGATTCGGGGCGAGTCGACGCCCACGCTGAAGGAAATCGGCGACATGTTGAAGGCGCACCCCGAGCTGAAGCTCACGATCGAAGGACACACCGACAACGTCGGCAGCGCTACGACGAACCAGACACTCTCGGAGCAGCGTGCGGCGGCCGTGGCGCACTACCTCGAGACGAACTTTCAGATCGACGCGGCCCGAGTCGCCACGAAGGGCTACGGCGCGAGCAAGCCGGTCGCGTCGAACGACACGCAGGAAGGGCGGCAGCAGAACCGCCGGGTCGAGCTCGTGAGAATGTGAGCTTCAGAACGCGTTCAGCAGCGTCCTCGACACGCTGCTCGTGTCGCCCACGTACGCGAAGCGCACGCCGTGCATGTATTTCCGCGCGGCGTTGCGCACGTCGAGCGGAGTGACCTGGCGCAGTTCGTCGGCGAAGCTGTCGGCGACGCGCCAGTCGCTCCGGTAGAGCTGCGCACGCGCCAGAAAGTCCGCCTGCGCAGCGTTGGTCTCGGTGTTGAGGAAGTACTCCGTGATGAACTGCGAGATGATCACGTCGAGATTGTCGGCGTCCACCAGACCATTCTGCAGATCGGAGATCTCCCTCCGCATGAGCACCAGCACCGTGTCGGGCGAGGTGGTGGTCACGTACAGGCCGCCTGCCGCGACCGCGCGCTCCACGAACGGAGCATCCACCGCATACGTGAGGTTTCGCCTCGAGCGGATCTCGGCGAACATCCTCCCCGTGAGTACCGCGGTCGCCACGCGGAGCGCCTGATAGTCGGGGTTCGTGGCGGCCGGGCCGGAGTAGTAGCCCTGGATGTAGTTCGTCGGCAGCGCGCGCTCCACCAGCACCGAGGCGCCATCGCGCGGCCCCACGCCCTCGGGCGGCGTCCACTGGTAGCTCCCCTTCGGGAGCTTGCCGATGGTGCCGCGCACCAGCTTCTCCACCTGGGACCTCTCCACGTTCCCGACGACGACCAGCAGCATCCTGGAAGTGACGAGCTCCGTGTCGCGGAAGCGGCGCAGACCTGCAGCCGAGATGCGCTCTATGGAGCTCTCCGTGCCGGCGGGCGAGAGCGCGTAATGGCTGGGTGAGAACGCGATGCTGTCGGCCAGGTACTGGACGAGATTGTCGGGCGAGTCGTCGCGCTGCCGCACCGCGCTCAGCACCTGCGCGCGGACGAGCTCCACCGCGCCGGAGTCGAGCGTCGGCTCCATGAGCCGGTCGGCGAGGATGGCCCACGTGCTGTCGAAGGTGGAGCGCACTCCCCGGAAGCCGAACATCGTCCAGTCGTCGCGCGGCTCCACCACGATGGTGCTCCCCAGCTCCGCGGTCGCCAGGCGCAGCGCGTCGCGCGAGTAGCGCTTCGTGCCGAACTCGGAAACCCAGAGCATCATCGGCTCGATCCCAGCGGTGGAATCGGCCACTTCGCGAGTGCCGCCGAGCAGATAGAGATTTGCAGCCACCACGTCGTTCGCCGTGTTGCGCCGCAGGATGACGTGCACGCCCGACACCTCGAAGCTCGACGTCATGCTGTCGGGCGCCTCGTACACAGGCGGCAGGTCGGCGAGCGCGCCGGATGCCGTGCTCCCGTCATCTACCGCCGCTCGTGCCGACTTCACCGGCGCGAGCATCCACCCGGACAGCGTGATCGCAGCGGCGGCCGCCGCTGCAATGATCGTGGCGCGGCGCATCAGCGATCACCTCCCGTCGACGATGTCGTCAGCGGTGCGTGTCGAAGGTCGTCGAGCGTGAGGCGGATTCGCTGCCTGTCGCGCGTGGAGATCAGCACGCCCGTCACCCGTGGCTTCCCCGTGATGTACTTGCGCACGTAGGCGCGGAGCTGCTCGGGCGTCTGGCGGGCCATGTTGTCCACGTATCCCATGTAGTAGTCCAGCCCCGCCACGCTCCACCAGAAGCCCAGCTCGTGCGCGAAACCGGAGGCGCGCTCCAGACCGAGCGCGGTGCCCACCGCTCTCTGCTGCTTCTGCAGCGCCATCTCGGCGGCGGTGAAGTAGCCGGGGTCGTCGAACTTGTCGATCTCCGCATCGAGCGCGGCGAGCGCCTCGCGCAGCTTGCCAGGCGTCGTCTCACCGCTGATGGTGATCGGGCCGGTGTGGTCGAGCGTGTAGTAGTTCACCACCACCGAGTGCCAGAGGCCGCTGTCCACCAACCGCTTCTGGAAAGTGGATCCTTCCTGGTTCATCACATCGGAGAAGACGTCCGCCGCATAGGTGGCCTCGGGATCCTTGCCTACGCTCGGGCCGAGCCACTGTTCCATCACGAGCACGGTGCTCACCGGCTGCTCGACGATTATGGCATCGTCCGCGGGGAGCGGCGGCACATCGGGGATCGGTTGCGCCACGAAGGGAGGAGCCCCCTTCGGCATCAGGAAAATCGAACGAGCGAGCTCGAAGACCTTCTGCGGCTGCACGTCGCCAGCCACGATCAGCGCGGCGTTGTTGGGCACGTAGTAGTGCTTCTGGATCTCCCGCATCTTCTCGGGCGTCACGGTGCGAATCACGTCGCGATTGCCGATGGTGTTCTTCCGGCTGTACGCGGTGCGCCAGAGTCTGCGATTCATCTCGTCCTGGAACTTGAAGAACGGACTCGACTCCTGGCGATCGTACTCGCCGAGCACCACTTCCTTTTCGCGCGCGAGCTCGTCGGGTCGGAAGAGGGGAGCGCGAAAGGCCGACTCGAGGAGGCGCATCCCTGCCTCGAGACTGTCGGCCGGGAGAGTGAGGTAGTAGTTCACTACTTCCTCGCGCGTGCTCCCGTTGAACACGGCGCCCAGCTCGGCGGCATGCTGCGTGAACGCGTCCGGCTGTGGGTACGCCGAATCGCTCTTGAAGAACATGTGCTCGTACATGTGCGCCAACCCCTCGTACTCGGGGGTCTGCGTGAAGGCACCGTTCTTCACGTCGATCTCGACCGTGGCGAGGGGAACGCCGTGGTTCTCCACCACGATCACCTCGAGGCCGTTGGGCAGCACCTCGCGCTGGATCACCTTCTCCAGCGTGCTGCGGACACGGGCGGCGGTGGCGGGCAGAACGCTTTCGTTGGCGTCCGCCTGACGCTTTGGCACTGTCGCCTTCGCGCTCTGTTGCGCGCCGGCGGTCCCGACGACCGTGAGAAGCGCCAGCGCCAGGAGCGTGAAGTGCCTTGTGCAGAAGAGGTTCGACATCCTTGAAGTATAGCCATGGGCCGTCGCGAAAGGCACGCGGATACGCCCTTGCGATGCGGGGCTCGATGCCCGAGTTTGGAAGGAGGCGGGAACGCGCAGACGGTGGTGATCCCGCCTTCTCGAGCAAGTGAGCGGAGAGATGCGAATCTGGAGCGTCGCCGCAGTCATCGTCCTCCTCTGCGGCTGTCTGCCGTCGCGCCTTCGGCCCGGCGAGCGACAGCGCGACAGGGACGTCACGCGGAAGGTGGTGGTGTCCAAGGAGAAGCCCACCTCGCTCATCGC
>JBIQLU010000022.1:0-15165 GCA_044463985.1 Gemmatimonas aurantiaca | reverse complement strand
GGGACGTCACGCGGAAGGTGGTGGTGTCCAAGGAGAAGCCCACCTCGCTCATCGCGGCCGACGGGAGCCGCTGCCTCGTGACGAGCGGCAAGTACTCGAAGACCGACCTCGGCGACCGCGTGTGGTGCCTCTGGAACGTGGCGAACGGACAGCGAACCGCCTACTCGTGGGACAATCGAGACGAGCCGCCCGGGAAGCGGCGCGAACCGGCATCGGGCGGGAGTCGCGGCAGCTCCTGGCCCTAGACCGGCGATACCGATACGAGGCGCCCACGCCATTCCCCTGGCGTGGGCGCCTCGTCGTTTCCCGCCATATGCTGGCTGGTGGCGGCGAGCGCAGCCGGACATCTTCCCAGGCGCGGCGTCGGCTTCACTCCGCTGCACTCCCTTATTGACCATCCAGAGAGGTAACGGAGGGCGTATGAGATCGTTCGACCTGATCATGGTCGGCCTCGCCGCAGGCGCTTTCGGCGCCAGCCCGGCGGATGCGCAGAGCACCCGTGCCGCGGGCGCTGCCGCGGATTCCACACCCGCGCGGGTCGACAGCATCTTCGCGCGTTGGGACCACGTCAACTCGCCCGGCTGCGCAGTCGGCGTCAGTCGCGAAGGCGAGATGGTGTACCAGCGCGGCTACGGGATGTCGAACATGGAGTACGCCATCGCGATAACTCCGAAGTCGATCTTCCACGTTGCTTCGATATCGAAGCAGTTCACGGCGTTCTCGATCCTGCTGCTCGAGCAGGAAGGGAAGCTCTCCGTGACCGACGACGTGCGAAAGTACATCCCGGAGCTTCCGTCATACGGCAAGACGATTACCATCGACCACCTCCTGCATCACACCAGCGGTCTGCGCGACCAGTGGGATCTGCTGGGACTCTCCGACTGGCGCGACGACGACCTCATCACCGAGGAAGACGTGATGCGCGTGGTCCCGCGGCAGAAGGAGCTGAACTTCGAGCCGGGCGACGAATATCTCTACAGCAACACGGGGTACACGCTCCTCGCGGTGATCGTGAAGCGCGTGAGCGGGAAGTCGCTTCGCGAGTTTGCCCAGGAGCGGATCTTCGAGCCGCTGGGGATGACGAGCACGCACTTCCACGACGATCACACGATGATCGTTCCCAACCGGACGCAGGCCTACCAGCCGCGGGACGGCGGCGGATGGGCGATCAGCATCCCGGTCTTCGACACCTACGGCGCCACGAGCCTGTTCACCACAGTGGGCGATCTTCTGAAGTGGGAGCACAACTTCGCGGACGCGAAGGTAGGGGGCAGCGCGCTCATCGCGAAGTTCACGACACCGGGCAAGCTCAATGATGGAACGCCAATCACCTATGCGCGTGGGGTGGTGGTGGACGACTACCGCGGCCTCCACAGCGTGGGGCACAGCGGCGCCGACGCCGGCTACCGCGCAGACGTGATCCGCTTTCCCGACCAGCATCTCGCGGTGGCCGCTCTCTGCAACCTGGCGAACATCAACCCATCGTCGCTCACGCGGCGCGTAGCCGCCGTGTATCTGGGCAGCCAGATGACGCCGGAGGATACCGGTGCGGCGGCGCGGCCCGTTGCCGTGGCGGCTGGCGATCTGGCGCGCTACGCGGGTGCGTACTGGAGCCCGCGCAGCGAGGAAGTGCGCCGCTTCGAAGCGCGCGGCGACACGCTGTTCATACGCGGCGGCGCGGGCGTCGCGCTGACGCCTGTGGGCGACGCCCGGTTCATGGGCCCGGGGAGGCAGGTGTACCGGTTCGGAGTCCAGGCGAACGCCGTGAAGGAGTTGAGCATCGAGGCCGAGGGGCAGAAGCCGCGCACCTTCGATCGCCTCACCGCCTTCGAGCCGAACGCGAAGCAGCTCGCATCGTACGCGGGGCGCTATTACTCCGGCGAGATCACCACGGCGTACGACCTCATCGTTCGCGGCGATACTCTCGTGGCCGTGTCGCGGCGCGGCGCCGAGTATCCGCTGCAGCCGCTCTCGGCGGACATATTCCAGAGCCGCTGGTTCGGAACCGTCAGGTTCGAGCGCGACGGGAAGAAGCGCATCACCGGCCTGCGGATCAGCACCGGCCGCACGCGCAGACTGAAGTTCGACCGCGTCGCGGAGCGCTGACCCGCTTCGGGCGGGGTTACTTCCCGCCCGAAGTCAGCGCGCGCACCAGGTCGTAGGTGTAGTCGACGCCGGTGTAGAAGCTGGCCACGCGGATGCGCTCGTCGCGCCCGTGTGCGCGGTGGTCGTCGGCATCCACCGGCACGCCCGACACTGCGTACACGGGGATGCCGGCGTTGCGGAAGTACAGGCCGTCGGTGGCGCCCGCGGACATCGATGGCACGACCGGCGCGCCGGGGAAGTACTTCCCGCTCACGCGCTCGATCGGCGCCATCACCTCGGGCACGAGCGGCGACGGCGGCGACGGTTTCACAGGATTCACCACCGACAGCTTCACGGCCGTGTCGCCGATCGTGCGCGTGATGGTCGCCACGATGTCATCCTGCTTGTCGGTGGGAAGCAGACGGCAGTTCACGATGGCGCCGGCGCTCTGCGGCAGCGCGTTGTTCGCATGGCCGCCGTCGAGGCGGGTGGCCACGCAGGTCGTGCGGAACTGGGCATTGAACGCGGCCGAGCGAGTGGAGAGCCGGCGCGCGGCGGCGGTATCGCCGTTCGCGGCGACGAGCTTCATGTCGCGCGAGATCTCCGGCGCCTCGAGCGCCGAGGCGCGTTCGAGGTAGGCTCGCGTGACCTCGTTGAGCCGCATCGGGAATTCGATCTTCGAGATCTCGAGGAGCGCCGTGGCGAGCCGGTATATCGCGTTGTCGGCCACCGGTTCGGAGCTGTGGCCGCCGGGGTTGTGTACCTCGAGACGGAGGTCGAGGTACATCTTTTCGCTCGCCTGGACGCTGCGCGCGAACACCTTCCCGTCCTTCGCCAGCGGCGCGCCGGCGTCGCCGTTTATGCAGTACTCGGCGTCCACCAGCTCGCGGTGGTTCTCCAGAAGCCACTTCGCGCCGTTGGACGCATCGTCATCCTCCTCACCGGAAGTGAGCGCGAGGATGATGTCGCGGTCGGGTGTGAATCCTTCCTGCTTCAGGCGGATCATGGTGGTGGTGAATACCGCCGCCATGTGCTTGTCGTCGCTGGTGCCGCGACCGTAGAAATACCCGTCGCGCTCGGTGAGCGTGAAAGGGTCGAGCGACCAGTCCTCGCGCAGTGCTTCCACGACGTCGAGGTGGGCGAGCAGCAGGATCGGCTTCCGTGCGCCGGAGCCGCGCAGTCGCACCACGACGTTCAGGTTGTTGCTGTCGGGCCCGATGACCGTAACGTCGGCGGCAGGATAGCCGGCAGCGATGAGGCGCTGGGCCACCGCCTTCGCGGCCGGGGTAGTGCCGCCGTGGTGGAACGTGGTGTTGATACCCACCAACTGAGCGAAGATCTCGCGCGCGAGCGAGTGCGCGGCGTTCGGAGCCTGCGCGCGGAGCGCGGTGGGAGCGGTAACTGCGAGGAGGGCCGCGAGTCCGGCCGCCGCGCTGCGTACGATGGCGCTCGAAGGAATTCGGGTGGGCACGTGCCGATGACCGTATGGTGGCGGGAAATCGAGAGAGCGGAAGGTGAAGGCGCAATCTGGCGACTGACGATTTGGCGCGCCAGCGGCCGGTGCGCGGGAAGCGGCATCTGGCGGGATCGCGGGAACCCGGGCATCCTTATCCGTTCCAGCCGACATCGAACACCGGGAGCCACAGATGAGCGAACCCCTCCTCGCGCGAGTCACAGCCGCCGTCGGAGATCACTACGAGCTCGAGGGCGAGATCGGACGCGGAGGGATGTCGGTGGTCTACGGCGCGCGCGACCGGCGCCTGAACAGGACCGTCGCCATCAAGGTCCTCCCGCCCGAGCTCGCGTACGATCCCGCGGTGCGCACGCGCTTCACGCGCGAGGCGCAGACATCCGCGCAGCTCTCGCACGCGCACATCGTACCGATCTACGATGTGGGCGAACATGAAGGAATGGCGTACTTCGTGATGGCGCTGGTGAACGGCGGCAACCTCGCGACGCTCCTCGCCCACATACCGCGCCCGCCGATCGACGAAGTACGACGCCTGCTGCGCGAAGTCTGCGATGCCCTGGCGTACGCGCACCAGCGCGGCGTGGTGCATCGCGACATCAAGCCCGACAACATCCTCCTCGATCGCGAGAGCGGCCGCGCGATCGTGACGGACTTCGGGATCGCACGTGCGATGGAGGCTTCGGGGCGGCTGACCGCTACGGGGGTGGCGGTCGGAACGCCCGCGTACATGTCGCCCGAGCAGGCAGTGGGCGAGAGCGAGATCGACGGGCGGAGCGACATCTACTCGCTCGGCGTACTCGCGTACCAGATGCTGACCGGTCGTGTGCCGTTCACCGGTGGCAACTCGATGGCCTTGCTTCTCAAGCACATCTCGGAGCCGCCGCGACCGATCCAGGAGCTCCGTCCCGACACACCGCGTGCGCTGTGCGATGCGATCGACAGGGCGCTGCTCAAGGACCGCGAGGATCGCTGGCCCACGGCGACGGCATTCCGCGAGGCGCTCGCTCCGGGCGACGGCAGTGTCACGTGGCGCTCCGAGCGGCGCGAGCCGGTTCGCTACATCTCGCCCGTGCCGGGCGCAGCGCGAGGCGTGCGCACTGCACGCGAAGGCGCTCCCTACGAGGCGGGAGCGGGTGGTGCCGTGCCGGCACCTCAGGCAAGACAGGAGGGAAGGGCGCGCGACGTCGCACCAGTGGGGCCCATGGGGATCGTGATGGAGCCGGCGCATCTCGCGGGTCTGACTAAAGAGCAGCGCGCCGATCTGCGGCTCTGGCACGGTCGCGTGAATCTGCTCGATCGCGTGAAGGCGATGCGGGGATACACGTGGCTCACGGCGGCCGCGATCTGCGGCGGCCTCGGCGCGCTCGCCGGCGTGCCGGACGTACCGCCTCTGATGTTCGCGCCGCTCGTGCCGGCATTCATGTCGTGGAAGCTCTGGCGACGTGGCAGGTCGCTGCGCGAGAGCGGATTGAATCTGCGCAAGGTGCTTCTCGCGCCTCGAGCGCGCTGGGCCATTCCGGCTCCGCCGAAGCCGCCGGGTGAGGAAGAGCTGGCGAAGCTCGCCCCGCGCGAGGTGCTCGATGGCCCGCAGGGAGGCGCCATCCGGAGCGCCGCGCTGGAGCGCAGGGCGATCCTGGATCTCTACCGCGGGATGTCGAAGGTAGATCGGGCGCTGCTGCCGGAGATGGGCTCCACCGTCGATGCGCTGCTCGATCGCGTCGCGCACATCGCACGCGCGCTCCACGAGCTGGATGGGAGCATCGACTGGCGTACTCTGGACGAGCTCGATGCCCGCATTGCTGAGACCAGGCGGCAGGGTGGCGCGGGTTCGCCGGAAGGCGAGCGGCGGCTCGCGCTTCTGCAGCGCCAGCGCGCCACGCTCGACGAGCTGGTTCGGCGCAGGGCGGCACTCGCGCGCCAGCTCGACAGTGCCGGACTCATGCTCGGCAATCTGCGACTCGACCTCGTGAGGTTCCGTTCGTCGGGTTTGCAGTCGGCGCTTTCGGAGGTATCCAGCGCCACGCAGGAAGCGCGTCTCCTCTCACGCGAGATAGGCGACGCACTGGCAGCGGTGGCGGAAGTCCGTTCGCTGTAGCTGGTCGATTCGTTCACCGGCGGCATTGACACGCAGCCTCCCGTAGTGCATCGTTGCCCAGACAGCTATACCTAGACAACTAGCCATGGCCCGACAGAAAACCGACGTCCTTCGCGGTACCCTCGCGCTTCTCGTACTCAAGGTGCTCGCATCGCGCGGAGCGCTGCACGGGTACGCGCTCACCGCCCTCATACAGCAGGCTTCCTCCAACCTCCTGCGCGTGGAAGAGGGCTCGCTCTATCCGGCTCTGCACCGCATGGAGCAGGAAGGGTGGATCCGCGGCCGGTGGGGAAAGACGGACACCAACAGGGAAGCTCGCTTCTACGGCATCACCGCGGCCGGCAAACGACAGCTCGCGACGGAGGAGCAGCAGTGGGAGCAGCTCACCGACGGCGTAGCGCGCGTGCTCCGCTTCGCCTGATCGCCGCGCGGCGTTCGGCTCGTTCCGGATACGAGAGGTCACTCAATGGCGTGGTACAATCGTCTCTTCAACCTCCTGCGCTCCGGCCGCCTCTCGCGCGAGCTGGACCGCGAGATGGAATTCCACCTGGCCGAGCGCACGGACGACCTGGTGCGCGCGGGTATGAGCCGGGATGCGGCCGCGCGCGAAGCGGCACGCCGCTTCGGCAATCGCACCATCCAGAAGGAACACACCCACGATGTGGACGTGATCGTCTGGCTAGAGTCGGCAGCGGCCGATGTGCGCTACGCGCTCCGTGCCATCCGCGCGAGTCCCGGCTTCGCGCTGGTCGTGATCCTCTCGCTCGCCCTCGGCATCGGTGCCAACACCGCGATCTTCAGTCTCATAAACGCCGTGGTGCTCCAGGCGCTGCCGGTGAAGGATCCACAGCAGCTCCTCGACATCACGACCGGCAGCGACAATTCCCGCCAGGGCGAGTCGCACGGAAATCTCAGCAACCCCATCTTCACGTATCCCATCTGGGAGCAGATCCGCGACGGTGTGGGGAAGGACGTTTTCTCCGGCGTGTTCGCGTACGCCGATTCCCGCGTCGATCTCTCCGAGGGTGGACTCGTCCGCTACGCGAACGGGAGCTGGGTGAGCGGCGACTTCTTCTCCACGCTCGGCGTGCTGCCGTCGCCGGGGGGAGGACGCCTGCTACAGCGAAGCGACGACCGCCCGGGTTGCGCACCGGTGGCCGTGGTCAGCGATGGCTTCGCGCAGCGGGAGCTCGGCGGGGCGCAGAGCGCCGTCGGTCGCTCGATCTCGCTGGATGGACATCCGTTCGACGTCGTGGGGGTGGTAGCGCCATCCTTCTTCGGTATGCAGGTGGGGCGCGCGGTGGACGTGTACGTGCCGCTCTGCACCCAGCCGATCTTCTTCGGCCCCGATGTGCTGCAGTCGCGATCGCGCTGGTATCTCACGATCGTCGGCCGGCCCGTTCCGGGACTGAGCGAGGCGCAGGTGCAAGCGGCGCTCGCGGCACATTCGCCGGGAGTCTTCGCGGCCACCCTGCCGACCAACTGGCGCGCGGCCGATAAGGATGACTACCTGAAGATGACGCTGGGCACCCGTCCGGCGGCTGGCGGTCTGTCCGACCTGCGGGACCGATACGAGCACGCGCTCTACATGCTCATGGTGGTGGTCGGCGTGGTGCTCGTGATCTCCTGCGCCAACATCGCGAACCTCCTGATGGCGCGCGCGGCCGCACGCCAGCGCGAGATCGCAGTGCGCCTCGCCATCGGCTCGAGCAGGGGGCGTCTCGTGCGGCAGCTTCTCACCGAGAGTCTGCTTCTCTCGCTGATCGGTGCCGGCGCGGGACTCCTCTTCGCGCGCTGGGCCTCCCGGCTTCTCGTTCACTATCTGTCCACCGGCTCGGGCAGCGTGATCTCGCTCGATCTCGGAATCGATGCGCGGGTGCTGGCGTTCACGATCGGGGTGTCGGTGATGACCGGGATCCTCTTCGGCATCGCTCCGGCGTGGCGTGCCGTGCGCGTCGATCCGCAGGAGGCGATCAAATCGGGCGGTCGCGGTGTGGTACACGGCGAGGGACGGCAGCGGATGGGCAAGTCGCTCGTGGTCGGTCAGGTGGCGCTCTCGCTCCTCCTCGTGACGGCCGCCGCGCTGCTGCTGGGGAGCTTCCGCAAGCTGACGACGATGGATCCCGGTTTCCGCAGCGACGGCGTTCTGCTGGCACAGATCGATTTCGGCAATTCCGGCTACGACGATGCGCGTCTCCTCGACGCGCAGAACGAGCTGCTCAGGCGTGCACGTGAGCTGCCGGGTGTGCGCTCGGCCAGTACCTCGATGATCACTCCAATAGGTGGGATGTCGTGGAACGACGCGCTCGTCGTGCCGGGCTTCACTCCCGGCGGGATGCTCGATGCGCTGGCGTTCTTCAACCAGGTCAGCGACGGCTACTTCGCCACGCTCGGCACCGACCTGGTCGCGGGTCGGGATCTCGTACCGGCCGACCAGGGGAGAGCCATTCCAGTGGCCGTGGTCAACGAGGCGATGGCGCGGCACTTCTTCCACGAAGTGAATCCGATCGGCAGGACGTTCAGCGTGCAGCGCGGCGACAGCACGGGCCCGGCGATGGAAATCGTGGGAGTGGTGCGCGATGCGAAATATCAGAAGCTGACCGAGGAGAACCAGCCCATCGTGTATCTCCCGTTCGGTGCCGGAAGCGATCCCGAGAAGTACGTCAACCTGGAGCTGCGCTCGGACGGCTCGCTGGCGGCGCTTTCGGGCGGCGTGAAGGAGCTCATCACGTCCATGAATCCGGCGATCTCCTTCGACCTGAAGACCCTGCAGGCGCAGGTCTCCGCATCGCTGACGCGTCCGAGGCTGCTCGCCACGCTCTCCGGCTTCTTTGGCGCGCTCGCGCTGCTGCTCGCGGTGATCGGACTGTACGGCACGCTGTCGTACGGCGTCGCGCGCCGCCGCAACGAGATCGGCATCAGGCTGGCGCTCGGCGCCGGGCGCGAACGCGTGATGCGAATGGTGGTGAGCGAGGCGGGCCGGCTCGTGCTGCTGGGGACCGTGGCCGGCCTCATCCTGGCATTCGCCACCACGCGCTTCGTGGCGTCCTTCCTGTACGGCCTCGATGCGGCCGACCCGGTGATGCTCGCCGGCTCGGCGTGCGTGCTGGGCGGCGTCGCGATGGCGGCCGCACTCCTGCCGGCGTGGCGCGCTTCGCGGCTCGATCCGGTGGAGGCGCTGCGCGACGAGTGACGGGGTCAGGTACTTCAAGTAGAGGTCCGGGCAGCTTTGCTGGCCGTACCTCTACTTGAAGTACCTGACCCCGTCACTCGTCAGTGAATAGCGACGTGGAGAGATATCGCGCGCCGGAGTCAGGGCTGATCATCGCAACGCGCTTTCCCGGGCCCAGCTCGCGTGCGACCTGGATCGCCGCCCACGTGATGGCGCCGGTGGACATCCCCACGAACAGACCTTCTTCGCGGGCGAGCCGGCGCGCGAGCGGGAATGCGTCTTCCTCCCATACGGGGATGACCCGATCGATGATCGAGCGATCGAGGTTGTCGGGGATAAAGCCGGGCCCCATTCCCTGAAACTGGTGCTGCCCGCGCTCGCCGCCGCTCAACACCGCCGAGCGCGCCGGTTCCACCGCTATCACCTTGATGGCCGGATCACGTTCCTTGAGGAAGCGTCCCACGCCGGAGATCGTACCTCCGGTTCCGGAGCCGTACACGAACGCGTCGACCTTCTCGTTCATCTGCTCCCAGAGCTCGGGGCCGGTCGTTTCGTAATGAACTCGCGGGTTCGCGGGATTGGCGAACTGGTTCGGCATCCACGCGCCCGTCTCGTCGCGGATGCGCTCCGCCTCGGCGATCGCGGCGATCATGCGAAGCTCCGGATCGGTGAGAACCAGCTCGGCGCCGTACGCGCGAAGAGTGCGCTTCCTCTCCTCGCTCATGCTCGAGGGGAGGCAGAGAATCAGCGGGTACCCGCGCGCGGCGGCGATGAGCGCGAGGCCGACGCCCGTGTTGCCCGACGTCGGCTCCACGATGGTCTGACCCGGTTTCAGCACCCCTCGAGCTTCCGCATCGGCCACCATGCCGAGTGCAGTGCGGTCCTTGATCGAACCGCCCGGATTCATCCCCTCGACCTTGAGCCAGACTTCGGCGGCGGCCGCATCTACCACCCTCTCGAGGCGGACAGTGGGCGTGTGACCTATGAAATCATCGATCCGGAGATCGCCGGGCGCGGCTACTCGCATCTCAACCCGTGGTGCGAAGCATTGGAGTGTCGTTCAGCGCCAGCGACCACTCGATCGGAATATTCGGATCGAGCGAGTCGCGCACCGAACAGTATTTGTTGATCGAGAGATCGATAGCGCGCTCCGCGTGCTCGCGCTCGATTCCCTCGCCTGTGATTCTGAATTCCAGCAGCAGGTGCGTCACACGGCGAGGGACGGCATTCGCCCGCTGCGCGTGCACTCGCACCTCGAGCGTCGCGACCGGCGTGCGCCGCTTCGCCAGGATGTCGACCACGTCGGAAGACGCGCACCCCGCCAGCGCACCGAGGAGAGTGTCCACCGGCGAAGGTCCGGTCACGGCGTCGCCATCGATCTGCACCACGGGACCACCATCGCGGCCGAACTCGAAGCGATGACCGCCATGCCACTGCAGCGCGATCGTGTTGGGAGGCCGCACTTCCTGTGCGGCCTCGCCGGCGGGCTCTCTCGCTGGTCCGCTCATCGCTCGATCGGAAGTCCAACCGAGTTCCCCCACTCGGTCCAGCTTCCGTCGTAGTTGCGGACCTTGTCGTAGCCGAGCAGGTAGGTGAGCGCGAACCATGTGTGCGCCGAGCGCTCACCGATACGGCAGTAGGTGATGACGTCGTCGCCCTTCTTCAGGCCGATCTCCTTCTCGTAGATGCCGCGCAGCTCGTCGGCGTTCTTGAACGTTCCGTTCGCGTTGGCCGCGCGCGACCAGGGGACGTTCTTCGCGCCCGGCACGTGTCCGCCGCGCAGCACCCCTTCCTGCGGGTAGTCGGCCATGTGGGTCTTCGCGCCGGAGAACTCATCGGGCGAGCGTACGTCGACGAGCGGCTTCTTCGCCTCGGCGTGCTTGCGGACCTCGTCGCGGAAAGCGCGAATCTCGCTGTCGGAGCGCTCCGGCGCGGTGTAGTTCGTGGGCTCGAAGCGCGGCACATCCGTCACGAGGGCGCGTCCTTCCTGCTCCCACTTCAGGCGGCCGCCGTCCAGGATCTTCGCGTTGGTGAAGCCGAAGAGCTGGAATACCCAGAACGCGTACGTGGCCCACCAGTTGTTCTTGTCGCCGTAGAACACGACAGTCTTCGATTCGTCGATCCCCTTCGAGCGGAGGAGCTTCTGGAATGCCTCGCGGTCGACGTAGTCGCGTCTGATCGGATCATTGAGGTCGGCGTGCCAGTCGACCTTCTGGGCATTCGGGATGTGCCCCATGTCGTACAGGAGCACGTCCTCGTCGCTCTCGATGATGCGGATCGCGGGATCATCGAGATGCTCCGCGAGCCAGTCCGTGGAAACCAGCACGTCGGGACGTGCGTATCCGCGGTCGTTCAGCGATTTGTCGGGTGCGGCGGAGGTCGTCATGATCGGATCCCTGTTGTTGTGGTTGAAGTCGTATGAATCCAGCTTCGCGGGTGCGGCAGCTCCGAGCGGGACCGCGCTCTCGCCGGAGGGGAAAAAGAAACCGGCCTCTCGATCGAGGGGCCGGCGGAGGGGAACGTCGCTTGCTTCGCGATCCATTCAGTCACGTTCGACGTGCCACCCCGCCCCGATATTCGGCAGCGTTGCCCATGCAACAGCCACACATGACGCACATGCCTCCGGCAACACAGCGCGGAGGCTGATTGCGCCGCGCTGCTGCGTCGAAGGATTCGGGACGAGCTGCCTGAAGTACCATGCCTTTCATGCTCGCGAAAGTTCCATACGCCACGGAGCGGCTCCGCCCCACTCGCCGAAGAGACGCGTAGACGCCGGCGTAACTGATCGAAGTTGAGAACGCGCACGCTCCGTTGTCAAGTGCGCGCCTTCTCCGCGGTGAATGGCTCAGCCCACCTTCGCGCCGCGCGGAACCTGCGCGTCCGGCGCCAGCAGCACCACCTCGCCCGACTCGCCGTACGCACCGAGTACCAGCACTTCGCTCTCGAAGCCGGCAATGCGGCGCGGTGGAAAGTTCACCACGGCCACCACCTGTCTCCCGACGAGCTCCTCGGGAGCGTAGCGCTCGGTGATCTGGGCGCTCGAGCGCTTCACTCCGATTCCGGCACCGAAGTCGATGCGGAGTTTTATCGCCGGCTTGCGTGCTTCAGGGAATGCTTCGGCCTCCACCACCACGCCCGCACGGATGTCGAGCTTCAGGAAGTCGTCGAAGACCGCCATCAGGTCCCTGCGCGGACGATCTTCGTGGTGGTGATGAGCTGGCCGGTGTGCCGCATCGCATGCTCGGCTGCGTGCGAATAGAGGCCCAGCACGGTGGACGGAAGCTGTTTGCGCCCGACCGGTCGCGGCTCGAGCAGTTTTTCCCGTGGCGTCGCACGATAGGTGACGAGGGCAGCCTCGATGGTGCTCTGCGCGCGCTGTATCAGAGTGTCGGCGTCGGGGGGCGGTTCGGCGGGAGTCGTTTCCTCCGCCAGCGCTTCGCGCTGCGCCTCGCTCAACCCCTCGCCGCGTGCATACGTGAGCAGCCGGTCGATCACGCCGGCGATGTGAGACAGGTGGAAACCAGGCGAGGCCGCGCCTCCTGGACGCGCCCAGAGCTGCTCCTGTGTGAGGCCGCGCGCGGCGCGCTCGAGATCTTCCGACGCCTGAAGGAGCGCGTGTGCGGCCGGCATGAGGTACGGGTCGACGCCTTCGAGCGGGCCGCGAAGCCAGGCCTCCGGTTGACTGGTCATGATGTTTCGTTCTTCTCCTCGAGTGTACTCGGGAATGCTACAGTCCTGCTGCGCGGCGGAGCAAGCCGGCTGTACATTGCTACATGGCCCTGCCGCGCTTTGCACGCCACTTATCCGAAATACGATGACCGCGGACGAGCAGCTTCCAGTTCCGCCGGGTCCTGCGGCACATCTGCTCGCGAACGCGCGCGTAGACGGATCGGCCATCGTATACCGGCTCTTCGACGTTGGCTACGAGATACACCTCGCGCGCGCTCTCGAGCTTCTCTCCCCGAACGCGCCAGAGCGCGCGCGACCGCTGCGCGGTGAGGGGCAGGCGATCCAGATCAGGAACCCACCTGTCACGGTGACGCTCGGCAGCGAGAGAATTCCGATAGATGGACGTGAAGTGGAGGCGGAGGTGTCGGCGCGCATCTTCGATTTTGGCGTGGTGTCGCTGCGTCTGCGCGTGCCCGCGCCTCGCGGCGCCACCTGGATGGAATACGCCGACTTCGGCAACGCGGTGGATGTGCGTACCGACCTCACGCCGCTCTTCCTGCGACACCTGGATGCGCTGGTCACCCGAATAGAGTCGGCGATCGAGCGACGCAGCATTGCCGGCGTGACCGAGGACTACGTGGTGTTCCGCATCACTCGCTTCGCGGACAGCGATGGAGCCGAGCTCTCGGCGGAGCTGCTTCGCGATCAGGACGTCGCGCCGCTCCTTCTCAACGAGCGCCGGCCGCTCTCGCACGCCGCTCTGCGCGAGCTTCTTCCCAACCGCTTCTCGTACTACTCCGACGATCTGGCGATTCTCACCTGGGACAACGCGCTGGTGGTCGAGCCCGCGGAGGAGGACACCGACATCCAGTACGTACTCGAGTTCGCGAACGCGCAACTGCTGGAACTGCGCGTGTACGACTCGCTCCTCGACGACCAGCTCCCGCTGATGTACACCCGGGTCGCGAGTGCGCGCCGCGCCGGTCTGGCGCGGATCATCCGCCGGTACGCGCGGCTGCTCGGCGACCTTCAGACGCTCGTGGCCGACTCCACGGAAGTCGTGGAGCGCGTGGAGAACTCTCTCAAGGTGACCGACGACGTCTACCTGGCGCGCGTGTACTCCGCGGCGCTGGACATCTTTCGCGGTCGGGTGTGGCGCAGCGGGATCGATCGCAAGCTCGGGATCATCCGCGAGACTTACGCGATGCTGAACGACGAGGCGCAGGCCGCGCGCGCCGAAGCGCTGGAGATCGCGATAGTGCTGTTGATCGTCGCCGAGCTCGTGGTGATGTTCGCACTCTGACGCGCGAGCGGCGGCTGCCCTCCCGCCGTCACTCGTGCGCGGCGAGCCAGTCCGCCACGTCGTCGGCCACGCGCTCCCACCCGGGCTCTCCCACGATGTAGTGGCCGTGTCCCTCGTATTCCCGGTAGTCGCCGCGATACTTGCGGGCGATGGCGCGCGCGATGCGCGGCGGCAGAAAACGATCTCCCGTGGCGCCGATCGAGAGCATCGGACACTTCACACGCGCGGAGTCGACGGCCACAGCGCCGAATGCGAGCTGGCGCGCCGCACGACCGCTTTCGGGACGCAATCGCGCGAACACGTCATCTCGCTCGGCGAGGGGAACGCGTTCGAGGAAGAGCGCGTCGGCATCGGAGCGGAGCGGCACCAGCGCACGCGAGCCGAGCAGCTCCGGCGTGTACTTCGCCATGCGCGCGAGCAGGCCGCCGCTGAGCGCCGTGATCCATCGGGGCGGCGCGGAGCAGAGCAGCACGGCCGCCGAGACGGCGCCTTCCTCGGCCAGCTTCTGAACGATCAGTCCGCCCATGGAGTGGCCCACAGCCGCCGGACACTCGAGGTGACGCGCGGCTCTGCGAGCGACATCCACGTAATGGGAAAGGGAAGCGCTTCCCAGGTTGCGGCTCGGGTCGGTCGCATCGTCGGCGCGGAGGTCGATCGCCACGGTGGATCGGCCGCGTTGAAGGAGGCGCGCCTGCCATTCCGCGAACTGCCAGGCGCCACCGAACATCCCGTGGATCAGCAGCAGAGGCGGCCGGGAATCGCCGGGCAGGTCGGCAGCGAAGGCGGACACGCCGCCCGGAAGCGTCATCTCGCGAAGCATGCCATGATAGTATGCGCCTCCCGCTTAGCGCGCAGCCGAGGTCGTACCCATGGGCAGGAGCTTCCAGCGGCACCGTAATTGAACCGATCCGGCTCCCTCGAATGACTTTCTGAATGAAGGAGGGAAGGGATGTCCGAATCGGGCAGGTCATGGGAGTCCCGGGAAGAGGCGCTCGATCCGGGCCGAGCAGCGGAGCGCAGGTCGGTGTCGCTCTCGGTGGCCTCCACGCTCGGGGCGCGCGGCGTGGAGCTCACCGGCGCCGAATCGAGCGAGGAGCTCGTCGAGATGCTGGATGCGGTCGAGCGCTTCGAGGCTGCCGTGTCGGCGGCTGGCGGTGACCGCATGGTGAACGATCCCGACTCCTCTGACCCGCAGGAGGCGGCCTTCGTTCTACCTCGCCGTTCGGTGGACGAGTCGCCGTACGAGTACGCCGATCGCGTTTTGCGTGCGGCGCGTCGGGCGGGGTCAGGCACCTGATCGTAGAGGTCCCGGCGACGACGGGGTCAGGCACCTGATTGTAGAGCCCCCAGCCGCGTTGCGGCTGGGGGCT
>JBIQLU010000021.1:34873-35518 GCA_044463985.1 Gemmatimonas aurantiaca | reverse complement strand
CTGCTCTGATCCATCAACAACTTCTTCACCGCCTGCGTCGATCCGTGGAGGACGCTCCATAGATACTCGGAAGTGAACGCCGGGTCGAGTGGCTCGACGCCCATCTTTCCGGAGTACTCAGACCACCGCTCCGGCCGCATGAGCGCCACCGTGCCGAGCCGGCGGATATCGCGGTAGTGGAGCGCGCGGCCATCGGCCAGCGAGAAGGCGAGGGTGGAGTAGAGGCGTTCTTCTTCGGGAAGCGCGCCATCGTCGATCAGCAGGGCGCCAGTGAAGCGTGGCTGAACGACAATGCGGTCTTCGGTCGAAAGATCGATGACGGCGTGCTTCGCGCGCCGCCACACGCGCACGATCGTGGCACCCGTGGCGCGCTTCGCCAGCGTGCGCGCCGAGACTTCGCGCAGTACGTCGGGTCGGGTGACCGACACGCCGGTGATGAGCGCGCCGCGCAGCGCGCGATCGAGGTCGCGCGCGATGGTTTCTACTTCGGGAAGCTCGGGCATCGAAGAGGGGGGTCAGGCACCTGATGTAGAGGTCCCAGGAGAGGGGTCAGGTACTTGATGTAGAGGTCCCGGAACCAACCCTTCCCGGACCTCTACATCAAGTACCTGACCCCGTCGTAGACCCCGTCGTTCCTATGTCCGA
>JBIQLU010000021.1:30089-34863 GCA_044463985.1 Gemmatimonas aurantiaca | reverse complement strand
CTGGGAAAGGCCGGCGCGGGGGGGGGGGGGGCCCATGCACTTATTGTGGACCCCCCCGCACCTCCCCCGCGCGAACCTCTACATTAAGTGCCTGACCCCGTCGTTCCTATGTCCGCGCGGTACTGCTTTCCCGCGAAGTCGATCGCGGCAGCGGCGGCGGAGCTCGCGGCGCGCGCGTCTTCCATGCGTGGCGCCACTGCCGTCACGGCGAGCACGCGGCCGCCGGCGGTGACGAGCCGGCCATCCGCATCGCGCGCGGTGCCGGCGTGGAAGATGTGCACGCCTTCCGCCGGCGCAGGGAGTTCGATCCGCGCGCCCTTGCGTGGAGAATCAGGATACCCCTCCGCGGCCACCACGGTGGTCACCGCGCACTCGTCACTCCACCGAAGTTCGCCGCCGCGCAGCCCTTCACCGCGCGCCACCGCCAGACACGGCTCGAGCAGGCTGCTCTCGAGCAGCGGCATCAGCGCCTCCGTCTCCGGATCGCCGAAGCGGCAGTTGAACTCCACCACGCGCGGCCCATCCGATGTGAGCATGAGTCCCGCATAGAGCAGCCCCGCGAAAGTCGCGCCCCGCTCGCGGAGCGCGCCGAGCGTGGGAGTGAATATCCGCTCGACTACTTCCGCGATGAGTTCGGGGGTCGCATCCGCCACCGGCGCGTAGGCGCCCATCCCGCCGGTATTGGGCCCGCGGTCGCCCTCCAGCAGCCGCTTGTGGTCGCGGGCGGGGAGCATCGGGAGAAGCTCGGTGCCGTCGGTGATGGCGAAGATCGAGAGCTCCACTCCCTCCATGAACTCCTCGACGAGTATCTCGTCGCCCGCGCCGCCGAAGATGTGCGCGTCGAGCATCGACTCGATTGCCGCGTCGGCGTCGGCGATGCTTTCGCACACGACCACGCCCTTCCCGGCAGCTAGCCCCGACGCCTTGATCACGACCGGAGCACCGAGCTCGCGCGCCGCGCGCTTCGCGTCGCTGATGTTCGTGTGCCGCATCGCTCGGGCGGTGGGCACGCCCGCGCGGAGCATCACGTCCTTCGCGAAGCTCTTCGACGACTCGATTCTCGCCGCCGCCGCGGTGGGTCCGAACACCGGCAACCCCGCGGCCCGGAATACGTCCACGATCCCCGCGGCGAGCGGCGCTTCCGGACCCACCAGAGTGAGATCGGGCCGCTCGCGCCGGGCGAGTTCCGCGAGGGCGGGGATGTCGCCGGCCTTGATGGGAGCCGTGCGTCCCAGCTCGGCAAGCCCCGGGTTCCCGGGCGCGGAGATCAGTTCCAGCGACGGGTCATCGCGGAGGAGCTTCCACGCCAGTGCGTGTTCGCGTCCGCCGCCGCCCACCATCAGCAGCTTCATTTCCTGGTCGTATTCCTGAACGCTTCGGTGAATGCATCGCGTGCGTCGCGCAGCGCATCCCGCACCTGCGTGACAGCGTCGCGCGCCTGATCGCCGTAGTAGCTCGCCGCGGCGTCGTAATCCTCGGAGAGCGGGCGGTCGTCATCGCCGCGATGCGGATAGTCGCCGCCGAGGATCCTGTCGTACGCGCCGTCCCTGATCCAGCGCTGCAGCTCGCCCGCGCGCACCGTGTTGAACGGGTGCGTGCGGAAGGCGACGTTGAGAATCTTGAAAATACCATCCAGCGCATTGCCTGCGCTCTCGTACTCCTCGGCCTGCAGGAGGAACTCGTCGAGGTTCGTCTCGTCGTCGTACGGAGGGCCGCCGGCGAAGCGCATGAAGAGCTGCATCGACGACCGTGGATCCTGCGTGGCCAGGAGCCCCGCGCGGTCGGCCGAGAGCTCCGCCTTGCGATACCACTCGAGGAGCGCGAGCTGGATGGGGAGCGTGATCAGCCCGAGCACGGGGATGTTGCTGAAGCCGATGTTCAGGATGATGAGCGCGAGCGTGGTGTACGTGGGGTGGCCGCTCATGATGTGTCCCAGCTCGTGGCCGAGTATCACGCGCTGCTCATCGTGATCGAGAATCTCGATCGCGCCCGAGTTCACGACAATGAACGGCTTCTGGAATCCGACGGCCATCGCGTTCGCGATCGGAGTCTGCGACACGTAGAGTTCCGGCCGCTCCGGCCAGTCCATCGTTTCCAGCACTTCCGTGAGCAGGTCGTGGAGGCGCGGCCGCTGGTTCGGCCCGATCCGTACTGCATTCGCGGTGAAGAGCTGCCGCACACCGCGCTCCCCGATCTGCCCCATCACCTTGCGCAGCACTTCGTCGAACCCCGGCAGCGCCCTCAGCGAATTCAACGCCGCCCTGTCCGCGGGATGCTCCCACGCGACGGGTGAGATCTGGGACAGAATCTTGGTGTCAGGCATGGTGATCTCCCTGGTTGGAGAAGGCAGAAAGCAGAGAGCAGAGCGCAGACAGCAGACCCCGCGGCTTCAGCGCCTGGCTCCCTACACGCTGGCAGTTCCTGCTTTCTGCCTTCTGCTTCCTGCCTTCACCCCCGCCTTGCCAAGCGCCACTTCGATGTCCGACAAAAGATCCCCCACGTCCTCCACTCCACAGGAGAGGCGGACCAGACCGTCGGTGATGCCGAGGCTGGCGCGGCGGTCGGGGGGGACGGAGGCGTGGGTCATGGAGGCGGGGTGGCTGATGAGACTCTCGACTCCACCCAACGATTCCGCGAGCGAAAAGATTCGCGTACCCGACAGGAAGGCGGCGGCGCGCTCGCGCGTGCCCATGTCCACGGTGATCATCCCGCCGTAGCCGGTCATCTGCCGGCGTGCCAAGTCGTGCTGCGGGTGCGACTCCAGGCCGGGGTAGATCACGTGCTCCGCACCGAGGCGCTCGGCGAGGTACGCGGCGACGCGGCGGCCGTTCTCATCGTGGCGCGGCATGCGCAGGTGCAGCGTCTTCGTGCCGCGCAGCGCGAGCCAGCAGTCGAAGGGGCCCGGGATCGCGCCCGCTGCGTTCTGGATGAAGCCGAGCCGCTCCGCGATGCCATCGTCGTTCAGCAGCGCGATGCCGCCGATCATGTCGCTGTGGCCGTTGAGATACTTGGTGGTGGAGTGGTAGACTATGTCGGCGCCGTGCTGGAACGGATGCTGGAAGTATGGCGTGGCGAAGGTATTGTCCACGATCAGCAGCGCTCCCGCCGCGTGCGCCGCCTCCGCGGCGGCACCGAGATCGGTGATCCACATCAGCGGGTTCGTGGGAGTCTCGATCAGAACGGCGCGCGTGTTCGGCGTGCACGCTTCGGCGATCCTGTTCGGGTCGCGCGTGTCCACGTAAGTGAAACTCAGGCCGTAGTTCTTCAACAGGCGATCGAAGAGGCGGAAGGTTCCGCCGTAGACGTTCTCGCCGCAGATGATGTGATCGCCAGATTGGAAAAGTTTAATGATCGAGTCGATGCACGCCGTCCCGCTGGAGAACGCGAAGCCGTGTTTCGCGCCCTCGAGCGCGGCGACGTTGCGCTCGAGAGCCTCCCGCGTCGGGTTCTTACTGCGCGCGTACTCGTACCCCTTGTGCTTGCCCAGCTCATCCTGTACGTAGGTGGATGTCAGGTACACGGGAGTCATGATCGCGCCAGCGAGCGGCTCCGGCCGCTGTCCGGCGTGTATGGCCCGCGTACCGAAGCCGGGCTCGAGATCTTCGTCGTAGATTCGGGTCATCCAGGAGGCCTGTTGGAGAGTTCGCGGAAGATAACCGGGATGGCATTGTGACGCACGAAGCACCAAAGCCCGCTCGCACCTGCCTCGTAGTGGACGACGAACCTCGCCTGCGGCAGGCGCTCGCCCGCCTCATGAAGAGCGACGGATTCTCCATCTTCGAGGCCGGCTCCGGCGAGGAAGCTCTGGCCATACTGGGTCGCGAGCCCGTGGAGCTCGTCCTCTCGGACATGCGGATGCCCGGGATGACCGGTTCGGAGCTCCTGCGCGAGGTACGACTGCGGCACCCCGACGTCGCTTTCGTTCTGATCACCGCGGTCGCCGAAGTGGAAGTCGCCGTGGAGTGCCTCTCCGCCGGCGCGATGGACTACATCACCAAGCCGTTCGTTTTCGAGGAAGTCCGCGCACGCGTGGCGCAGGCGCTCGAGAAGCGGCGGCTCATGCGTGAGAATCGCGACTATCAGGAGCGCCTCGAGGAGCGCGTGCGGGAGCAGGCCGAACGCCTCGAGCTAACCTTCCTCGCCGGAGTGCAGTCGCTGGCAGAGGCGCTGGAGCTGAAGGACCCGTACACGCGCGGCCACTCGGTGCGAGTGAGCAGCTACTCCGGCGCGATCGCGCGGAAGCTCGGGGTGGCGGAGAGCGTGGTGCACAACATAGAGCTGGGTGGCCAGCTCCACGACATCGGCAAGATCGGCGTGAGAGAGGATGTCCTGAACAAGGCGGGGCCGCTCACACGCGAAGAATACGAGCACATCATGACGCACCCGCTTCTCGGATGGCGCGTGCTGCATCCTCTCCTTCGCGACAATCACGTGGTGCTGAACGTCGTGCGCTCGCACCACGAACGTCTCGACGGCACCGGCGTGCCCGACGGCCTGGCCGGCAACCGGATCCCGCACGAGGCGCGAATAGTGTCGGTGGCCGACGCCTTCGATGCGATGATGAGCAGGCGTCCGTACAGATCGGGGCTCAGCTACGAGGCGGCGCTCACCGAATTGCGACGCATGGCCGACACGCAATTCGATCCGAACGTGGTGGACGCGCTGCTCGAGGTCGTGGTCGACGGCGCGATCGACCTGGGCGACCGCGGGAATGGAGTGCCCGAAGCGCGGAAGCTCCTCGCGGAGTACAGCTACAAGGAGTGAGCTTCGTGCG
>JBIQLU010000021.1:0-29989 GCA_044463985.1 Gemmatimonas aurantiaca | reverse complement strand
CTCGCCTTCGATGGTGAGCCCGAAGTGCGAGCCCACATCGATCCGGCGCTCCACGGCACCGTGCGAAAAGCGCACGTGTCCGGGGAGCTCATCGAGTGACAGGAGTGCCACGTCCGACGGCACCACAGCCGCGTACTCTGCGCGCGTGAACACGACGCGCGCGCCGGAAGCCTCGAGCGCGGCGCCGATGCGTTCGGCGCTCCACGCCGGGTCGAGCAGCACCGCGCCATGCCCCTCGCACGCCGCCAGCGCGACGACGGAGTCGCTGGCGCTGCCGAGGAGCAGCGCGCCGCGCGCGCCCGCCAGCGTCCGCACGAGCGGCGCGCAGCGCTGCAGCATCGTGACGCCCGCCGCCACGAGCTGGCGGACTTCGATGCCGTCGACCGTGCCGCCGCCGGCCGCCATGGCGAGGGAGATGAGGGAGAGGGGAGGGGGCATGCTTGTGAGAGGGCAGAGAGCAGAAAGCAGAGAGCAGGGAAAGGCAACAGGACACAGGAGACGGGAAACAGAAACTGCATACCGCTCCACTCATGCCCGCGAAAGCGGGCATCCTATGAACTGCACACCACGCCGCGTCATGCCCGCGAAAGCGGGCATCCATGGTCGGCAAAGGTATCCTGGGAGTTGGGGGCGCGGCGCGGTGGGGGGCGGGGGGCGTAACGTCGGGGGGGGCTGATCGGTCCCTTTACTACAGGCCAACGTGGAGATGGGCGGGTATTTATGTTTCGGGTTTCCTCCTGGGAGGCGGGATTGTGTATGAAGGGTTGATGGTCAGTGTGTCGGGGATCCGGGGCAGGGTGGGCGAAGCGCTCACGCCCGAAGTGGTTACGGGATTCGCGGCGGGGTTCGGCGCGTGGGCGCGGTCGCGCGGAAACGGAAGAAACATCGTCGTGGGACGCGACTCGCGCGTCTCGGGGCCGATGTTCCACAGGGCGGTCCTGGCGGCGCTGCAGTCGGTTGGCTGCGACGTCATCGACGTGGGCCTCGCGCCCACGCCCACGATCCAGCTCGCCGTCGAACACCATCACGCCGCCGGAGGGCTGGCGATCACGGCCAGCCACAACCCGATCGAGTGGAACGCGCTCAAGTTCATCGGGCCCAGCGGACTTTTCCTCGATGCCGCGGATGCGGCCGCGATGCGCTCGCTCGCCGAAGGAACTTTCCCGCGCGCCACCTGGGACGAGCTCGGCCAGGTGCATGCCGATGACGGCGCGATCGCGCGGCACCTGGATAGCGTCCTGGCGCTCGATTTCATCGACGTCGAAGCAATTCGGAAGCGCGGGTTCCGTGTCGCGCTCGACTGCGCGCGCGGCGCGGGCGGCGCGATCATCCCTGCGCTTCTCGAGCGACTCGGCTGCCACGTTACCGCCATCAACCTGGAGACCGACGGGCGTTTCCCCCGCCCGCCTGAGCCGGTGGCGGCGAATCTCGGAGATCTGGAACGACTTGTGCTCGACGCCCGGGCGGATGTCGGGTTCGCGACCGATCCCGACGTGGATCGGCTCGCCCTCGTGTCCGACGAAGGGAAGGCGATCGGCGAGGACTGGACGCTCGCTCTGGCAGCGCGGCTCGCGTTGCGCTACCGGCCAGGGCCGGTCGTGGCGAACCTCTCGACCAGTCGTGTGGTAGATGACGTTGCCGCGGAAGCAGGTGCCACCGTTCTCCGCGCACCTGTTGGCGAAGTGAACGTTGCGGTGCGCATGCGGGACGAGGGCGCTGCCATTGGAGGTGAAGGGAATGGCGGGGTGATCCTGACGGAGCTTCACCTTGGCCGCGATGCACCACTTGCTGTTGCGATGACTCTACAGATGCTGCTGGAAGATGCGGCGCCGATGTCACGGACGCTCGCTCACTTCCCGAGCTATTCGATCGTCAAGGACAAGCTGGACCGCCCTTCGGCGCCGCTGGACGCGGTCTACGCACGCCTGCGTGAGGAGTTTGGTGATGCGGAGGCCAACGACCTCGACGGTTTGCGGCTCGCATGGAGCGATCGGTGGGTGCATGTCCGGCCCTCGGGCACGGAACCGATCGTGCGTGTGATCGCCGAAGCGCCGAGCGAAGCGGAAGCGCGAGATCTGGTCGCCAGGTCGCGCGTGCCGCTGGATGCCCTGCGCTGAATTTTTTCTTATCGAGGAACCAAACCAAATGTGCGGAATTGTTGGCTACGTCGGTCCGAGGATAGCGTCGCCGCTCCTCCTCGAGGGGCTCAAGCGACTCGAGTATCGCGGCTACGACTCGGCCGGGATGGCGATCACGAATGGCAACGGAGTGGAGACGCGGAAGGCCGCCGGCAAGATCGTCGAGCTCGAGTCGACGCTGCAGGCTGCTCCACTGCACGGCACGATCGGTATCGCTCACACCCGCTGGGCGACCCACGGAGCTCCCAACTTCTGCAACGCGCACCCGCACATCTCCTGCGACGGCGACATCGCCGTCGTACATAACGGCATCATCGAGAATGGCTCGTCGCTGCGCAAGGCGCTGAACGACGCGGGCCACGAATTCCGCTCGGAGACGGACACCGAAGTGCTGGCCCACCTCATCGAGGAGCTCTACGACGGCAACCTCGAGGAGGCGGTGATCGAGGCGCTGCACAAGGTCGATGGCACGTACGGAATCGCCGTGATCTCGAGCCGCGAGCCCGACAAGATCGTTGCCGCGCGCAAGGGAAGCCCGCTGCTCGTGGGGCTCGGCGAGGGCGAATACTTCGTGGCGAGCGACGTCTCGGCCATCCTCGCCCACACGCGCCAGGTGATCTATCTGGACGACGGCGATCTCGCCGTGCTCGAGCGCGACGGCTATCGCATCATCGACATGAACGCCGTGGCGCTCACGCGTCCGGTGAGCAGCATCGACTGGGACCTCGACATGATCGAGCGCGGCGGCTTCGCGCACTTCATGCTGAAGGAGATCTTCGAGCAGCCCACCACGATCGAGAACACCATGCGCGGCCGGCTCCGCGTGGAGGAGGGCGCTGCGCGGCTCGGCGGTCTCAATCTGACCGACGAGGAGCTGCTCGAGTTCGACAACATCGTGATCACCGCGTGCGGAACGAGCTGGCACTCGGCGCTCATCGGCGAGTTCATGATCGAGGAGCTGGCGCGCATCCCCGTGGAGGTCGAGTACGCGTCGGAGTTCCGCTACCGGAATCCGGTGATCGGCCCGAAGACGCTCTGCATCGTGATATCGCAGTCGGGTGAGACTGCCGACACGCTCGCCGCCATGCGCGAGGCGAAGCGCCGTGGCGCGCGCGCACTCGGCATCGTCAACGTGGTGGGATCCACGATAGCGCGCGAATCGGACGGCGGCATCTACATCCACGCCGGCCCCGAGATCGGGGTGGCGTCCACGAAGGCGTTCACCAGCCAGGTCACCGCGCTGGCGCTCCTCACGCTCCGCCTCGCGCGGCTGCGCGGCCTCCCGGCGGACGAGGGGCGTCGCATCGCGGAGGCGCTCGCCGCGCTGCCGGGGCAGATTCGCGACGTGCTGGATCGCGCCGGCGACATCGAGCTGATCGCGGAGCAGTTCCGCGATGCGGCCAACTTCCTTTACCTGGGTCGCGGCTTCAACTTCCCCGCCGCGCTCGAGGGCGCACTGAAGCTGAAGGAGATCAGCTACATCCACGCGGAAGGGTATCCCGCTGCGGAGATGAAGCACGGTCCGATCGCGCTCATCGACGAGAACATGCCGGTGGTGTTCATCGCGCCGCACGACTCGGTGTTCGACAAGATCGTATCGAACGTGCAGGAGGTGAAGGCGCGCGGAGGTTGCGTGATCGGCCTCACCAGCCGCGACGAGGACTCGCTTCGCGGACTGCTCGATTACGAGATCCGGATTCCCGAGTCGATCGACATGTTCACGCCTATCGTGGCATCGGTGCCGCTGCAGCTTCTGGCGTACTACATCGCCGTGAAGCGCGACGCGAACGTGGACCAGCCGCGCAACCTCGCCAAATCGGTCACGGTGGAGTAGAGACGCACATGCGATACGTGGTAACGGGAGGTGCGGGCTTCATCGGGTCGCACCTGGTGGAACATCTCGCCCGGCGCGGCGACGACGTCGTCGTGGTGGATGACTTCTCGACGGGAAAGCGCGAGAACATCGCGGCGTGGCTCGACTCGATCGAGCTGGTGGAGGGATCGATAACCGATCCGTACGTGTGCGCGCGCGCCATCGCCGGCGCCGACTACGTGCTGCATCAGGCGGCGCTCCCCTCGGTTCCGCGGTCGATCAAGGATCCGGTCGCCTCGCACGCCGTCAACGCCACGGGCACGCTGAACGTCCTCATCGCCGCGCGCGATGCGGGCGTGAAGCGCGTGGTCTACGCGGCGTCGTCTTCGGCCTACGGCAACACGCCCGAGCTCCCCAAGCGCGAGGAGATGGTGGCGCGTCCGCTGTCGCCGTACGCGGTGGCGAAGCTCTCGGGCGAACAGTACTGCAGGGCGTTCCACGCGTCGTTCCAGGTGCCCACCGTGGCGCTCCGCTACTTCAACGTCTTCGGACCGCGGCAGGACCCCACGTCGCAGTACGCCGCCGTGGTGCCGAAGTTCATCACGCTGGCGCTGGCAAACGAAGCGCCCACCATCTTCGGCGACGGCAATCAGACGCGCGATTTCACCAACGTCGCCAACGTGGTGCGCGCGAATCTGCTCGCCTGTGAAGCGGGCCCCGCGGCCTTCGGCGAAGTGTTCAACGTGGGCTGCGGCGAGCGGATAAGCGTGAACGAGCTCTGGCAGCGCATCCGGACGCTCACCGGCGCCGAAGTGGATGCACGTCACGAACCTTCGCGTACGGGCGACGTGCGCGACTCGCTCGCTTCTCTCGATCGAATCCGCGCCATCCTCGGATACGAACCCGTGGTGAGCGTCACGCAGGGGCTGGCCGCACTGGTGGAAGTGATGCGTGGCGAGCTGTCGCTCGCCGGAAACGGGAAGCAGGCGGCCGGCACCCGCTCCTGAACGGTGCGTCTCCTTCTCCAGCGCGTCTCGCGCGCGGAAGTCCGAATCGATGGTGAAGTCGTGGGCCGCGTGGGACGCGGCTTCTGCCTGCTCGTCGGCTTCACGCACGGCGATGGCGCGGACCAGGTCGACTGGATGGCCGACAAGGTGATCGGTCTGCGCCTGTTCGGCGACGACGAAGGAAAGATGAACCTCGCCCTCGAGGACGTGGGCGGAGCGCTGCTCGTGGTCTCGCAGTTCACGCTCTACGGCGACGCGCGGAAGGGGAGAAGGCCGAGCTTCATCGATGCGGCGCGCCCCGAGGAAGCCGAGGGGCTCTACGAGCTGTTCGTCGAGCGGCTCCGCTCGCGCGGCGTGAAGGTGGAAACCGGCCGCTTCGGCGCGATGATGGATGTCGATCTCGTGAACGACGGGCCGGTGACGCTCTGGCTGGAGCGCTGAGCGTGCGCGTGGTGCTCGCGTCGGCATCGCCCCGGCGGCACGACCTGCTCGGCATGATAGGCATCCCGCACGAAGTGGTTCCCGCCGACATCGACGAATCGCGATTTCCGGGCGAGCTCCCGCGCGCGCACGTCGAGCGACTCGCGAGGGAGAAGGGTGCGACGATCGCCGCGCGCTTCCCCGGAGCGCTGGTCATCTCCGCCGACACCATCGTCGTGGAAGACGGCGACGTGCTCGGCAAGCCATGCGACCACGATGAAGCGCGCACGATGCTGCGGCGTCTGGCGGGTCGGTCGCACCTCGTGTTCACCGCCGTCGCCGCGACGTTCGGCGACCGTACGCTCTCGGCGGTGGAAGAGGTGGCCGTGACGTTTCTTCCGCTCACCGATCGCACCATCGCCGCGTACGTTGCCACTGAGGAGCCGATGGACAAGGCCGGCTCGTACGGCATTCAGGGATTCGGCGCCACGCTGGTGGAACGCATAGACGGCGACTTCTTCGCGGTGATGGGGCTACCGCTCGCCCGGCTGGTCAGTCTTCTTCGCGAGCTGGGTGTGGGCTACGATTTCGCTGCCGGTCTCGCAGGTTCCGCCATACTTCCACCTTCTCCAGAACATCGCCTGCCGTGATGCGTGTCATGCGATCGGGGTGACGGGCGGTGAGCAGCTTCCCCGCTCGCGTCGTGGGCCCGTATGCGCTCACCACGAGATCCTGCGAAGCGCGATACGGCCCGGTGCGCAGCGGGTTGCTGAATCCGATGAGACTGATGACCGGGCGGCCCAGCGCCACTGCCATGTGCAGCGGTCCGGTGTCGAGCGAGATCACCAGCTCCGACGCGTCGAGGATGCCGACCAGCGGCCGCAGTCCGCTGTCCAGGAGCGAGACCGGCTGCGGGTTGGTGCTCGCCATGATCGCGCGCTCGGTTTCCACTTCGCGCGGAGAACGCGCTCCCACGAGCACGGGTTGCAGGCCGAAGTCGGCATACAGCGCATTCGATACCGCTGCCCAGCGTTCCGCGACCCAGTCCTTTTCCGGTCGGCTGCTCCCGATCACGAGCGATGCGATCGGTCGATCGAAGCGCGAGAGCAGTTCGCGCCGCCGCGCCCGTTCGCTCTCCCACGGTCCCAGGCGCCATTCGATCGGTTCCGCCTCGACGCCGAGCGGCGCGAGGAATTCCAGGTATTCATCCTGGATGTGTGCCGGCGCCGAGGGTGGAATCTGCGTCGTGGTGAAGAGCCAGTTCATGTCGCGCGCCCGGGCGCGATCGTAGCCGAGTTTGACGGGCGCGCGCGTGAGCGCGGTGAGAAGGCCGGCCTTGAGGTAATCCTGCAGCGCCAGAGTGATGTCGAACTGCCTCGTGGCGAGCTCACGCCGCGCGGCGAGGAAGCCGCGCCGCCCGCTCGCGCGGTCGAGTACGATGAGCTCGTCCACGGCCGGGTGGCCGCGTACCAGCGCAGCAGCGCCAGGCTGCAGCACCCACGTGATGTGTACGGTGGGATCACGGCGCTCGAGCGCGTTGATTACCGGGAGCACGTGCACCGCGTCGCCCACGGCCGTGAGCATGACGATGCAGACGCGGGCACCTCGTGGGAGTGGGATGCGCTCCGCTGGCGAGAGTGGACGATACAAGGGAAGGGGTGTGGCTGCCAGGAAGTAATCGATGCTCCAGTAATGTATATTCAGATCGGTCCCTCACCACTTGCATGCCGCCTGACTCGCAGCAGCCGCGCCGCATCCTGATCGTCCAGCTACGTCGCCTGGGCGATGTGGTACTCTCCACGGCGCTCCTCGACGACCTCTCGAGCGCGTTCCCCGAAGCGAGTGTGGATTTTCTCGTGGGACCGGCTGCGGCGCCCATCCTCGTCGGCCACCCGCTGATCAGCGAGCGGATCGTGTTCGATGGCGTGCGCCGCGCCGCGATGGCGCGCGAGATACGTTCGCGCCGCTACGACTGGGTGGTGGATCTCCAGGGAAGCTTCGCCACGGCGCTGATCACGCGTGCTTCGCGCGCGCGTGTGAGGATCGGCTGGCGCAGACGCGGCTGGCGGCTCTGGTACACACACGCGAAATCGCGTCGAGGACCGCTCGAGTACGTGGTGCGCGAGCGTCGCCGTCTTCTCGAGCTGGCGGGAGTTCCGGTCGGCGACACGCTCCCCGGCATCCATCTCTCGGCGGAGGAGCGCGAGCGCGGCGAGCTCGATGCGCGCGCCGCCGGGGCGCCGGTCGGGACGACGCGCGTGGGCCTCCTCCTCTCGACGCGCGAGGCGGCGAAGGACTGGAACGTCGATGGCTTCATCGATGTCGCGAGAGCGCTCGGCGACGAGGGGATCACGCCACTGATCTTCCGTAGCGGCGATGACGATGCCCGGGTGGAGCGCGTCCGCGCGCTCGCTCCGGGCGCGGTGATCGTGCCTCGACTCGAGCTGCGGCGATTTCTCGGAGTGCTCTCGACCGTTTCCGTGTTCGTGTCCGGCGACACGGGACCGGCGCACATGGCCGACGCGCTGGGCGTGCCGCGTGTGACCATCTTCGGCCCCACTCCGAGCGAAGCGTGGACTCCCGGCCTACCCACCACGGTGGCGGTGAAGGGGCCCGGCGCTCGCTTCGTGCGACTGCGCGATCGCGAGGCGGCGCACGCCGGCGGTCACGATTTCACTGGCGGAGTGACCGCGAACATGGTAATGGTTCCAGTACGCCGATTGCTCGCCGTCCGCTCGCGGCTCACGCCGCTGGCGACGTCGAGCCCGTCACACGAGACGTCCACCGATCAGCCGTGAAGCGTCCATGAGACGAATACCGCTGCTCGCAGCCTTCGTGCTCTCCGCGTTCTGGATCCCGTTCGCATCAGGCGCCGGTCAGGTGGCGCGTGGCACCGTGACCGAGCGCGGGAGCGGAGCGAAGATCCCCGGTGTGCTCGTCTCGCTGGTGAACGAACAGGGGCAGACCGTTCGCACCGTGTTCAGCGATCAGGACGGGGCGTACGACATCAGCGCGCCCGATGCGGGACGGTATCTCATCGAGGCGAAGCGCATCGGCGTACGCCAGAAGCGCGGCGCGCTCTTCACGCTCGCCGCCGGGGAGACCCACCGCGAGAACGTGGTTCTGGATCCCATCGTGTCGACCCTCGCCACGACGAAGATCGAGGGACAGAGCAGGTGCGTTGCGCGACCGGGCGACAACGAGCGCACGGCATCGCTCTGGGAAGATGCGCGCGCAGCGCTCACCGCGACGGTGCTCACGTCGAAGACGCCCATCACGGGTCTCATCACGCGCTTCACGCGCGACCGCGATCCGGGTGACGGCCGCATCCTCGTATCCGATCACAAGAGCGCGAGCGGCGACATCGGCACCCCGTTCGTGAGCATCCCGGTGGAGCTCCTCTCGAAGGAAGGCTATGTGGTGCCGCGCGACGACGGCTCGACCGACTACTACGCGCCCGATGCGAACGCGCTCCTCTCCGATGAATTCCTGCAGGATCACTGCTTCCGTTTCGTGCCCGGAGGCGAGACGCGTGTACGCCAGGTGGGGCTGGGCTTCGAGCCGGTGAAGGGACGCAAGGTTGCCGATATCAAGGGTGTGCTCTGGCTCGATGCAGCTACCGCCGAGCTGCAGGACATCGAGTTCACTTACAGTGAGATTCCGGGGCTGAGGAGACAACGCGATTTCGGAGGCCAGGTGCGCTTCGCCCGCCTCACCGACGGACGCTGGATCGTGAGCGCGTGGGTGATCCGCATGCCCGTGCTCGCCGAGTATCGCAGGCAGGCGCAGGCGCTCCCCGGCGACCTCAGGGCATACGCGAACAGGCAGGTGGTGGTCCGCGCGGTGCGCGAGGAAGGCGGCACCGTACTCGTGCAGCGTGGCGACCCGCCGCCGCGCCAGGCGATTACCGGAGTCGTGGTGGACGGCACGGGCTCGCCGCTCGCAGGAGCGCGTGTGAGCGTGATGGGGACTTCGATTTCGGCCACGACAGGTGAAGATGGGCGGTTCGAAATACCCGAGATCCCGGAGGGGCTCTACAGCGTGATAGTCGGCACGCCCGAACTGGACTCGCTCGGCGTCACGGGGCCCGCCGACACCGTTCGACTCACTCCGCGCGGGAGTCCGAACGTGACGCTCGCCGTGCCGTCACGAGCGAGGCTCGCCGCCACGATGTGTCCGGACGCGCCGCTCGATGAGCACCTCGCTGCGCTGCGCGTCCTGGTGGTGGACTCCGCGACGGGCGCGGCGCAGAGCGAGGTGCCAGCGCGGATCTGGTGGAAGAGCTATACCGGCTCCGTGCAGGAGAGGAATCTGAAGGAGAAGGTCGACGGCACCGAGGCCACGCTGGACTCGCTCGGCTCCTTCACCATGTGTGGCCTTCCCGCAGGCCACGACATTTACGTGGAGTCACCCAGCGGTGCGAAGACTATTTTCAGCGACACGCTCACCGCCGCCGCCGGGGAAATCGGCTGGCGCGTGGTGCGCTCGAGGACGATTCCCTGAATGGGGTCAGGTCCTTAATGTAGAGGGCACGGCAGCACTGCTGCCGCCCCCTCTACTATTAAGGACCTGACCCCACGATGAACGAGAACATCGGAACGCTGATCAGTGAGTTGGCGCGCACCAACGTCGCGCTCTGGCACGAGGAGGACAAGGCGCGCGTCGACGATGACCACCAGGTGGCGGCGGCGAAGCGCGTGATCGACGCCCTGAATCAGAAGCGAAATGATCTGATAGAGCGGATCGACGCCGAGGTGCGGGCCACGCTCGCGCAGCGCGGCGATCGCGCCGCCGCCGGCACGGAGGCGGGGGTGAATCGTGGCTGAAACCGTGGGATGGCTGGCCGACAAGATCAGCATAATGGAGCTCAAGATCTGGCACATGCGCGAGCAGGCGGAGCGTGTGGACGCCACGCCGGAGTTCCGCGAGCGCTGCGCGGAGCGCGTAGCCGTGCTCGAGCTCCAGCGTGACGATCTTGCCGCGGAGCTCACGACGCTGCTCGGCGATCTCGCCAGCGGGCAGGTCGTGCCGAAGGTGTACAGGCAGTTCAAGATGTACAACGACCCCGCGTATCGCGGGGGCGGATCGGGCAGCGCGGAGGCGCGCTGAGAGCGCCGTCTGAGAGCGGTCGCCCGCTGACCGTGGTGTACATGGATTTCGGCACCGCCTGGCGCGGTGGTCAGCGGCAGATTCTCTGGATGGGTGAAGGGCTCGCTCGCCGCGGTGGGCGCCCGATCTTCGCGTTGCGGCCGGGCGCCGAGCTCGCATCGCGCGCCCGGCGCAGCGGGATCGAAGTGGTGGATGTCGATCCTGCGTTCCCGGAGATCGGTCCGTGGACGGCGCTGCGCATTCGCCGTCTCATCGCGCGCGAGCGTGTGGACATCCTGCACCCGCAGTCGGGGCATACGCTGGCGATGGCGGCGCTCGCGGCGGCGGGCACCCGCGCGCGGATCGTGTTCGCGAGACGCACCACGTTTCCCTTGCGCAGCAACCCGGGCACGCGCCTCAAGTATTCGCGCGCCGATCGGATCATCTCCGTTTCGCATGCCGGCGTCGACGAACTGCTGCGTGCAGGTGTGGACCCGTCGCGCATCGACGTCGTGCCGAGTGGCATTCCGCTCGACCAGCGCGCCTCCGCTGCATCGCCGGAGCTGCTCGCATCGTTCGGAGTACCGCCCGGCGCGCCGCTCGCCGTGATGGTGGGTGCGCTCACGGATGTGAAGGACCCCATCACCTTCGTGCGGTCGGTAGCCGTCGCGAAGCGGCGCGTTCCCACTCTGCACGCGCTCCTCGTGGGCGAGGGGCACCTTCGCTCCGTGGTGGAGGCCGAAGTGCACGCTCTCGAGCTGGACGACACCATCCACCTCACCGGCTTCCGCGACGATCATGCATCGTTGATCGCGGCGGGAAACGTGGCCGTGCTGTCGTCGAAGATGGAGGGCACTCCGGGTGTGCTGATCGACGCGCTGGCACTCGCGCGACCGATCGTGGCGACTGCGGCCGGGGGTGTGCCGGAAGTGGTGGAGCACGAAGTGTCGGGGCTGCTCGCGCCGGTCGGCGACCCCGACATGCTCGGCGGAGCCATCGCGCGGGTGCTTCTGGATGCGTCGCTGGCCGCCCGGATGTCGGCCGCTGCGGCGGCGAGCGCGCAGCGATTCTCCATCGATGCCACGGTGGACCAGACGATGGCGTCGTACGAACGCGCGCTGGGCGCTCCTCGCTGAAGACGATGCGGCGATCGTTGACGGTCATCCATATCGACACGGAACGCGGCTGGCGCGGCGGCGAGCGTCAGGTGCTCTGGCTCGCCGAGGGGCTCCAGCGCATCGGCCACCGCTCGCTCCTCGTGGCGCGCCCCGGCCAGCCGCTGGCTGAGCGCGCCGCCGCGACGGGGCTCGATGTAATACCCTCGACACCCGGCTCCGAGCTCGACGTCGCAGCCGCGCGCTGGATTCGCCGGGCGATTCTCGCGAACGAGGCCGACATTGTGCACGCGCACACCGCCCACGCCGTGGCGCTCGCGGCAATGGCCACGCGCCGCACCGACGCTCGTATGGTGCTCACCAGGCGCACGGAATTCCGGCTGCGCGCCAACCCGTTCACGCGCTGGAAGTACCGCCGCGCGGTCGCGATGATCGCGATTTCCGAGCGCGTGAAGAGTGCGCTGGTGGAAGGAGGGATGCCTGCTGCGGCGATCGAAGTGATCCCGAGCGGAGTGCCGCTCGATCGCGTGGTGACCGCCGCGTCGCGGGCGGAGCTCGGCGTGCCTGCCGAGGCGCCGCTCGTGGTGCTCGTCGGTGCGCTGGCCCGCGAGAAGGATCCGCTGACATTCGTGCGAGCCGTGGCCGCCGCACGCGAGCAGGTGGGCAACCTGCGCGCGCTGGTGGTGGGCGACGGGCCGCTGCGCTCCGCTGTCCTTGCCGAAGTGGATCGACTGGGTGTCCCCGATGCAGTGACGCTCACGGGCCACCGCGCGGATGCCGACTCGGTGATCGCCGCGGCCGACCTTCTGGCGCTCAGCTCCACCGAGGAAGGACTCGGTTCGGTGCTGCTCGACGCCATGGCGCTGGGAAAGCCGGTGGTGGCCACCGAAGCCGGTGGCATTCCCGAAGTGGTGCGGCACGGAGAAACCGGGCTGCTCGTGCCCGTGGGAGACGCGCCAGCGATGGGCGAGGCGATGGCGCGCATCCTGGGCGACGGCGAGCTCGCCGCGCGGCTTTCGGCGGGTGCGCGCGCGCGCGTGGAGCGCTATTCGATGTCCGAAGTCGTGGAACGGACCGCGGCGCTCTACGAGCGAGTGCTCTCCGCGCCGCGATCGGCGTCGCGCGGCGCGCGATAGCGCTCCGCCCAGCGATCCACCTTCGCGAGAACGTCGGCGACCTGGATGCGCCGCATCCGCCCGGTACGATGCGCGATCGACACCGGGTAGTCCTCGCCCGGATCGCCGTAGGCGTCGACGATGAGGTCCTGGTAGCGCCTGTACGGCCCGACGCGCCTGGGATTGTTGTATCCCATGAGCGAGATGACCGGGCGGTCGAGCGCTACCGACATGTGCAGCGGCGCCGTGTCGAGCGAGATCACGAGCCCGGATGCGTCGATGATGGCCACCAGATCGCGCAGCGGCACGCCGAGCGTGGAGCGCGGACGGTGGCGCGCGAGCCGGACGATCTCGCGCTCGGTTTCCACTTCGCGCGCCGAGCGGCCGCCTGCGAGCACCGGCTCGAGGCCGTAGCGTTCGTGGAGCGCGTCCGAGAGCTCTGCCCAGCGGTCAGGGAACCATTCCTTCTCGCGGTGCGTGCTGCCGATCACCAGCGTGGCGATCGGCAACTGGAAGTCGCGCAGCAGCGTGCGCTGCCGTTCCCGCTCTTCCGGCCACGGTCCGAGGTTCCACACCACGGGCTCGGGGTCGACGCCCAGCTCCGCGAGAAACTCGAAGTACTGATCCTGGACGTGCGCCGGCGCATGCGGTGGGATTCGGCGGGTGGTGAAGAGCCAGTTGAAGTCGCGCGCACGGGCGCGATCGAAGCCGAGTTTGATGGGCGCGGTCGTGAGCGCGGTCACGAGTCCCGCCTTGATGTAGACCTGCAGATCCAGTACGATGTCGAACGACTTCCCGGCGAGTGCCCGGCGTACGTCGAACAGCGCGCGCACGCCGCGCGACTTCTCGAAGATCACGATCTCGTCCACCGACGGATGTCCGCGTACGAGCGACGCGGGCCCCGGCTGCAGCACCCAGGTGATGCGCGCGTCGGGGTAGCGGCGCTCCAGCGCGGTCACTACCGGCAGAACGTGAACGGCGTCGCCGATCGCGCTCATCATGACGATGGCGATGCGGGGCGAAGAGGGGAGGGAGATCGGCACCGCGCGTCTGCTCAGCCGCGGGCGGCGTCGTTCACGAGAATCACCTCGCACATCTCCTTCGGCGCGGCGTAGACGTCGAAGAGCGCGTCGAGCCGCGCGATCGGCAGCTTTTCCGCGGCAGTGCCATGCATATGGTAGAAGTGCGTGAAGATCTCGCCGGCGGTCGACACGTATTCGGCGCGCGACATGCCTGAGCGCAGGATGCCGTACGGCCAGAACTCGCTCACCACAGGGGTCCCTTCGGCGAGCGTCGCTCGCGCTCCGGCGAAGAAGAAGCCTTCGTGCCCCTGGATGTCCACCCATGCCAGGCTGACGTCGCGCGGAGCGAGTCGCAGCGCGGTGAGCGTCTCGTCCAGAGTGCGCACGGGCACGCGCACGACCTCGCGTTGGTCCTCCCCCCAGGCGCCGCGCGAGGCGTCGTGCCGGATCCGGTTGTCGCCGGAGTTGTAGTCGGAGAGCTCGAGCTCCAGCTCGCCTTTCTCCGACGAGAGCGCGCACGGTACGACGGTGACGCGTTCGCCGAGCCCGTTCTGCGCCACGTTGTGCTGGAGGAGGCGGAGGTTCCGCGGCGAAGGTTCGACCGCTACGGCACGCGCGAATATCCCGCGCCTGAGGAGCGCGATGCAGATCATGCCGATGTTGGCGCCCACGTCGAGCAGGATACCATCGTTTCCGGTTCTGTCGACGGGGAGGTATCCGTCGCGCTGGAGCAGGGCGAGTGCGCTTTCGATGTAGCGACGCTCGTAGGCGCGGTCGACGTACAGATACTTGCCGATCAGCTTGTCGCGGCTGTCGAACGTTAGGGTGCCGTTGTAGCTCTCGACTGTCACGTCGCGCCGCTCGCCGTCATACAGGCGCTTCCAGCGGAGCTTGCGGACGATGCGCCCCGGATCGTTCAGGTACTTGCCGAGCTTCATGCGAGCGCGGCGGATTCGTCGCGCTCGCTCCTGCCCACTCCACCACCCGTCCCGCCGCTTCCAGCGCCCTCTTCCAGTATCGAATCCACCGCGTCCGCGATGGACTGGATGTCGAAGTCATCAACCTGGAGGCCGTGCAGGCGGCGCCACTTGTGGAGCGAGCGGGTGAGCCGCTCGAGGTTTCGCCGCGTGACGAGCGCGCGCCCCGGCCGATCGAACCAGACGCGGTCCACGTCTATGACCTGTGCGTGCACGGCGCCGTTCTCGAAACGAGTCACGAGAATGTTCTTGATGTTGAGGTCCGGATGGCGCGCCCCGGCCGCGGTGAGCGATGCGAGCAGCGCGGCAATGGCCGTGATGAGATCGTCGCCGAGCGCGAGGCCACCGGTGGCCATGATCTCGTGCGCGAGGTCGTGCGCGCCCGCGATCTCCGCCGTGAGCACGTCCGCGCGTCGCGCGAGCGGGGGATCCGGATACGTGGCGTAGGCGATCACGCGCGGCGTCGCGACGCCGCTCCGCTCGAGGCGGAGCGCCGTCTCCAGCTCGCGAGGCGCGCGCGTACGACCCAGGAAGCGCTCGCCGGTGATCGGCGCGAGGAGCCCGCCATGACGCGACCGCCGTACCACCACCCGCACGCTACTCCCCGGCAGAGGCACGGCGTACACGGCGCCGCGCCCCTCGAGGATCCGTGCATCCGGATGGTGCATCGCGTACTCGTGAAAGGAGCCCGCATCGAGCGCGCGGCGCAGCGGGCCGGCGAGGTCCGTGAGTCCCACGGCCTCGACGCCGCCGACATACACCAGCCGCTCGTAGCCCTGCGGCAATGCCGCGCGCCCGCCGTTCTTCATGGCTGCACGCAGTAGACGGCGGTGGGCTGGCTCTTGCCGCGCAACTCCATCGCACCGCGTTCGGTCATGGGCGGCGGCTCGCGGAGTGCGGCGCGCATCTCGCCGGTGATCAGGATCTCGCCGGCGTTGGCCGCCGCGCAAAGTCGATTCGCCGTGTTCACCGTGTCGCCTATCACCGTGTATTCGAGCCTGCGCTCCGCGCCGACGTAGCCGGCGAACGCCTCGCCGTAGTTCAACCCGAAGCCCATCGCGAGGGTCGGCGCCGGCGCTCCTGGCTCCTCCGTGCGAAGCTGCGCATTCAGCTCGGAGAGACTGCGCGCCATCTCGCGCGCGGCATCCAGTGCACTGTCCGCATCCTCGCTCGTGGCGATCGGCGCGCCCCACTGCGCCATTATCGCGTCGCCTATGAACTTGTCCAGCGTACCACCGTGCCGGAAGACGATCTCCACCATCACGTGGTAGTAGGAGCTCAGCAGGCGAGCGAGATCGTCGGGTCGCATCGACTCCGCGAGAGCCGTGAAGCCGCGGATGTCGCCGAAGAGGACTGCCACGGTCCGCTTCTCGCCGCCCGGCCGTACCTCCTCGGAAGAGCTCGCGATACGGGCTGCCAGACTCGGTGCGAAGAAGCGCTCGAAGTTGCTGCGCACCAGCAAGTCGCGCCGGATCCGCTCCGCGAGCTCGCTGTTCTCGAGCGCGGCCGCGGCGATGTTCGAGAAGGCAGCGAGGAAGTCGAGATCGTCGTCGTCGAAGCGCCGGGGCGCGCTGAGATTGTCGACGTAGATGAGCCCGCGCACTCGATCGTCTCCGCCGATGAGCGGCGTGCACATCGCCGAGCGAACCCGCTGCGCGATTATCGACGATCCGCCGAAGCGCTCGTCGTGCGGCGCATCGCCGGAAAGGATGGCTACCTTCTCGTTCACGGCCGGCCGCGCGATGGAGCGCGGAATGATCCTTCCCACGGGCGCGCTGCCGTCGCGCTCGCGCGCGATCTTCGGGATCCGCTCGCCGCGCTCGTCGATCAGCTCGATCGCCACACGGTCCACGTCGAGTATCTGAAAGAGCATCCGCGACATGCTCTCCAGAAGCACATCCGCATCGATGGCGCGCGAGAGACCCTTCGAGACCTCGAGGAGGAGCGCGAGCTTTTTCGCGGTGTCGCCCTGCGCGTTATCCGCACGATCTTCGTCGCCCGGCGCCGGCTCGGTATCGCGCGTGCGCTGATCGCTCTCCGCCGGCGCGAGCAGCTCGCCGCGAACATAGCGCGCGAGCCTGCCGATGTTGCCCATTAGGGACCGGCGCTCGATGATTGCCGAGCCGGATGCCGGCGTGTCCGTCAGCGTCGGGCCCGCGCCGCCGGAATCGCCGCCCTCTGCGACTATCCGCAGCTCGGGGTCGGCAGACGCCGCATTGGCGATGTCGCCCCGCGGCGACCCGTCTTCCTCGGCGGGCACCGCGCCGTCGTCGACCAGCCTGAGGCCCACCGCGCCGAAGCTCACCGCGTCGCCGGCGTGCAGCACCGCGGCATCCACGCGCTTCCCGTTCACGAACACGCCGTTGGCCGAGCCCAGGTCTCTCACCGCGACCTCATCGCGCCCGCACTCGAGTTCGGCATGCCGCCGCGACACCGTCGGATCGACCAGAACCAGGTCGCACCCAGCCGCCCTCCCGACCACGAACACCCCTCCCTCCGTCAGCGCGAACTCCCTCGCTCCCGCGGCGCCGATGAGCCTGAATGACATGGGATGAATTTAGGGGAGAGGGCAGAAAGCAGAAAGCAGGGGAGAAGGACACAGGAGACAGGACACAGGAAACAGGAACTGCACACCAGTCCAAATAGGTGAGCAGTTCCTGTTTCCTGTCGCCTGTCCCCTGTTCTCCTTTTCTCTATTCGCTGCCCTCTGCTTTCTGCTTTCTGCTTTCTTCTCTCCCCCCCACCCTCCCCATCGCCGTCAGTATCGCGCGCGCCTTGTTCTCGGTTTCTTCCCACTCCCTCGAGGGCACGGAGTCGGCGACGATGCCGGCGCCGGCCTGGACGGACGCGGTGCCATCGGCGATCACGCAGGTGCGGATCGTGATTGCGAGGTCCATGCGGCGATCGCCTGCGGCGATATACCCGATCGCGCCGGCATACGGACCGCGACTCTCCGGCTCGAGCTCGTAGATGATTTCCATGGCGCGCACCTTCGGCGCGCCCGTCATGGTGCCGGCGGGGAAGGTCGCGCGGAACACGTCGATCGTGGAAGTGTCGGGCGCGAGCTGGCCGTCCACCTGACTCACGATGTGCAGCACGTGGCTGTAGCGCTCGACCGTCATGAGGTCGCTCACCTTCACGCTCCCGAATTCCGCGATGCGACCGACGTCGTTGCGGCCGAGGTCCACCAGCATCACGTGCTCGGCGCGTTCCTTCTCGTCGGCCAGCAGCTCGGCCTCCAGCCGTTCGTCATCCTCGCTCGTGAGTCCGCGCGGACGCGTGCCGGCTATCGGCCTTACCGTGACGCGCCCCTTCGCGACGCGCACCAGCAGCTCTGGGGAGCTTCCCACGAGCTCCACGCCGTCGAGCGCGAGGTGGTACATGTACGGCGACGGATTGAGCGCGCGCAGCGCGCGGTAGAGCGAAGTCGAGTCGAAGTCGAGCGGGACGTCGATGCGGCGCGAGAGGAGTACCTGAAACGCGTCGCCCGCGAGGATGTATTCGCGAATCCGTTCCACGTCGCTCTCGAATTTCGCGCGCTCGTACGAGCTCTTTCCCACGGCCGGCGGCGCCGACGGATCGAGCTCGAGCGGCGCGAGCACTGCCGGCGCGCGGAGGCGGCCCATGACCTCGTCGATCTCGCGGTGCGCGTCATCGTACGCCGCACGCAGCGTGCGTTCGTCCACGTGGTCGATCGGCACGCCCACCACCACTCGCGCGCGCGAGTGCAGGTTGTCGATTATCACCAGGGCACGCGTGAACACGAAGAGCGCGTCGGGAATGTCGCGCCCGGCGGGCTGTGGCGGTGCATCGGGGAGGCGCTCGATCAATCGCACGACGTCGTAGCCGAAGTACCCCACCGCGCCGCTCCAGAAGGCGCCGAGCTCCGGCGCCTCCACCGGTTCGTACGCGGCAACCAGCGCGCGCAGATCGTCCAGCGGATCGGCGGGACGCCGTTCACCGTGCCAGCCGAGCTCCGGCGACCAGTCGTGCACCACGCCATCGCGCAGGCGCCATGCTGCGCGCGGCTCGGTGCCCATGAAGGTATAGCGCGCCCATGTTTCGCCGCCCGCGGGCGCCGACTCGAGCAGAAACGCGAACCGGCCGCGCCTGAGCTTCGCGAACGCCGCAACGGGCGTGTCGGTGTCGAGCAGACAATCGCGCCACACCGGCAGCAGTGCTCCTGGACGCGCGTGCTCGCTGAAGTATTCGTACGTCATCGGCATCGCGCTTGCCGCGCCAACGGCGCGCGATGACATTTTTCGGTCATGTATCGTCTCTCCGCGGCGCAGTCGGCCGCGATACTCTTGTCACTGGCAGGCATGTTCGCCGCGCCCGCGAAGGGCGCCGCCCAGAGCTGGGACGATGCCCGTACCATGTCCCTCGTCCGGCGCGCCACCGAGCTTCGCGCCGCGCAGCTCGCCGACACCGCCCTCGTGGACTACACGGCGAAGGCGCACGGCTACGTCACCTTCCTGGCGCAGATGGGCGAGGGCTTCACCGAACCTCCGAAGGTGGTGAAGGCCGACGAGCTCGAGCTGGAAGTGTACTGGCGCGCGCCCGATCTGAGCAAGCAGCGCATCGTCGGCAGGCGCGACACCCTCCTCGCGCCGAGCGACATCCAGTACCATCGCGACCACCTCGGCATCGTTCAGAACAACTTCCCCGACATCATCAGAATCGGCGACGGCGACGAGGTGCGCGACGTCCCGCATCCGCTCTCGCAGCAGGGACTCGAGGAGTACGAGTTCGCCATCCGCGACTCGCTCTCGTTCCGCCTCCCGAGCGGTACGCTGCAGGTGTATCAGGTGGCCGTGCGGCCGCGCGACATCTCGCTGCCACGGATCGTCGGCGCTCTGTACATCGACCGCACGTCCGCACAGGTGGTGCGGATGGCGTTCGACTTCACCCGCCCCGCCTACCTGGACGAGCAGCTCGAGGATATCTCCGTGGTGCTCGAGAACGCGCTCGTTCACGGGCGCTTCTGGCTTCCGCGCCGTCAGGAGATCGAGATCCGGCGCGCGGGGAGCTGGCTCGACTTCCCCGTGCGCGGAATCATCCGCGGCCGCTGGGAGATCTGCTGCTACGAGGTGAACACGGGGCTGCAGCCCGGAATCTTCGCCGGACCCGAAATAGTGCAGGCGCCCCGATCGGTGCTGGCGCGCCACCGCTGGGAGGGGCGCATCCTCGACTCGCTGCCGCCGGACGTGCGCGCCGCAAGCGAGCAGGACGTCGAGCGAGTGAAGGCGGAGGCGCGGCAGCTCGTGCAGGCGCAGGCGCTGCAGCGAGCGAGCGGGGCCGCGCTGTCGGCGCGCCGGATCTCCGACTTCGCCCGCGTCAATCGCGTGGAAGGGCTCGCCCTCGGCGCCGGAGCGCAGCTTCGCTTCGGCGGAGGGCTCAGCGCGAGCGTCGGCGGTCGCTGGGGACTCTCCGACCACGAGGCGAAGGGACGCGCCTCGTTCGACGTGCGGCGCGCCACCGGTCCGTCGCTCACCCTCTTCGCGTCGCGCGACTACCAGGAGATGGGCGACATCGCCGAGAGTTCGATGCTGGTGAACTCGTTCGCGGCGCAGGAGCTGGGCACCGACCGCACCGACCTGTACGATGCGCGCGCCGCTGGCGCTTCGGTCGAGCTCGGCCGATGGCGCGGCCTGCGATGGAGCCTCGAGGCGTCGCATCAGGAGCAGGAGCGGCTTCGCGTGCATGCAACGCCGTGGAGCGGCAGCTACGAGCCGGTGGTGCCCGCGTGGTCCATCACCGAGGAGCGGATAGCGCTCGGCATCGAGCGGCCGCTCGCACTCGCGTTCGGCGGGCTCGAACTCCGCGCGCGCTCGCAACTCCGCTGGGGATGGTTCGACGGTCGCGACACCAGCTTCACGAGCAGCGAGAGGCATTACAGCCGCGCGTTCGTGGACGTGGAGATGCGGCGCGCGTTCGGCGACGATCGCCTCGTGTTGCGCACCACGCTCGGTGCGGTGAGCGGCACGCCCGATGTGCCGGCACAGGATTACATCTTCCTGGGCGGGCCTGTGAGCGCGCCGGGCTACGGCTTTCATCGCTTCGCCGGCAGCTTCGGCGCGAGTCAGCGCGTGGAGTGGCGCACGCACGTCCCCTTCATCCCGATCTCGCTCGGCCCGTACGGACGCGCTCCCGGCTTCGCGACTCTGGCACCATACATCCACACGGTCTACGTATCCGGCAGCGCCCCGTTCGCCGAGCGGGCGCACGGCTGGTATCCAAGCGCGGGCGTGGGCGCCTACGTGCTGTTCGACCTGATCAGGTTCGACGTCGCGCGCGGGCTGCGCGATGGCCGCTGGTCGTTCTCCGTGGATCTCACGAGAGAATTGTGGGGCATCCTCTGAGCGGTCCTGGTCGTGCTTGCCTTCTTCTGCTTTGTTGAGTAAATTGAAATACTCATTCGAAGCATCGAGGAAGCCATGTCTGCCGGATCCCGTCTCGGAGCCAGGCGATCGCAGCGATCGCCGCTCTGGCGCGACCTCGAGAGCGGTCGCGCGCCGCTCGCCACGCTCTACGCATTCGAGCCGATGGAGCACATCGCGCTCGTCCGCGAAGGCATACCTGCCGCGATGCTTCCGGTCGTGGCCAGCGAAATGGCGATCACGCGCGACAGACTATACCGCACCATCGGTGTGCCCCGTGCTACCATGGATCGCAAGATCCGCTCGAGGCTGCGGCTCTCTCCTGACGAGAGCGAGCGGCTCCTCGGCATCGCGCGGCTGGTGGGGCAGGTGGATGAGATGGTGCGCGAGTCCGGTGAACCGGAGGGATTCGACGCGGCGCGCTGGCTGGCGGAGTGGCTCGAGACTCCGCTGGCGGCGCTCGGCGGCGAGGCGCCGGCTTCGCTGATGGATACCGCCGAAGGACGGCGACTCGTTTCCGATCTTCTCTCGCAGATTCAGTCGGGAGCGTACGCGTGAGCCGCGACACGGTGGTGGTGCGCGCCGCGCCTTCGTGGTGCATCTGGAGCCGCAACGTCGTCGCGCTCCACGCTTCCGCGCACCACACGGCCGGATGCCGGTCAGCGTCTGGCGCATAGCGGCTGACACTCCGGACTACTCCGCGAGCGACCTCGAGGGGCACGGTGCCGAGGCCACCGGGGGGCGGTGGAACCGGCGCGGCACTCCGGTCGTGTACGCATCCAGCACGCGTGCGCTCGCCTGCCTGGAAACGGTGGTCCACCTGGGGAGCGGATCCCTCCCGCTCAACAGATACCTCGTGGAGATAGTCGTGCCCGATGCCGCGTGGGAGAACCGCGCAACGTTCGACGCCGCGCTGCATGTCGGCTGGGACGCGGAACCGGCGGGACTCGTCTCGCTGAACTGGGGCACGGCGTGGGCCGCGGAGGGAAGCACCCTTCTCGTGGAGCTGCCCAGCGTGGTGGTACCCGAGGAATCCAACATCCTCATCAACCCGCGCCATCGCGGGGCGGCGTCGCTGCGTGCGCGCAAGGTGCGCCGCTGGGCGTACGATGCGCGGCTTCGCTGATGTGAACACGGTTCGCGCCGTTCTTCGCTCCAGCACCGAACACGTATGGGCCCCCGTCCGATTAGCTTCACCGCCATGACCGACGTTCGAGTGGCCAGCGTGGATGTGTACATACTCCGTCGCGGCCGGGAAGGGAGGGGGTGGGAGGCGCTCGTGCTGCAGCGAGCCGAAGGGACTCGCTGCACGGGCGCGTGGGAAGCAGTACACGGCCACATCGAGGCGGGTGAGCGCCCGCGCGACGCGGCGGTGAGGGAGCTGCGCGAGGAGACCGGCCTCGAGGTGGACCGACTCTACAGCCTGAACGTGGCGCCGTTCTACCTGGATCGGACCGACGTCGTGATGGTCGCCATCGCGTTCGTCGTGTTCCCGCGTGACGGCGCGATCACGCTCGGGCCGGAGCACGCGCGCTATGAATGGCTTCCTGTGGATGCGGCCCGGAACCGCCTGACCTGGCCGCGCTCGCGCCACGCGCTCGAGGACGCGCTCGTCCTCCTCGCCAGCGGAGATGCGGGGCCCGTCGAGGACGTCGTGCGCGTGATCTGACGGGGTCAGACCCCTTTTCGTACGAAAAGGGGTCTGACCCCGTGCTGCATCAGGTGGCGCGCTCGCGGGTGGTACTGAGGCAGTCGCCGGTGCCCGTGGGTGACGTGGGTTTGACACGCACGCTCTTCGCCGGGATGCCGAGGTTCACATGGTGCGGCTCGACGTCCTTCGTGGCCACCGCCAGTGCGCCCACCATCGCATCGCAACCGACGTGCACGCCGGCGAGCACCGTGGCGTGATAGGTGATCCGCACGCCGTCATCCAGACGCGTCACCGCGTTCGTCACGTCCACCTGGTCCACGATGCTGTGCGTGTGGCTGTAGATGTTCGCGTAGTCGGCGATCGAGACTCGATTGCCGAGCACGATCCCGCCGCGATCGTCGAGCAGCACGTGCCGGTGCACCACGACGTTGTCGCCCACTTCCATGTTGTAGCCGTACGAGAACTCGACGTGCTGGAACGCCTTGAAGTTCTCGCCACAACGCTTGAAGATCAGCGGCGCGAGTATCCGCCGCAGGCGCACGCCGGTCGTCACGTTCTGGCCGCCCAGTGGCGTTCTGTCGAAGGAATACCAGAGCCAGAGCAGCGGCTTCACGCGCTGGAACTTTTCCTGGTCGCAGTCGGCGTAGTGCTCGGGTTCCAGCGTGATGTTGCGTGGGTCGAGCGCGAGGAGCGCGGCGCGGGTGGGGAGCGGGAGCTTCGTATCGCGCACCGCCGTGTCCCAGTTCGCTGCGAACTCGGGGTACGATATCTCGCAGAGGGTGCGTCGGCAGATCGCAGCGCGATCGGCCGACGGATCGGCCAGCTCGCCCGCCAGCTGCTCCAGCCACGCATCCACCAGTGGCGTCGTTTCCGACGAGGGGAGCGTTCGCAGCGGGAGCCGGGTCATGTTGCCTTCCTGTTTGCGGTCGAAGTTGGGGCCGAAAGGCGGCCGCGGCGGAAGCAGGAAGGAAGCACGTTCTCGCTCGATGCGAGTGCGCGCCGCCTCCCGATTTCCCGCCGCCGTTCCGACCTTCGACCCAGGCGCTTACAGGAATCTAACGCTTCAACGCCCCGCCGAGTTCACCACACCGGCGCGCGCCGTCTCGCGAACGCGAGATTCGATCCACTTCGCGAGCTCCGGGCTCGGCAGGAGCGGCTCGCCGGTGTACACGACATCGAGACCGGCCAGATCGGCCATGAACTTCTCGCGGCTCACGCGTCCCTTCGAGATCAGCACGGGTACCACCACCACCGGCTGCCCGGTGAGCTCGTGCTGCAGGCCGATCAGCTCGCGAATTCCGCGCACGGCCTCGGAGCGCACTTCGGGCGGCGCATCGTCGCGAACGAGTCCCACACGCACGTCGCGGAAGTGCGTGGCCGCGCGCACGCTGTCGACCACCACGCGAAGATTGCGCATCCAGAGCGCATTGTCCTCCGCCGAGTTGGGGCCGTGCCCCACGAGGAAGAGCGCCTGCTTCGCGGGATCCTTCGCGATCGCCAGCGCGCGGCGCGTCAGCACGTGCGCCATCTCGGGCGCGTCATCCAGCGCGCGCGATACGTGTATCGGGATGCTCGTGCTCGGCCGCTCGATGCCGGACATGTGCAGGTGATGCATCATCATGTCATCCAGCGAATCGGTCTCGCCGGCTAGATAGCGAATCTGTTCGTAGTGCCCGCTGTGGCTCGAGACGAGCAGCGGCACCACTACGATTTCGCTGACACCGGAGTCGGCGAGTGCCTTCACGGCGTCCTGGAAACGGTGCGACTTCGCCGCATCGCCCATGAGGTACGCTATCTCGAGCGGGCCGCCGGTCTTCGCCGTGTGCGCGATCTTCTCGACCTGGGCGTTCCACTCCTCGCCGGCACCGTGCGCGATGAGGATCGTGCCGACCTTCGCGGCCGGTACCGCCGAGGCGGCGCTCGACACTGCGGCCCGCGCCGGGGTAGCGGGCGCTGCCGGATGCGGCGTTGCGTGTGTGGGGTGTCCAGCCGGGTGTGCCGTGCTCTGCGCGGCGAGCGGTGAGGCGATGAGCGCCGCGGCCAGCGCGCCCATGAAGCGAAGATGTATGCGAGCGGGGAATTGCATGGTCATGGGTAGCGCGAATCCGGCAAAATGGGATGGATTTACTCGGGATTCAACGTAGAAGACACCGTCGTTTCTGCTGTCCGAGAGCGAAGCTATAACCATGGTGCAGGCATTGTCAAATCTTCTCTGAGAACCATTCTCAGTGGTGGCGCATGAGCCCGGCGCGCCACCCGTACCCCCGCTCGCCTGTCTTCCGCCCCCTTCCTCGATCCATCCCCGGTACGTGGCAGCGTCGCCGGCCGGTCGTCATCATTCGGACACCGGTGGCGGCGCTTCCCGCGGCGCCCGCGTGGCCGCTTGGTGGCCCCTCCGTCACCGGGAGCGCGGCTCCCGCAACTCTCAACGGCTCCGCCGAAAACGACCATTCGATGCAGATGAGCCGCACCCGCGCCGTGCTCCTCGGCGCTCTTCTATTCGTCGCCGGTGTCTGGGCCGGAAGCGTACTTCCACGTGGCTCGGCCGCCCGCGCGTCCGGGGTGAATCGCGCGCCGAACGGCGCAAACGCGGACAGCGCCATCGCACGCCTCTTCGCCGCAGTTCGCGGCCAGGGAATCGGCGCCGCCATGGACAGCCTCCGCGCGATGGGGACGAACGATCCGGCAATCCGCTCGCTCAGCCCCACCATGCTGCACCATGTGGCCCATTCGCTCGGAAGGGCCGCCGAGAAGGAGAGTGGACACGATCCACGGGTCATGCTCGAGTGCCGCGTGGGGTACGCCGCCGGGTGCTACCACGGAGTGATGGAGGAATACTTCGCCTCCAATCCCCCTTCCGATTCCGCATCGCTCGCGAAGTTGTGCGCCGAGATCGCACCGCGCTCTCCGGCACTGGCGGAACGCGAGTGCGCGCATGGCATGGGGCATGGCCTGCTCGAGCTCCCCGGATATACGATCGCCCGCGCCCTGGACTCCTGCGACTATCTCCCCGGCGCAGAGCTGCAGCGGGAATGCTACGACGGCGTCTTCATGTCCACCGTGAGCTCGCCCGGTTCGCACGAGGGGCACGACATGCAGCATGACATGCAAGGCATGGAAGGAATGTCCATGCCGGGCGGGCACGGCGCCCAGCCGACCGGAGCGGGAAGTGCGGACGGGTGCGCGAACCTCCAGGGGCGTCGGCTCGGCTCCTGCTGGGCGTACAGGCCACTGCTGCTGATCGAGGAAAACGCCGGAGATCTCGAGCCGGTAATCGACACGTGCGACACCGTACCCACGCTCGCGCGCGGGGACTGTTACTACGGGGTCGGGAAGCAGGGAGCTGCACTCTACTCCGATGATCCAGCGCTCGTCGGACGTGCGTGCCGGTCGGGCGATCCGATGCTGGCCAGGAACTGCAGGGCAGGCGCAGTGGCCTACTACACCGACGTCGACTGGAAGGCGGATCTCGCCGCGAATTTCTGCTCGACGCTTCGTGATTCGGAGAAGCCCGACTGCTACACATCACTCGGCGCCGACGTGCGGCTCATGCAGCCCGACAGCGAATCGCTCGAGCGACAGTGCAACGAAGTGGAGAGCGCCTACCGCTCTCTCTGCACGGGCAGCGTCACGGAGCGCGAGCTCGCGAGCGCACGAGGGCACGCTCACGCTCGATGACCGGGATCACCTGCGACCAGCTGGTTGCAGGGACCGATTGCACGGTGATCGTGAGCGGATGGTCGGTATCGATGCCGTGGTCGAAGATATAGATCGCGCTCTGAACTTCGCGCTGGCTCACGCGCTGCGATCCGAAGCCCGCGGTGAGCGGTATCACGTCGAGCGGCCGATACTCCCTCCCGGCGCTCACGATCGTCATGTCGCCCGACACGTAGCTGGCGTCGGGTTGCAGACCGTAGTACGACACGTACCAGAGACTCGGGCCCTGGATGCCGAGCCGTTGCGCGGCGCGCTGGATCTGTTCGCGCCGCCCTCCGGAGTCGCGCAGGTCGCGAAGCGCCGCGTACGAGTCGGGTGAAAGGAGTCGGATCACCGACTCGTCCAGCGGTATCGCGCGCACCAGTACTCCCTGAAGCCTCGCGCGCGCGGAGATGTCGTCCTGGCGAAGCGACCCATAGCCGGATGGCACCAGATCGCCGGCACCGCCGCGGACATCCGATGTGTCGCCGCGCGCGGGCGTCGGCGCCTGTTCTGCCGCGCCCGACGATGCCGCGGGCGCAGCACCGCACGCAGCGAACGCGAGGATGCACGTCGCCAGCGTCAGCGACGAAGCCACGCTCCGCGCACCACGCTTCATTCCCCGGATCTCCATCCCGGCCCCCGCGCCAGTTCGACCATGGCTTCCGCCAGCTCGTCGCGCCCCTCGCCCGTGACGGCGCTGAACGGAACGAGTTGTTCGGGTGCGACGTCTAGCTCTTCGCCGAGCTCGTTCACGCGCCGCGTCAGCTCGTTCTTCGTGAGCTTGTCCACTTTCGTGATTGCGAAGATGGTGGGTACTCCCAGCTCGGCGAGAAAGTCGACCATCTGCAGGTCGTCGGCAGTGGGCGGATGGCGAACGTCGATGAGTTGCACGACACCACGGAGCTGCGCGCTGTTCGTGAGGTATCCCTCGATGAGCGGGCGCCACTCCGCGCGCCGCGACATGGAGACGCGCGCGAAGCCGTAACCCGGCAGATCCACGAGCACGAACTCGTTATTGACGGCGAAGAAGTTGATCTCGCGCGTCTTGCCGGGTGTCTTGCTCACTCTCGCGAGCGCCTTGCGGCGCACGAGTCGATTGAGCAGCGACGATTTGCCGACGTTCGACCGGCCGCTGAAAGCGATCTCCGGCAGATCACCCTCCGGACGCCAGCCGCCCGGCTTCGCCAGTCCGCCGAGGAACTCGAGGTGACGAATGGGGAGCGGATCCGGCATGCTCGGCGCGTGGGAGTGGATGGCGCGGTCAGCCATCAGATGGAGGATCCGCCGGGCTGTTCGCCGGCACGCCCTCCATCAGGGAGCTGACGCCAATCGTGGGGACGTTCCCGACCGGTGGGCTCGCGAGCGAATCACCCGGGGCGCGTCGGAGCGCGACATCGAGCACCTGATCCATCGTCCCGACGAAGTAGCACTCGAGTGCGTCGCGGATGTCGCCGCTGATCTCGGCGAGCTCGCGCGCGTTGGCGCGCGGGATGATGACGCGCTTGATCCCGCTGCGGTTCGCGGCCACGAGCTTTTCCTTCAGGCCGCCGATGGGGAGCACGCGGCCGCGCAGCGTTATCTCTCCCGTCATCGCCGTGTCGCCGCGCACCGGCGTGCCGGTCAGCGCGCTCACGAGCGCCGTGGCGATGGCGATGCCGGCCGATGGGCCATCCTTCGGAGTGCCGCCGGCGGGGATGTGCACGTGGATGTCGCGTCCGCGCGCGAACTCGGGGTCGATCCCCAGCATCTGTGCGCGCGAGCGCGCGTAGGTCAGCGCAGCGCCAGCGGACTCCTTGAGGACGTCGCCCAGAGTGCCGGTGAGTTGCAGCCTGCCGCGCCCGCGCACGACTGCGATCTCGATCTCCAGGAGATCGCCGCCGGTGGTGGTGTAGGCGAGCCCCGTGGCGACTCCCACGCGATCCTCGAGCTTCGACGTCTCGTCCTCGAACGGCGCGACGCCGAGCAGCTCCGTCAGGTCGGCGACATCGACGGTGATGCGCGCGCCACCGTCATCCCCGCAAGCATGGACCCTGTCATCCCCCTGCCGTGCTGCGTGCACCTCCGCAGTCTGCGTGGTGATCTCCCGCCGCGCGAGCTTCCGCGCGATGCGGGCCAGCTTCCGCTCCAGCTCCCGCACGCCGGCCTCGCGCGTGTACGAGCGCGTGATGACCGAGATCGCTTCGGGAGTGATGTTCACTCGCTCCCGATCGAGGCCGTGCAGCTCGAGCTGACGCGGAATCAGATAGCGACGCGCGATGGCGTGCTTCTCGTGATCGACGTAGCCGGGGAGCCGGATGATCTCCATCCGATCGCGCAGCGGCTCGGGGATCTGGCCGAGCGAGTTCGCGGTCGTGATGAAGAGCGTCTGCGAGAGGTCGTAGTCGACTTCGAGGTAGTGGTCGTTGAACGCGCCGTTCTGTTCCGGGTCGAGCACCTCGAGCAACGCCGCGGCCGGATCGCCGCGCCAGTCCTGCCCCATCTTGTCGACTTCGTCGAGGAGCATCACCGGATTCACGACCTTCGCCTTGCGCATCGCCTGCAGTACACGACCGGGGAGCGCTCCGATGTAGGTGCGGCGGTGGCCCCGAATCTCCGCCTCGTCGCGCACTCCGCCCAGCGACATCCGGGCGAACTGACGTCCGAGAGCGCGCGCTATGGAGCGGCCGAGTGAAGTCTTGCCGACGCCCGGCGGTCCCACCAGACAGAGGATCGGACCCTCCAGCTTTCCGACCAGCGAGAGCACGGCGATGTAGTCGAGGATGCGATCCTTCACATCGTCGAGGCCGAAGTGGTCTTCATCGAGCACGCGTTGCGCGTGCGTGACGTCGAGCACGTCGTCGGTGCGTTCCGTCCACGGGAGAGCGAGCAGCCAGTCCAGGTAGTTGCGCACCACCGTGGACTCGGGGCTGAGCGTGGGAGTGCGACGCAATTTGCGCAGCTCGCGCTCGGCGCGTTCGCGCGCGTGTTCCGGAAGCGACTTGTGCGCGAGCGCCGCCTCGAGCTCATCGATGTCGTCCGCCTCGCCCTGGCCCAGCTCGCGGTGGATCGCCTTGAGCTGCTCCTGCAGATAGAACTCGCGCTGGTTCTGGAAGAGCGAGCCGCGAACATCGCTCTCGATCTTTCGCTCGAGGCGCAGGATCTCGATCTCCGCGGCGAGAAGTCCCGAGAGACGCTCGAGGAGCGAATGCATCGTCGCCGACTCGAGCAGCTCCTGGCGCTGCTCCGTCCGGACGAGCATGTGCGCTGCCACGGCGAATACCTGCCGTTCGCGCGCTTCGCTTCCCTGGACGAGCGTCAACACTTCGCCCGGCAGGCGACGGTGCAGCGTGACGTACTCCTCGAAGAGCGTCGTGACCCTGCGCGTCATGGCGTCTTCGCCAGCGCTCGCATCCTGGTCGGCGCTTCCGGCGGCGCCGGCGGTGGCGGCGCGCTCTCGTGCCGGCTCCGCGGGTTGCGCGGCGTTCGCGAAGGGGAGCGGTGTGATGGTGGCGCGGAGGAACGTGTCGCCGGGCGAGTAGCGGGTCACGCGCGCGCGGGCGACGCCTTCGAGCAGCACCTTCGTGG
>JBIQLU010000020.1:28649-35612 GCA_044463985.1 Gemmatimonas aurantiaca | reverse complement strand
GAGTCCAGCCCCATGAGCCTCTCCGCAGCGCTCTCCGGCGGCAATGGCAAGATCCAGGCGGGTGATACCGTCTGGCTCAGGAAGGGTACCTATTCCGGCAAGTTCTCCAGCTCGCTTTCAGGTACGGCCAGCGCCCCCATCGTCGTACGCCAGTATCCTGGTGAGCGCGCCACCGTCAACGGCAACATGGCCGTCAACGGCCGCTACACCTGGTACTGGGGCTTCGAGGTCGCCAACACCAACACCGGCACCCAGGACGTCATGGGTATCGACTCCCACTGCACCGGCTGCCGATTCATCAACCTCGTCATCCACGACCACTCCGGCAACGGACTCGGTATGTGGAGCGAAGGACCCGATCAGGAGGCCTACGGAAACGTCATCTACAACAACGGCTTCCACGGCTCGACGAGCTCGAGCTTCGGCCACGGCATCTATGCACAGAACGTTTCCGGCACCAAACGGATAATCGACAACATTCTCGTGAACCAGTTCGGTTACGGAGTGCATGTCTATACCGAGGGAAGCGGACTGCGCAATTTCACGATCAGTGGCAACGCCGTTATCAACAGCGGTCAGGGTACGGGCATGGACTACCAGGTCGGTGGCATGCAGCCGGTGGTGAACCTCACCTTCACCAATAACATGAGCTACCACGATCCCAAGGTGCTCGCCAACACGGCGCGTTTGGGCTACAACTGGGGACCGTCGAACTCAGGCGCCGTCGTCACGGGCAACTACCTCGTCGGCAAGCTCCTTCAGTTCAGTTGGAGCGGGATGACCTTCTCGGGCAACACCATCATCGATGGCGCGACTCCCGCCGCGACCAAGGTGTTCGTGGAACCCAACAGCTACGAGGCCGGCCGCGCCAACGTGATCATCTACAACTGGGGCAATCAGGGAGCGGTCTCGGTAGACCTCTCCAAGGCGCTTCGCAAGGGACAGGCGTACGAGGTCCGGAACGCGCAGGACTTCTACGGCGCCGCGGTCTCCAGCGGCACCTATGGCGGCGGCAGTGTGAGCCTCCCCATCACCAGCGTCGCTCCCGCGCGCTCCATCACTGGCAAGTCGCTCTCCTCCACCGGCAGTCGCTTCGCGGCATACGTGGTAGTGGCGAAGTAATGCCTCGCCGGCGGCAGCTATGCGCTGCCTGACAGGCCACGAGAAAAGGGTGGATCGCTCCCGTGGGAGCGATCCACCCTTTTCTCGTGGCCCGCTTACGGACCGCGTATGACCGGCCTACGCGCTCGGCAGCGCTTCGATACCCCGGCGATGTCCGAGCTGCTCGGCGATGGCGCGATGGATAGCCATGATTCGACCGGGCAGCGCTTCGCAGGTGTAGGAGCTCTCGACCTTCGCGCGACCCGCCACGCCGAATTCCAATCGAAGCTCGCGGGAGCTCGCGAGGAGCGCCAATCGAGCGGCCATCGCTTCGATGTCGTCGTGCCGTACGACGAAGCCGGTCCGGCCTTCCTCCGCGATCACACCCGCATCTCCAGCGGGAGTCGTCACCACCGGCAGGCGCGCCGCCATCGCTTCCAGCAGCACATTGGGGAATCCCTCGTGTCCCGAAGTGGATAGATAGATGTCGGCGCTCCGTAACAGTACCGGAATATCGTTCCTGCGTCCCGCGAAATTCACAGCATCGGGCAGAAGTCCCAGGTCGCCCGCCAGCGACTGCAGTGCATCGCGCTCCGGGCCGTCGCCGACGAGTATCCCTCTGAGCCGTGCACCGTTCGCTCTCGCGATCGCGATGCTGCGCAGGAAGCGGTCGAAGCGTTTCCTGGTAGCGAGTGTGCCGACGCTGATGACTACCGTCTCGCGCTCACCCGCAGCGGCGTCCGGCGCCGAAGCTGCATGTGCGTCGAAGTCCCGCAGGTCTATCGCGTTCGGCAACACGTGGAGCTTCCGCTCGGGGATGCCGAAATCCATCGCGTTCTGCCGGGCCGCACACGAGTTCATGATGAGAGCCGACGGCGAACGAAGGAGCCACGGTCCCCAACGCCCATTCGCCCGGACTTCGTGGTCCACGTCGTTCCTCACCGCTCCAATGTCCATCGCGCCCACCACCGGCGCGATCAGACGCACGTAGAGATTCACATAGAAGTGCGCGGCCTGCAGGATGTGCGGCCTGAATCGGCGTAGCGCCGATGCCAGTGCCGCGAGTCGTGCCGCAGGACTCCCATGCCTGCCTATCCAGATCGGCTCGATTCCCAGCTCTCGGAGCCGCGACTCGAAATGCTCCCCTCGCGTGAGCGAGAGCACCGCCACTTCTGCCCCCGACTCACACAATGCACTCACGATGTACGTGAGCTGCTTCTCGGCGCCGCCCTGGCCGAGTGTTCCAGCGAGAAGCGCTATCCTTGGGCGCGCCACATCGATTCCGGTCATTGCTCCCGAATGCTAGGGGAGGAAGGCCAGCCGAGTGACTCGCGCGGAGGATCCGAAGAGCCGTACATCGCTCTCTCCATCTGCTCGCGCTGGAGAAATGCAGTGGCACCAGCCGCAAGCAGCCAGAGCGCCTTGGTCTGGAATTCGGTGGTCAACAGACCGGCACCGATCGCTGCGGATGTCAGCATTCCCAATCGCCAGACATCCCAGTCGCGTTGCCTCATCGCGACGACTCCGAACGATGCCACATATGCGAACAACAGAATAATACCGGGCAGCCCATTCTCCACGAGCGTCTTCACCCAGCCCGAGTGCGCCGGGGCCTTCTCTCCTCGCGCGTATACCAGACCGTAGTGCCTGCCCATTTCGGACCAGTAGGTGCCAAATCCGCCGGTCCCCACGCCTAGCGGATGATCCTGAAAGATGTACCAGCCACCTATGGCAAGATCTGACCTGCCGCTCGTCCGGCCGGCGAGTGTGTAATCGCCGGCCAGAGAATGCTCGACCGTGAAGAGCTTCGTCAGGCGGTGGATAGTGCGCGCCTGCGCATTCGCGAAGTGCGCGCCGGCCGCGATCACGACGACCGTGGCCACCATGAGTGACGTAGTACGCTGACGCACCCCGCGAAGCCCCAGAAGAAGAACAATGTAGCAGCAGATTCCAATTGCGAGAGTTCCGCGGCTTCCACTCAGGAATATCCAGGCGAGATTCGCGGAAGCGAGCGCGAGGAGTGTCGGCTGACCACGATTCAGCGAGGCGGCCGACGGAAAGCCGAGCACCACGGCGATGAGTGCCGTGAGCGGAAATGCCGCCCATGCGTTCTCATTTATGTAACCGAGGCGCGCGCTCTCGAGGAAGAACATCAGCCCTCCCAGGGCGCCCATTAGCCCGCCGTTCACCGCGAGCCAGAACCACATCCTGCGATCATATCCCGCACGAACGACATATATGAGGATGCCGAACACCGAGAGGATTCCGAGCGCGTTCTGCAATCCGTTACCGATGTCGGGGCTGATAACTATTTCGATGATCAGAAGCGCTATGAATGCGGCAAGTGAGAGGCTGTTCAGGTCGTGGAGGCGCAACAGAAATGGCAGGTACAACGCCATCATCAGGAGCAGCCAATAATTGAGCGTATTCCATCGCAGCAGCCCGCCCGTCAGGATGTAAACGCGCGCCGGGGCGTCGAGCGTGCAGAGAACGATGATCCCGAGTAGCCCGATGGCGGGATATCGGAGCCCGGCCACCACACCTGTGAAGCCGAGTACCGTGAGAATCAGGAGCGATTTCTGAAAACCCGCCACGGGAGAAACTGCCCAGCAGAGCACGATGATCGCTGCGCAGACCGGGCCCCACAACAGCGCTCGCGTCGATGCATCGTAGCCCTCGGCGTCGGAGCCAGCGAAGCGACCGAGCGTCGCGTACTGCGATCGAGATCTCATGGCCGCAGCTCCCCCGCTTCCAGAGTCCAGTTCCACTGATCGGCGCACTGTTTACCGATTTCCTCTGCCCATGCCTCGAGTGTTCGGCTCTCCACATAGTCACGGCAGCGCGAGCGCAGTGCTTCCCAGCAGACAGGTCCTGATAGCACTTCTCGCAGCGTCGCGGCGAGCGCCTCAACATCCCCCGCGCGCACGATCCACCCACGCTCGCCATCGGAGCCGATGACCGCGCGCGCAGCGCCGACATCGGACGAGACAACCGGCAAGCCGTGAGCCATCGCATCGATCCACGCCTTGCTGAAGCCTTCCGTGAGAGACGGTTGCACGCACAGATCCGCGCGCATGAGCTCCACGGAAAGGCGCTCGCGTTCGAGCTGACCAGCGAAGGTGACTCGATCCGTTACTCCGAGCTCCCGTGCGAGCGCTTCGAGTTCCGCACGCTGCGCTCCCTCGCCCGCGAGCGTAAGAACTGGGAGCGGCTCGAAGCCGCTGCGTGCAAGCAAGTGAAGTGCGCGAAGCAGCGTTGCCACCCCCTTTTCCGGCGAGAATCTCCCCACATAGATCAGCTTCGGCGGCGTGGAGAGGCCACGGTCGAGCGTCGGATGCAGAGCGCGCAATTCCGCCTCGGACACGGCAGTCGAGAAGAGCCAATGGACCCCCGCCGCCGGCGAGCTACTGCCGCTTCCGGTCGCGAACATGACGTTTCGCCCGCCCGCGAAGCGTCTCATGCACGATTTCGTGAATCGATTCATGAACGTGGTCTGGGCATTCTCCGGCCATGAGCCGCCGTATCGCACGATTGTTCGCTTGCGCATGATCATTGAAAGGAGCATCGCCAGTAGGGGAATGTCGCCCGGAACTGGTGTGTGCACCACATCGGCATCCCGAATGCTCGCGACGATCTTCCACACGTAATAGGGGAGCCCTGCAGCGATCGACAACTTGCGCCGCACATCCTGCCCCACCGGAGAGCGGAGCGCGACCACCTGGGCGGTCGCCGGAAGCGCTATTCCTCCGCTCGACTCGCCCGCGCTCGCGTCGACTCTCACTACGACCAGTGTCATGTCATCGAAGAGCGACTTGATGCCGCTCATCTGGAGTGGGAATCCTCCGGATGAATACCACCTGCCGTCACTACCCTGCCAGCAAGGCTTGAACGACACGGCGCACACGAGCGTCCGCTCCCGACCGTGGCACCTCATACCAGGAGCGCGGAAGTGATGTCGCGCGGCCTGACGACGCGAATCCTGCCCTCACGCCTCCAGACATCGATCGTTCGAAGCGTCTCCTTCAGATTCGACAGCGACTGCGCATTCGTCTCGTCGCTCACGGAATGTGGATGTCCGTAGAGCACCCAGTAGCCACCCGAGGCAAGTTGGCTCTCGATCACCCGGCGCCCCTCATCCGCAAAGCCGCACGGAGTGTTGATCCGCAAAGATCGGACTCCCTCGATGGTCGCGATCATCTCCGGCCGATACACGTCGCGTCCCTTCACCGCTTCGAGGAGGCGCGTAGCCATGGTACGATACGAAAGCCTGCTGAAGAGGTAACCCGCTTCGTGGAGCGCACTACACAGTCTCTTCACATCGATTCGATCGTGACGCACCGCCCGGCGCTCCGACAGGCTGAAGCTCCAGCGCGAGGCATGGTCGAAGGGCTGATTGTAGGGTGGAACGAATGTCGTGACAGCTTCACCGACGCATTGTTCGAGCGCGTCCTTGCTGGCGCGGAGCGTATCGCGTAGACGATCGTTCCCCAGTCCCGGGAGCCAGTCGTGGTGCAGCGAATGGCTCGCGATCTCATGGCCGGCGGCGTGAATTCGCCTGATCTGCGCTGGATCGTGATATGGCCGCTCCCCGTCCAGCGCCGCGGCACCCACCACCGCGAAGCATGCTGGAACGTCGTACCGGGCGTGTGCCTCGAGGACCAGTTCGGTGTTCGGAAATTCCAACCCTCCCCAGTCGGGAGAGCGATCGGGATTGCGTGAGCGATCGGCGCCCCACTGGGTATCGTAGTCCCAGAACAACAGGACGCTCGCCGGCCCCCGGGCTTGCTCCTTCACCGGGAACGCTCCGGAGCCGCCCATGCTGTTGCGGACTCACCCGCCAGCTCCGTCAGCTCGAAGCCGTACTCCGCGCCGGCCGGTGGTTCGCTGTAGGTCGGAGGGTTTACCAGACATCCGAACACGCCCTGCACGATCCCGAGCATGTGACGCAACGGCGCCAGCGATCGCGGACGCCTGATGAAAAGCGCGATGTCGTATGCTGCGCTGTACGCCATGTCACCCCAGAAACGCACTCTGTCCATGAAACGCGCATCCGCGGAATGCCGCTTCCAGATGAAGTAGCGATTTCGCACCTCCATCTTCCCCTTCTCCGCCGAGGGCGGACGTCCTCCCGGTGCGTGCTGGTGCACGACGTGAGCGCCCCCACTCCAGTACAGATCCCACTTCTCTCCGATCCGCAACGACATCTCCAGGTCTTCCCCCTGCGAGTAACCGTCGAAGAATAGCGAGAATCGTTGTGATTCGAGGACCTCGCGGCGGTACGCGCTCGCTCCGCCCGGAATGACATCCACCCGACGTATGCCCTCGAACGGAGCCACGTTTCCGTGTGGACCCGAAGTCGCCGTCGGGTAGTACTGACCGGACTCGAGCGTACCTGGAGCCAGCCGCAACGCGAATCGTACTCGCCAGCGGATACTGAGCGGCATCCCCATCTCGTTGATCAGGGACCCGCACACGGCTCCTGTTCGACGCCGGGTATCGGCAACGAACACTTCGTGAAGCGCCGCGAAGTATCCCGCCCGAGGGCGGCAATCATCATCCAGGTAATAGATGTAATCGCCACGGCTCGCATCGATCCCGACATTGCGTTGACGAGTAAGCCCCGGCGAGCTCTTCACGTACACGAGATCGAAAGGCAGGTCGCGCCCGCGCGTCCAGTGCACGACTGCGTTGCCGGTACCGTCATCGGGCGACCCGTCCACCACCACCACCTCGCCTGGCGCATCGCCCAGCCGCGACACGAGATCGAGCAGCGCGCATGCCTCATCGGGCCTGCGATAGGTTGCCACCACCAGTGTGCAACGCGGTAGCTGGCTCGCCCTGTCCGCGCTCCTGATCCAGCCT
>JBIQLU010000020.1:0-28549 GCA_044463985.1 Gemmatimonas aurantiaca | reverse complement strand
CACCAGTGTGCAACGCGGTAGCTGGCTCGCCCTGTCCGCGCTCCTGATCCAGCCTCGCAGGCGGGTCAGCGTCTCAGACATCGAGCACGGGCTCCGGCACTCGCACCGTACCGTTCTGGAACGACGCTATGCATGCTGCGTAGAAGCGCTCGTTGCGGGGTAGCTGAACGTCGACCGTGAACTCCTCGCGCACTCTGACCCGCCCTCCCTCGCTGAGCCGCCGCGCGAGCTCTCCGTCACCCAGGATTCGAACGACGGCGTCCGCGATCGAGTTCGGGTCGCTGGGCTCCACCAGAAGCCCATCCACTCCATCGCGTATTACCTCCGGCCCTGCCGCGCGCCGGCTGAACACAGTCGGACAGCCGAGCACCATCGACTCTATCACCGCGATCCCGAACGCCTCCGAATGCGATGGGAACACCGCGACCGCGGCGCGGCCGAGCTCGGCGAACAGTTCTTCACGTGTGACGTGGCCGTGAAAATGCACGCTGGAACGTAGCTCATCACCGAGCAGGCCGAGGAGGCGATCCTTCATCGACTCCCCCGAGTCCGTCTGCGAATTCTTCCCGAAAAGATGCAGCTCGGCGTCCGGGCGCGCCGCTCGCACCATGGGCCACGCGCGGATGAGAGTGACCACACCCTTCTTCTCGGTCAACGTGCCGGTGAAGATCACCCTGCTCGCCGACCGGCTTTCCGGACCGCGAGAAAGATCACCTGGCAGCTCCACCGGATTCGGGAGAACCGTGGAGCCGCCCGCCGGGAGGCCGAACAGCCGCTCGGTGACGTTCGCCGTGTAGCGGCTCGATGAAGAGAGAAAATCGGAGCGCCGCAGCGACGAGCGCTCCAGAAGAAGATTCGTTCTGCTCATCCTACGCCCCAGCTCCTGGGCGTAGAAGCTGGCCGACCCGTTCATTCTGGTAACGACAGGCACGGGTAGTCGCGGCCACCATGCGGCGGGGCCCATCCAGTCGGGCACTTCCACGATGTCGATCTCGCCGTTCCGGGCCCACTCGGCGACCAGCCTGAAAATGGCGAGCCGCGCCCGCACCCATCCCGAACGTCCTGATGGTTCGCGAAGCCGCCACACGCGCACACCACGATCCTCACCGTACGCCGGATTCGGATCGGCACCGGGATAGGCGCCCACGACTCTCACTTCGTGTCCGGCGCGCGCGAGCGCCCGCCCCAGCACCTGAGTGAAGGTTCCTATCCCTCCGTGGCGGCCAGGAGGATATTCGGAGCATACGAAGCAGATTCTCACGCCGGCACTGCGGTGACCTTCGAGGCATCGCGGCTGCGGATTCCATCCAACTGCCCGAGCAGCACGCGCGCCACCCGCTCCGCCGCTCCGCCGTCGATGATACCACATTCGCGCCGAACCATTGCCGCACGACGCTCCGCGTCCCGACCCGGGTCGCTCACGGCCCGGCCGAGCAGCGAAGCGAGCTCGTTCCAGCCATGCGCCACCGACACGCCGCCCGATTCGACGAGTGGGCGGTAGTGGTCGGCCCCATACTCCTCGTAGAGTATCTCGTGAGGTGCGTCGGGCTCGTGGAGGAAGTCGATGTTGATGACCGGACGGTCGAGTATCGCGGCGTCGAGCGACATCGTGGATGCCACGTTCACGCACGCATCGCAGTGCGCGATGGTGCTGACCAGCCTGGCCTGATCCTGGCTCGAGGAGAGCGTCCAGCCATCCGGATCCGGCCACTCATCCCACGCGGATGAAAGAGCGACGTGGTCCGAACGGGCGGCTAGCTCCTTCCATCTTCGGCCGTCATCCAGGGGATGCAGCCTGACGACGAGCCAGTGGTTCTTCAGCTCGTCCAGGCTTCTCATCAGATCGGCGATCTGCTGCACCAGCCGTGGCTCGTCCGGAGCGAGCACCTCGGCGCTCGTGGAGTAGAGCACGTAGCGCGAGTCCGCCGGGATGCCCAGCCGCCCGAGCGTCCGTGCGCGATCCCACCTGAACTCCGGCCTCCGGTGAAAATCGAACTGCGGCGTGCCGGTGACGGTGACACGCTCCGGCTCCACGTAGGGATAGAGGCGAAGGAGCTGATCGCGCATTCCCTCGCACCAGACCATGTAGTGGTCGAACTCCGGCAGGCGTCCACGGCTCGTGAGGTTGTCGAAGCTGAGGATCGACGTGACGACGGGGATGCCCAGCTCGCGCGCGGCGGCGATGTAGGGGTATTCGAACGTGGTGACACAGAACGTGGACCAGATCAGGTCCGGTCGATTCAGCTCGAGCTGCGCCCTGACGTCGCCGATGTCGTACTGGCGATGGTAGAGTCGCTCCGCAGTCCGAACCAGCGGCTCGAACAGAAACGGCGACTGTCCGGCCATGCCGAGCAGTTCCGTACCGGCATCCCGGATGCGATCGACGAGACCATCGTTCCGATGGTTCCAACGCCGATAGATCTCGTAGCTCGCGATCCCGCGCCGGCGACTGAAAGCGCTGCGCACCACCGCGTCGAACAGGGACTTCCCCTTCACCGGCCTGGCTTCGGGGACGATCATGGATTCGTAACGGGCGCGGGAATCCCGGCCCAGCCCCAGAGGATCGTCGTCGCTGGCGGGGAGCCTTCTCAGAAACAATCGCGGCGCCACGCCGTTATCGAGCAACCGATCGAGCACGCCCCCGTAGACCACGTTCCTCACGCTCCAAACCATGGGCATGAGGATCGCGATTACGGGAGCGCCATCGTCGAGCCCTGCGGTCATTCGGTGTTCCACGTCAGGACAACTCCCACGTCACCCAACCCGCCGCAGCTTCTGCCGGATGGGTACCTCGCTGTCGTATACCTTCTTCACCCCATCACCGAGCGCCGACTCCGTGACCCGGACATCGCGAACGAGACGGCTGAAACCATGCGGCTCGACCGACGCTGCCTGATCACTTCCCCACATCGCTCTGTCGAGCGTGATATGCCGCTCGATGATGCACGCGCCCAGCACGGCAGCGGCCAGCGACGTCGCGAGCCCGACCTCGTGGCCCGAGTAGCCGACGGGCACGCCGTAGCGCTCCCTGAGCGTGACTATCGCGCGAAGGTTGAGCTCCTCCGGCTTCGACGGATAGGTGCTGTTCGTGTGCATCAGCACCAAGTCGTCGCTCCCCATGACTTCCACGGCGTGGTCAACCTGCTCCAAGGAGCTCATTCCCGTGGACACCATCAGCGGCCGCCCGGTTGCGCGGTGATGGCGCAGCAGATTGTCATCCGTCAGCGATGCGGACGCGATCTTGTAAGCGGGCGGATCGAACTGCTCCATGAAATCCACCGACGCCTCGTCCCAGCAGGAGGCGAACCACATGATGCCATGCTGCTTGCAGTATTCGTTGATCGCGAGGTACTGATCGCAGTCGAACTCCAGCCCGCGCTTGAGGTCCCCGTTGGTGGGGCCGAACGGGTTCTCTCTCGGGCGTGCCAGCTCTTCCGCGGTGTACACAACATCCACGGTACGCTTCTGGAATTTCACCGCGTCGCATCCCGCGAGCACCGCAGCGGATATGAGCTTGCGGGCCGTGTCGATGTCTCCGTTGTGGTTGATGCCGATCTCCGCCACGAACATGCACGACTCGCCGTCGCCCACCACGCGATTGCCGATTTTCACCGTGTTGGCCATGATGCTATCCTCTTGATTGTGTGGTGCCGTCGGAAACCAATCCGCCGGACACTGCCTGGTCATCGATGTATTCACAGATCGCGTGAAGCACCGCCATGTGCAGCTCCTGAACCCTCTGGGTGCTCGGAGACGGTATGTGGAAGCACACGTCGCACTCTTCGAGCGTCGGATCGCCGCCCTTCCCCGAGAGGACGATCACGCCCATCCTCTTCGAACGCGCCGCCTCGATCGCGTGCAGCACGTTCGCGGACCTGCCACTGGTGGAGATCGCAAGGAGCACGTCGCCTCGACGTCCCAGCCCCTCCACCTGCCGCGAGAAGACGTACTCGTAGCCGTAGTCGTTACCGATCGCGGTCATGGCCGATGGGTCCACGCTCAGCGTCACGGCAGGAAGCGATTGCCGCTCCCGGCTCATGTGCCCCAGCAGCTCGGCTACGAAGTGCTGCGCGTCTGCTGCGCTGCCGCCATTGCCGCAGGCGAGCAGCTTTCCACCGGAGCGCATGCTCTCGACTATCATACGCCCGGCGCGCTCCACCGGATCGCCCAGTTCGTCGGCCAGCTTCGCGGCCAGCGCACTGAGCTCGCGCAATGCGGCGCTGACGGATGCAGCGGTGGTGCCCACATTCGCCGCGCCGATCTTCGATTCTCCTTTGGCTCCCGCACTTGCCGTCGCGCCGCCTGTAGTCACCATGCCGTCCTCCCGCCGTCTACTATGAGATTCGCCCCTGTCATGAACGATGAAGCATCGGAGCAAAGAAAGATCACCGCGCCCTTGTACTCGTCCTTGTGCGCCATCCGATGCATCGGCACGACGCTCGAGAAACGCTCGACGAATGCCGGATCGTGGTCGTCGAACACTCCCGCCGGCGAAAGTGCATTCACTCGCACACCCTTCGGCGCCCAGTAGGTGGCCAGGTAGCGCGTGAACGCGAGGAGCGCAGCCTTGCACATGGAGTACGCGATGGGTGTATTGAAGGGCTTCCCGCCGTACGTCATCCCCTCGTAGATGCGATGGTCGGGGCTTATCACGGCGACATCCGAGGCGATGTTGAGGATCACCCCGCTGCCACGCGCTGCCATCTCCCCGCCGATGGCCTGGGTGATGAGAAAAGCCCCGTCCAGGTTGACGCGGAGCGCCAGATCGAAGAGTCGCTGCGGGTACTCCTCGAACGGAGCGAAGTAGTCATCGAAGGAGCCGCCACCGCCCTTCACGGTGAGCGCGGCGTTGTTGATGAGGATGTCCACATGCCCGAAGCGCTCCTTGATGGTGGCAACCGCCGCCTTCACGCTCTCCGGTTCCGTTATGTCCGCCGCCACGCCGAGCGCTTCGCCACCGATGCCGCGGATGTGCTCCGCTGCCGCGGCGCATCGCTCATCACTCACGTCGACCAGCACGGGGATCCCGCCCATCTCGGCTATGGCCTCCGCATGACGGATACCCAGCATCCCCGCACCACCGGTTATCACCGCGACACGACCCGTCAGGTCGAACATCTCGTCGACCCGGCGTTCTCTTCCTTCCAGTGCAGTCGTCAATTCAATAGCCTCTCGTTTGTCCACCATCAACGGTCATGCACGCGCCGGTTACAAAGGACGCGCGATCCGACGCCAGGTATACCACAGCGTCCGCCACCTCGGCGGGCGTACCGAAACGACGCATGGGGACTTCCCTGTCTATCATCGTCGTTACGCCCGCTCGATCGTCGGCGAGCTTTCTCTCCCAATTGCCTCCCGGAAACAGAATGTTGCCGGGTGCCACGAGATTTACCCGCACCCCGTGCGTGGCGGCTCGGCGCGCCAGACCCTTGTTGTAGGCGACCAGTGCCCCCTTCGCCACGCTGTAGGCGATGGGAGCACCCGTACTCTCGAGGCCCGTTATGGACCCGATGAACACGATACTGCCGCGCCCCCGCTCCATCATCCGCGAGAGGGTCGCCTCCGCCAATGCGACGCTCCCCCACAGATTCTGTGAAAACACACGATCCCACTCGACCTGGCCGATCTTCCACCCCGGTACCGACGCGCCACTCCCGACGTTCGCCACGAGCACGTCGACATCCCCCCAGCGCTCGCTGACGAAGTCCAGCGCAGCTCCCGCGGCAGCGCTCTCGGCGAGATCACCACGCCAGGCGAGCACCTTCGACCGGCCAAACTCGTTCGCCAGCTCGCGTGCCGCCGCCTCGAGCGCTTCCTCGCCACGACCCGAGAGTACCACGCGAGAGCCCTCCTCCAGAAACCCGCGAGCCACCGCGAGCCCAATGCCGCGCGAAGATCCGGCCACGAAGGCCACGCGATCATCGAGTCCGAGCTTCACGCCGCCGTCTCCAGCCAGAGTCGCTCGAAGTACTCGCGATTCGAACGCGCCCAGGAAACCTCGTCGCCACTCTCTCCACGTGCGACTTGCAGGATGAAATCACCCTGATAGTTCAGCCGGTGAAGGTTGCGGAGAACCGCCGCGATGTCTGCATCACCCTGGCCGAGCGGAACGGTACCGCCGCGCAGCAGCCTGTCCTTGATGTGCACGCTCCCGACACGCCGGCCGTACGCCTCGAACTCCGCGTCCGCGTCGTAGCCCATGGAAGCGCTGTTGCCGGAGTCGTAATTCGCGCGCACGAGATGGTGCGGAAGTCTTTCCAGAAGGTCCCTGAAGTCCTCCGGACCGAGCGATGTCTCGAGATGGAGCTCGATGCCGGCTCGCTCCGCTGCGGGGAGAATCCCCTCGATCGCACGCACCACGGTATCGCGCTCCTCGTCCGAGGAGATCGCGGCGGCGTCGACGAACGGGAGCACCATCCGCGTCACTCCGAGAAGCGCGGAGCGGCCCAGCAGCCAGTCGAGATGCTCGCTCCACCGGAGCTGCTCCGCACGAGAGGCTCGCAGCAGCGGGTGCTCCATGAACCAGTCGGCGCACACCGAGCTCACCGCCACGCCGGTGGCGGCCGCGAGCTCGGCGATTCGCGCGATCCCCGAATCGGTGGACAGGGGATTCACCTCCTCGCCATACGAGTCGTATATCCATTCGATCGCATCGAGTCCGGCCTCGGCGGCTGCCGCGAGCTCCCGTTCCCAACCGTCCCGCGGGAAGCACTGGATCGACCCGTTCTGCGGCGGCAGCATCCTGCCCTGCATGACTCCAACGGCTTTCGGAATCATCCCATCCTCATTCGGTTGAGGCGTACCTCCTCGGAAACCATCGTCGAGTCGAAGCCGATGACGAAGGCGACGTACTCGGCTATCTCGGACGGCTCGATGAAGGTGTCGTAAGTCTGTCGTGGTACTTTCTCGCCCATCGCCGTCTTGATCGATCCCGGGGAGATACAGAAGGTGCGAACCCCGCGCTCCTTGTATTCATCGTGGAGCGCGCGGGAAAGGCCAAGCAGCGCATGCTTGGACGCACAGTAGATGCCGCTCCCGGCGAAGCCGGCGTACGACGAAGACGAGCCGATGTTGACGATGCGGCCCCAGCCGCGCTCCGCCATCTCCGGTACCACCTCGCGCGCCAGCAGGAAGGGAGCGCGGACGTTGACGTCGAAGACGACGTCGTAGTCGTCGAGCGAGCACTCGGAGAATGGCCTGGCCATGAACACGCCGGCGTTGTTCACGAGAATGTCTATGCCGCCCAGCGCCGCGCGCGCCCGGGCAACGACGTCGCGCGCCGCATCGGGCGTGCGCAGATCGGCGGCTCCCCACTCGACCTTCGGTGTTCCCGATTCACTACCCGCCGCTCCACGATCCAGCTCCGCCGCGAGCGCGCGCAGCGCGTCCGGAGTGCGCGAGGTGAGGTACATGTCGCACCCCTCGCTCGCGAGCACGCGCGCGAGTTGCCTTCCCAGGCCGCCGGTGGCGGCCGTGAGCAGGCACCTCTTGCCCCGCAGGCTCGTCCGGCTCACTTCACGATCCTCATGAGCTGACGGACCACGTCCAGATCTTCGGGACTGTCGACGTCGAAAGCGCGCAGCTTGGGCACCACGCAATAGCCAATTCGCCCGCTCAACCGGTTTCTGCTGCGGAGAAGGGCGTCACGCGACGTGGCGAAAAGCGATCCTGTCTCGACGTACGCCGGCGCCGAGTCCTGGCGTCGCTGACGTGCGTTCAGATCGTAATTCGGCTTCCCTTCTATCCACACGAACTGCGTGAACTCCGCCACGGAGAGCACCGAATCGTACTCCACGAGCAGGTCGATCGCGCGATCGATGTCGGTCGCGATGATCATCGGAGAAGTGGGCTGGATGAAGACAAGCTGGTCGAATTCCACATGCTCCGCGAAGTGCAGCAGGACCGACTCGCTCGTGGCGGTATCCGTTGCGAGCTCCGCGGGACGCCGAATGGCACGGGCGCCGTAGCGCTCGGCCACCTCGAGGATCTCGTCATCCTCCGAGCTGACCCACGTCTCATCCACCTTCGACGCGAGGGATGCGCGAATGGAGTAGGCGAGCAGCGGATGCCCGTTGATGTCCGCGAGGTTCTTTCGCGGGATCGCCTTGCTCCCACCACGAGCCGGGATTATCGATACTGCTTTGGTCATACGAATATTCCGTGCATGGCTGGAAGCGCCCTATTCTTTCGATGTGAGAGCGACCGAGTAGCCCCGGTAGCCGTACGAGTAGTCATTCCGATCGCGGGCCTGGGAGATCCGGATGCCGGGCGCCGCCTGCTCGCCAATACGCCGGGCAGCTTCTATTCGGGCGGATATCTCCCGCGTCCGTTCCGCATCGAAGTACTGATCCGACCTGACCCATTCGTCGGGCGGCACCGCGCGAAACGCGCGAAACGACCATTCGGGCGACAGCCCCAGCCGATGACGTACGATCCGTCCGAAGCGCTTTCCGCTGCGGCGCGGCGAGGAGTCTATGCGATGCAGCATCCGCCCGCAGTACGCCCGATCGACCTCGGTAAGTGAACCCAGCTCCCCGACCACGGCTTCCGCGACGCGGCGGTGCGCCATTCCGTCCATGGCATGAAACCAGTCGCGGATGACGAGCTCGGTACTGCAGCGGATGTCATCCGGCGTTCGGTAGTCGCCGGCGAGTATGGAGTCGACCGTGCCCCTCAGCGCCTCGTACGACTCGCACGGTACGCTCACCGAATCCACCAGCGGCATCTGCGTGGCCGTCGGAATCCAGCGCGGTGAAAGCGCCGGTACTCCTGCGATGCTGGTCTCCACCGCAGTGGTGGAGGTTCTCTGGATCACCGCGACGGCCCTCGCGATCTGCGCCTGCACCGGCCCGTCGAGATTCAACTCCACGTTCGGTATGTCGCCCAGCGCGTTCGCGTAGACGTCCGGCGACTCGAAGGGATGAGGCCGGAGCACGATCCTGGCGTTCGGGTAGTCGCGCGCCAGCCAACGCGCCAGCTCCACCGAGTCGCGTACGGCGCGCCTCTGGGTTTCCATCAACTGCTCGGCGGCGGCACGCGGTATCCGGAAGACTTCCACCAGGTGCGCGATTCCCACTTCGACGGTCTCGAATCGGGGATTGCCGTCGGAGTAGTTCGTATTGAAGAGGATGCGCGGCTGATCCGAAGATTCGCTGCCGTTCGCACGCTCTCCCAGAACCACCGAGCTCCAGGCGGGGTGGTAGAAGTCGAAGCGCGGCGCGCCCGTCACTCTCATCTGATCGCGGGTGAAGAATTCGCCATCCACGAGCGCATCGGCCAGCTTCGGACCCCATGCACACATGAAACGGGCGGCCTTCCGGAGCTCGCGGTCGGCCACGATCGTATCGGTGTAATTCTTCACCTGCGGCCAGACGCCGCCTTCGTTCTCGAGCGCTCCGATCGCGATCCCCGCGCGCTGGAGCTGCTCGATGAACTTCGTGAACCCGCGCCGGAAGTGGTAGAGCAGCACGAAGTCCGGCGCGAGCGACCAAATCTCGGCTTCACGCAGCGTCGCGGGCACTAGATAGCAATCCACTCCGTGCTGGCAGAGCTCCAACGCGACGAGCACCAGCCCCGCGAGATCTCTCTGCGGGTTGTCGACGATGAGCGCCACCTTCGGGGCGCGTGGCCGCCTCACACGTGACGACATCATTAGCTCACCATCCTCGCGTCCACCAGGCGTCGGAGATCCTGGTAGGCTTCGCTCCCGAGCTCCCTCTGGCGAGCGGCGGCGGAGCGCAGCACCGAGCGCAGCGCGGGCGCCGCTTCCCATGCCCTGTCGATCGCCTGGGCAAGCCTGCAAGGGAAATCATCTTCGGAAGGACTGACTACCTCGCACCCGCCTCCGAACTGATCCGCGAGTCCGCCAAATTTCTGGAAGTAGAGATCCGTCTGCGCCACCGCCACCACTGGGACCCCCTGCGAGAGAGCGAAGACCGCCGCGTGGTACGCTCCTGTCACCACCACCCTGCAGCGACCGGCCTGCTCGATCAGCAGCTCCGGAGTATCCAGCGCCGCACCGCCGTCGCTCTCGTCGTCGTATCCTGCAAGCAGCATGCGGATCGCTTCCTGATCCGGTGAGGCATCGTGCAGCGCTATAGGCATGGGGAGCAGCGGCGCGCCGCGCGCACGCGCGAAGTCGTGAATCACCGATTTCATCGCCTCCACTACCTCGTCGCCCACGGCGGTGTAGTGAGCCAGACGCAGGTTCACGCCGATCCCCTGCCGCAGCGGCACGTCGTCGTCGGAGCAAGCCAGCTCGATCGCGTCGTCTCCGGTGACCCGGATGCGCTCGGACGGTATTTGCAGCGATTCCAGGAGCGGGATGGAGATGGCTCTTTCGCGCAGCGCGATGAGGCTCGCGTGCGAGAGCGCCCGGGCCGCCCTGGCACGCAGCACCGGGTGCTTCATCGGACCCACGCTCTGGCTGAAGATCGCGGCCGGAACGCCGCGCCTGCCCGCGATCTCGAGCAGTGTGCATCTCAGTCTGGTTCCTGCCGGGAAGGAATCGTTGAACCCGCTGCCGCCGCTGATGACTATCAGGTCTGCCGTGCTCACTGCTTTGAGAAACGCCGTGTACTCCGCACGATCCTGTCGTGCGAGCTTCATGCGCAAAAGCGTGATCCTTCCCAGCAGCAGAGGATGCGATTGGGCAATCCGCGCCTTGATCGCCACGAGTCCACGCGAAAGCGCCCCCGGCAGGTAGCGATGCAGACTCCCCAGCAGAAATCGATCGGCAAGGTGCTGCGTCAGCGTAGCATGCGGAAGCGGTTGCACACCCGGACAGTAGCGCTTCAACAACGCGACATCGTCCGTGAAGGCATGGAGCTCCGCTTCGGGCCAGAGCGCCTGGAGGCGTCGGGCCAGAACCTGGAACATCGCCACCCCACCCATGTTCCTGAGGTTGTAGATCTCCGGGTCGATCACGATACGCATACGCACCCGCCTGTCGCCCGGAACCGTGGCCCGATCATTGGAATCGATGCGGCAGACATCACTTGCCGGCGATGAGCGCCCAGTCGAGCGGCGTGCCACGCTGGATGTCGCGCGAGGCGCGACGGCCCATCACATCGTCGATATGGCGCGGCGCGAGGCCGAATCCGGGACGGATGGACCTAAGGTTTCGCGCATCGAACACGTCGCCGGCACGCATGTCCTCCACTACGAAGAGCGACCGGCGGAATACGCGGCTGTGTTCCTCCTTCTCGCCGATCCCGTATCGTATTTGGCCCACTGCGTCGGTGGCCACCCGTATCGCATCCACCATCGCGCGGAACTCGGCCGGCTCCAGCGAGAACGCGCTGTCGGGGCCCGGCACGTCGCGCGACATCGTGAAGTGCTTCTCCACGATGCAGGCGCCGAGCGCCGCCGCCGCGACTGGCACCGCGATGCCGAGCGTATGATCCGAGAGTCCCACCGGCACTCCGAAAGTCTCCGCCAGATTCGGGATCGTACGCAGATTCATCTCGCTCGCCGGCGACGGATAGGCACTCGTGCATTTCAGCAGCGCGGCCTCCTCGGCGCCGGCTGCAATGGCAACACCGAGCGCCTCATCGATCTCGCCCAGCGCAGCCATGCCCGTGGAAAAGATGATCGGCTTGCCGGTGCGAGCCACCCGGCGGATCAACGCGAGATCCACCAGCTCGAACGAGGCGATCTTGTAGGCCGGGACATCGAGCTCCTCCAGCATGTCGACCGCGGTTTCATCGAAAGGCGAAGAGAAGAAGTCCAGCCCCAGCGCGTCGGCCTCCGCCTTGAGGGGCGCGTGCCACTCCCATGGCGTGTAAGCTTCGCCGTACAGCGAGTACAGCGTACGACCCTCCCAGATCGTCCCCTCCCCGATCCGGAAGTATTCGTTGTCGCAATCGATGGTCAGCGTGTCCGGCGTGTACGTCTGGATCTTCACGGCGTCGGCGCCCGAGTCCTTGATGGCGCGGATTATCCTCACCGCCTCATCGAAGTCCTGGCCATGGTTGGCCGACATCTCGGCAATCACATAGACTGGCTCGCCGGCTCCGATCCTTCGCCCGCCGATCTGCATCTGCTTCATAGCCACGTTCTCAGCGGTAGTGGACGAGCCCATGACGGCGCAACTCGTCGATAGTGAGCTTCGCCGCATGGAACGGAATTCCGCAGCGCCTCGCTATCTCGGCGATCGTGTTGGTCCCGTCGATCTGATACATCACGTGAAACAGCGCCCGGTGACCCTCCGGGTTCGTGTACCAGTCGACGTGAATCCCGTAGCGGGCGCAGAACACCTCGCCCTTGAAGTCGTTCACTGGTACGCGATTGTCCTCGAGCGTGTCGATCATCGCGAGTACCATGTCACGCGAGCCCTCGAGACTCGATTCGGCGAGCACTTCGGGCGTGTCATGGCTGGAGTGGTACTCGCGGTAGGGATACTCGGGGTGCGTCGACGGCAGCACCCGCGACAGCGACAGCATCGGCACCCGGACTCCGGGCGAGTTGTACTGTCGCTCGTCGTTTCCGATGATGGTGCCGAAGGGCGCCGACCATCCCTCTGGATCGTTCTTCCCGAGGGCGATCATGAGACACTCATCCATCTCGGAATCCGGAATGAACGAGCGCTGCAGCGAGTGCGGATGCTCCTTGCCGAGCATCTCGAGGAATAGCCCGCCCTTCATGTGCGGAATCAGCGCTTCGTTGTGGCTGAGGTACGCCACGGTGCCGATCGTTTCCGGAACCAGCACCAGCCTGTACGTGTAGCGCCGCTTCTCCCGGGCCAGGAGCGCGCGTGCCACTTCGACTCCCACCACCACGCCGGAGAGGTCATCGTTGGCCATCGCCGGGTGACAGAGGTGCGCGCAGAGCACGATGCACTCCTCGCTCTCGCCCGGGATCACTACTTCACCTACTTTCAGAGTGCCGTAGCTGAAGGAAGTGCGGATCACAACGCGGTAGCGCTCGTCCGTCAGCGCGTCGCGCTGCTCCCGGGTGCAGCAGAGCCCCCAGTCCCGATCGTAGTACTTGAAGATGAAGGGCACCGCATCGGGGAGGGTCGGGTGCACGTGAAGGTGCGCGAACAGCTCCTCGCGCATCACCACGCCGTCGTAGGCGAGCGAGTGCGATACGACATGGAGAGGATGATCCGCGTAGGAGAAGATTCGCCGCCCATCTATCGTCTCGAGGTACGCCTCCTGGCAGCTCCACTTCTCGGGGACTATCCACGTCCAGCAGTGACTGCCCGTCGGGTACTCGTGGATGGTCATGGGCAACTGCTCGGCGAGCGCCCGCAGCGCAGCGTCGTACCCTTCGGAGACCACGTCGCGCCGCACCCGCCAGAGTCCGTCCATCATCTGCTTCATGGACGCGCGCGGTGGAAGGTCGACCACGGGCTCGGAGGCGCCCACGCGCTCGGCTTCGATCGCGACCGGGTCGCCGCTCGGCCCCTTCGCCGAAAGCCACGGATCCTTGCGAAGCTCCGTCATCACGTGGTCGAAGTACTGCTGCGCCTCCACCGCGACCAGCTCGCCGCTTCCCACGTCGGCGACCTTGCAGAGGCCGGCGGAGCGAGTCATGCTCTCCAGACGCTCTCCCGCCGGGTCGCCGTTTCCGGCGTTGATTCTGACGTTGTACAGCCAACCCTGCTTGCGCCTCTCGCCATTGGCGATCACGTAACCGGTGAAGAGCTTGTCGTAGCGCCAGGGGACTTGCGACATGCACTCCGCGTGATGACGGAAAATGGCCTCGTAGAGTCCCACGCCGAGGATGCAGATCTTCCCCCCGGCACGACGGAGTCTATCGTGCACGCTGTCCTCGCCCAGACATACCGGTGGCAGTTCCGACAACAGCTCCGCTGCACGCGGCCCTTCGCCAGCGGTCGAGAAGATCGGGTCGGCCGAACGTACGGCGCCGGGGAGCCGCCGCAGGTACTCGGGGAATTCCGCGAACGTGTTCCACGGGCCCCGGACGGTCGGCGTCTCGGCGACGTCGAAGGGCTGCTGCCTGCAGAACGAGAACGTGAACGCCGGCGCCAGGATGGTCCCCGACTCTCCTACGGCGGAGCGTAGCGCGCCGTGGAGCAACCCGCACAACTCCTCATGCGTGCTCGCATCGAGAGCCACACCCAGTGGCTCGGCGCACACCTGGAAATAGACGGTATCCCCGGAGCGTAAGCCCACCTTCCGGAATGCCGCTTCGAGTTCTGCGCGAGTCCAGCCTGCGACGTCGGGCGAGGATGTCTTCGTCATTGTCGTTTCGTTCAGCGCGGGGGCCATGCTCTCCGCCTCGTTCGTACGTGCGCTCGTCATATCTTCACGAACCAGCGCTTACGGTACATGCCGTATGCGATGAGGGTGATCAGTATCGTCCAGGCCAGCGCGAAGAGGAAGGAAGTCATCTCCGCACTGCCCATGGGTTCGAAAAAGCGGGCGTACGCCGCTCCCTTCAGCGACACCCAGCTACCGTCGGGACGCGATGTGCCCTTGGAGAGAAGCAGATACCGGATCGTCCCATCGAGCACGAAAATGAAGATCGCGTTCATGCCGAGCACCACGAACGGCAACGTCCAGCCGCGCCAGCGACGCACGTCGCAAAACCAGTAGCACACCGCGAACGCGATCAGGCTCAGTCCGGCCATGAACACCGCATACGACGGAGTCCACAGATGCGTGTTGATCGGTATTACCGCGTCGAGAAGCCGACCCACTATCGTGAATGCGATTCCGCCGAGCAGCATGTACCAGGTACGGCGTCCGGCCCCCATGTCTCGATGGAGCAGGTGGCCAGTCAACACTCCGAAGAGTGTGGTGGAGATGGCCGGTATCGTTCCGAGCAGACCGAGAGGATCGGCGTCCTTGGCGTGCGTCCCGAGGAGGATGTGATTGATCCAGCGCTGGGTATTGCCCATCGGCGTGAGCACGCCCGCGCCATACCCTGGTACGGGCACGAGCATCAGGAGAACACCCGACAGGACCAGTAGGAGCACCGCCCAAATGGCCTGCGTACGAGGCTTCGTCCAGAGCAGCAGCGCGCTCGCCGCGCAGTAGCAGAGCGCGATGCGCTGCAGTGTGCCCACGAATCGCCAGTGATCGAGATGGGCCGAACCCTGTGTGAGCGCCACCAGTTGCGGCAGCCCCTCGAAGTAGAGACCGATGACAATCAGGATCAGCGTTCTCCGGAGCACGTGTCGGAAGAGTTCCGCCTTCGACGCACCCGCCTTCAGCCGCTTCGTGAAGGAGAAAGTCATCGCCACGCCAACGATCCAGAGGAACGCCGGCGCGATGGTATCGGCGAACGTCCAGCCGTGCCAGACGGCGTGCGCCAGCGGCGGGTAAGTCGTCACGGCGCCGGGATTGTCCACCAGAATCATCCCCGCGATGGTGGCACCGCGGAACACATCGAGCGACACCAGCCGCCCGGCAGGCGCGGACACCGACTGGAGCTTCGTCCGGCTCTCACTCGCCACCGGTACGTATGCCGGGGCCTCTTCCGTGACCATCTCCTGCTTCATCGATTCCTGCATCACTCCTCCTCCCACCGGAGCGCGAGCTCCAAGTACACCTTGCGCCCCCCCTTCCCTGCACGGAAGTACGCGCCCGGGTGGGGAGGGAAAGTGCGCGCACGCAGGATGTCGATCAGCTCGCGCGCCGTGTATGTGCGGTCGAGCTCTATCTCATCCACCAACGCCACGTCACTCACCCTGTGCGCGCTGCCGCCCGCCGGCTGTACGGTGCGCGTGATCCTGCCATCCCGGATGGCGGGCCAACAATCCCGGAAGAGCGCCAGAGCCGCCTCTGTCAGGCGCCTCTGCAGCGTGAGGCCGGTGTCCACCGGTTCCACCGCCACCGCTCGCTGCGCTATCACATCGCCGGTGTCCACGCCTTCGTCCATGTAATGGATTGTCACCCCGGCCGGCGTCCCTTCCACGATGCTCCAGACGTTAGGATACGCACCGCGGTTGTAAGGCAGGAGTGAAGTATGAACATTCACGAAGCCGGCGGGCGGCACCGCCAATAGCTCGGGGCGGACTATGTATCCAAACATCACCGACACGCCGATATCGGGCTCGAGCGCAGTGATCGCGCGAGTGACATCCGGCTCGCGCAGTCGCGATCCGTCGAAGCATCGCTCCGGAGATACGGCGGCCAGCTCGATCAGCTCCTCACCCGCCACGCGACGTTCGGCCGGATGCAGCAGCAGCGCCTCCACGCGGTCACCGTGCGCCCGGATCACTTCGAGTGCTCGCGCCGCGACGGGCCCGTTCCCCGCGAAGAGGACACGCATTCCGGTTGCCTCCGTGCGCTTGCGCGCATCCGAGTGCCGGGCGCTGCTCACGTTGCCGCCTCTCCGACGGCGAGCAGGGCCGCCGCCGCGCGCTCAGCGCCGAGCCCGTCCACCATCGCGCGCCCCTTCACGCTCATCTGCTCCCGCGTGCCGGGCGCGTCGATCAATCGGGCCACTGCGCCCAGCAGATCGGCTTCTTCCAGTTCGGCGTACCACCCGAGATCCACGGCCACCCCGGCCGCCGCCAGACTCCGCGCGATCGGACGCTGATTTTCCGCTATGCTCACCAGCGCCATCGGGACCCCCATGAACGCCAGCTCCCAGCAGGTGCTTCCCGCCGCGGAGATGGCCAGGTCGGCCCACTCCATCAGCGCGGGCATGTCCCTGACTTCCCGCAGTATCTCCATCTCGAACGACGCCCCTTCCGCCGCGGCCTCCAGCGTCCGGTAGCGTTCGTTCGCCGGACCGGCGACCACGCGAACGTGCAACCCCGGATCGCGCAGATCCCGGAGGGCTTCGATGATGACGTTGCTCGTGTCGTGCGGATCACTGCCACCGAGCGTCACGAGGAGCCGTCTGGCGCGCTGGCTCGTCGTCTTGCCGCGCCGGCCTGCCAGTTCCCGAAATTCGCGCCGCAGGAGCGCATACTCGGGCCCGAGCAGCAGACGGGTGTGGGGGGCTCGCTGCTCGTACATCGTCTCGGATGCGTACGCGTTCTGGTTCAACACAATGTGCGCCGTGTAGCGCTCCGCGTGCGCGTAGTCGTCGATCATGAGCATCCTCGACCCGCTCGACATCAGCGCCGCCTGATACGACTCGCCGAACTGGTAGCCATCCACCACCACCCACCCGGCGCCGTGTTCGCGTGCGATGGCAGCGGCGAGCGCCGCATCGTCGGCGCTCCCCGGTTCCGCAGGGATGCAGTTGATCGAACATGCGTCGGCTTCGAGCCAACCGCCGAGCGTCTCCGGAACCGCGGCTAGCGCGAAATGCACGTCCCCGCCCACCAACCGCCATCCCTGCGCGAACGCGAGACAACGCATCACGTGGCCGGTTCCCATTCGCGGATCGGCATCGGCCCGGATGAGCAGCGCTGGCGCACTCACGTAAGTCGTCTGAACCCGGTGTGCGCCACCGGTCCCCGCAGCCGTGCCCCGACGGAATCTTCGGCTATGGCGGTCGCAAGCTCCGCGAACACCTCATCAACCACGTTCAGATAGTGCGTCACCTGCTCATCGCGATGTGCGTGCATCACATACAGCGCTCCCGTGGCGAGGATTCCCCGGTCGAGCATGAGCTGAGTGAATAGCGTGCGAATGGCCTGGCCGTTTTCGTACGTGAACGAGAAGTGGCCGAGCGGCGCGATCCCGCCGGCATCGATGGCGATGCCGCGCCGCTTCGCGCTGTCCAGCCAGCCTTCCTTCACGCGCCGGCCAATCGACACGAGGTGCTCGTGAACGCGCTGCTCGCGATGCTTCGTGATCGTTGCGATCGCGGCCGCGGGACCGAGCCGCTCGGTCCAGAACGTGCTGCTGATGAAACTCCCCTGCGCCGCTTCCATCACTTCGGGGATCCCGACGATCGCGGCCATGGGGTACCCGTTGCTCATCCCCTTGGCGAAGACGGCGACATCCGGCGTTACGCCGTAGACCAGATGCGCGCCTCCCGTAGTCAGCCGGAATCCCGCGGTTATCTCATCGATGATCAGGACGGCGCCCGTTCGCTTCGCAGTCTCGCGTATCTCATCGAGAAAGCCGGGCTCCGGTTCGTGATCGCGAACCGGCTCCATCACGATCGCGGCCAGGTCGCTTCCGTGCTCCGCGACTATCGCCCTCAATTCTTCGATGTGGTTGTACCTGAATGGGAGCATCGTGCCGAGCAGTCCGCGCGGAACTCCGCTGGGCTCCAGCCCGGGAAGGAGATGGCCGTTGAGGTTGGCGTTCTGCGCCAGATTCGCGGAGAGATACCAGTCGTGCCAGCCGTGGTACCCGCAGAAGGCGATCTTGTCGCGGCCGGTCGCCGCCCGCGCGATGCGCACCGCGACCGACATGGCTTCCCCTCCCGAACGGGTGTAGCGCACCATCCCCGCCCAGGGATGCAGCTCGAGCAGCAGCTCGGCCAGCTCCACCTCCTCGGGGCAGTTGAGCGTGGACATACTCCCCGCATCGATCGCGCACTTCACAGCGGCATCGACGTCGGCGTCGGCGTAGCCCATGATGCACGATCCGATGCCCGAGTAGCTCATGTCGAGGTACTGGTTGCCATCCAGATCCCACAACTCCGCGCCGCTTGCGCGCGAGTAGTAGCTGGGCCACTGCTCCGGGAGGAACATCTCCGGCCGCTTGGAGAGGAGCTGGGTGCCGCCCGGAATTATCCGCTTCGCCCGAACGTACAGCTCCTGGCCGCTTCCCGTCCGGGGCGAGACTGGCGCTCTCGTAGTCATGTCGTGAATCCATCCTCGAGAAGAGACTTCTTCAGTCCTTCGTCGCGCGTGAATGCGGCGTTGATTCCGGATAGTTCCGGTCGCGTGTCCAGGAAACCGAGCACGTCGTCCAGCCCGAACGCAGCGTCGCCGAAGTGAGCGAACACCGAGCGTACGAAATCCAGATCGGCCTGCTCGTCCACCACCCAGCGCATGGCGGAGAGATCCCGATCGTGGCGCACGTTTCGCATGCGGAACAGCTCCGGATGCTGGCGGATGTAGAGCGTCACGTGCTCCCGCTCGGAGCGAAGACGTGCTTCGCTCCACGCGCGCTGCAGCGCCTCGAAGCTGAACACCTCGCAATCGAGTCCGTCCGGATACGTGGGCGGATTTATGTTCGACGCATAGTCCACGTCGGCGCCCTCCAGGAACTCGCGCAGCACCCGCTCCACCACTTCCGGGTCCAGCAGCGGACAGTCGGCGGTGATGCGAACCAGCACTTCGGCGCCCGCCTCCCGAGCCGCGCCGTGAAAGCGATCGAGCACGTCGCTCTCGCTCCCCCGGAAGCAGCTCACGCCGAGCCGGGCACAGTGGACGGCCACCGCTTCGTCGGCCACGCTATCCGAGGTCGCCACGATAACGGTGTCGAGTCCCTTCACGCGCTGCAGCCTCTCGACCACTCTCTCGAGCACGGGCTTCACCGTGCCGCCACGTCCGCCTTCGAGCGGAGCGAGCACCTTTCCCGGCAGGCGGCTCGAGCCCATCCGGGCCTGAACGATCGCCGCACGCATCAGCAGGCCACGGCCGAGGTGGCGACCGCCGCGCCGGACGCCGCCGACTCGCGCGCGGCCAGCGCGATCCGCGTCACCTCCGCGGCCTCGCCCACGGGAAGAACCGTGGGCGTGTGCCGCTCGATGCATTCCAGCAGATGGCGCAGCTCGGCGACGTACATGTCGTTCACCGCCCAGCCGTCCGGCTGGTGATACGTCGTCCAGCGGTCATCGGCCGCGGTGTAGAGACGCACGTCTCCGGAGCGGAAATCCCAGAAGATCGATCCTCCTTCGCCCACTACCTGGCAGCCGCGCTCGTAGCTGCGCTGGACGTAATCGAGATGGATCTGGGAGAGAGTGCCGTTCGTGTGGCGGCAGAGCAGCATAGCGACATCTTCCGTCTCGATGCGCAGCGAGCTGAGATGCCCGGCCATGCAGAACACCTCGGCCACGTCACCCATGTACCAGCGGGTGAGGTCGATCTCGTGGATGTAGTCGAGAATGCAGCCGCCGCCCGCGGCGGCCCTGGCGCTGTAGCTCCGCGTGTAGTCCTGCCCTCCCCGCCACGAAGGGAGATAGGAGCCAGCATGAACACGCGCGAAGAGCACGCGGCCCACGGCCGCGCTGTCGAGCAGCGACCGTACCCTGGCCGGACCGGGGTGGAATCGCATGTTGCAGCCCACGAGGGAGATCAGGTCGCGGCGCTCCACTTCCTCCACGAGTTCGCGCATTCCGGACTCCACATCCGAGAGCGGCTTCTCTATGAAGAGATGACTCCCGGCCCGCGCGGCCTCGGCCGCCTGCTCGAGGTGAAGATTGGAAGGCGTCGCGATCACCGTGAGGTCCGGCTCCCACACCAGCGCCTCGCTCAACGAGGCGAAGGGCGCGAGCGAGCCACCGAGCTCACTCGCCAGCTCGGCGCGGCGTCCGGCATCCGGATCGGCGAGCGCCAGGCTATCGACGCCGACCGCGCGCAGATTGCGCAGATGCCTCGCTCCGATGGAGCCGCCGCCCACTACCAGCGCTCTCACGCACCCTCCGCCGGCGGAGCGGTGCCCGCCGCGCCCGAAGCTGCCGCGGCGCCCGCGTCCGGCGCGCCCGGTTCGGGCACGTACTCGTCCCGCAGGAGAGCCATCCAGAGCCTGTCCTTGTACCGCCCCTCGTGGAAGTACTCCTCGCGATTGCGCCCCTCCACCCTGAAGCCCACCCGTTCGTACGCGCGAACGGCGCTCTCGTGCTCGGCGAACACGCCGAGCGCGATCCTTCTGAGATTCAGCCTGTAGAAGCCGTATTCGACCACGAGCCGTGTCGCGAGCGTACCGAGCCCGCGCCCCCAGAAGCGCCGGTCACCGATCATGATGCCGAACGTGGCGCTGCGGTGAACCCAGTTGATGGGACCCAGCTTCACGTTGCCGATGTGTGCGTGCGAATCGCAGTCGGCGATCGCGAGCAGCACCTCGTTGCGGTTGCCGGAGAGGCCGCCGTAAAAGTGCTCGAGCTCCTCGGCGCCGTACGGGAAGATGCCGGTCTCGAGATAGCGCGTGACCTGGGGATCGTTGAGCCAGCCCAGATATCCGCCGGCCAGATCCGCCCGGCTCAGCGGGCGAAGGTAGATAGGCGGCCGGCTGATGAACACGACGGCTCCGGGAGCGCCAGCTTCCTCTTCGCACTTCGGCCGCGGCGATGCACTGTCGCGCGCGCGATCACGAGGCATGTTCACGACACACCTCGGACACCGCGTCGATCACCCGCTTGCAATCCGCATCGGCCATGTGCGGGTACATCGGGAGGCTGACGATCCGTTCGTACGCCGCCTCCGCCACGGGACACATCCCCGGCCCGGTACCGAACCGCTCCCGGTAGAACGGGTGAAGATGGACGGGAATGTAGTGCACATTCACTCCGATGCCGGCCGACCGCAACGCCGTGAAAAGCGTCTTCCTGTCCGCGTTCATCCGCTCGAGGTCGAAGCGAATCACGTACAGATGGTAGGCGTGGCTAACACGCGGGCGCACCTGGAGCGGGGTCACTGCGGGCAACTCGACGAAGGATGCATCGTAGCGCGCAGCGATCTCGCGCCTCCGCGCCGTCCAGGTGGAAAGCTTTCGAAGCTGGCTCGTACCGAGCGCACACTGAAAGTCGGTCAGGCGGTAGTTGTAGCCGAGGCTCGCCATCTCGTAATGCCACGATCCACGCTGTTCGCGCTGTCGGTGATCGGAGTCGATCCCGTGGTTGCGGAAGCGGCGCATCCACGTCGCAAGTGACGCGTCGTCCGTGGTCACCACTCCACCCTCGCCGGTAGTGATGATCTTCACCGGGTGGAGGCTGAACGTGTTCAGGTCGGCCAGCGTACCCACCGGGCGGTCTGCGTCGCTCGCGCCCAGCGAGTGGCTGGCGTCGTCGACGAGCTTCAGCCCGCGCCGGTCCGCGATGGCGCGGAGCGCATCGTAGTCGCACGGCTGTCCGGCATAGTCCACCGCGATTATCGCCTTCGTTCGCGACGTGATCAGCGGCTCCACGGCCGCCGGGTCGAGGAGAAGTGTGTCTGGATCCACGTCGGCGAAGACAGGAGTACCGCCCTCGTACACTACGCAATTCGATGATGCCGCGAAGGTCATCGCCGGCACGATGACCTCATCACCGGGCCCGATCTCCAGCGCGTGCATGGCGGCGTGCAGCGCCGCTGTGCCGTTGCTCACCGCCACCGCCTCGCGAGCGCCGACAGCCTCCGCGAAGGCGTGCTCGAATTCTTCCACCTTGGGCCCGGTGGTGAGCCATGCCGAACGAAGCACTTCCACCACGGAAGCGACGTCATCGTCGTCGATCCACTGGCGGCCGTAGGGAATCATCGAGGGGCGGTCCACTTCAGGGGCCGGCAGCGCAGCGTCAGTGGGATGCATACTCCCGCACCCCGTCGACCATCTCTGCGATCTCCTCGCGCGTGAGATAGCTCGGATTGTTGTCACTGCCGTACCAGAAGCCATCGCAGAGCGACTTCCCCGCCGGCCACGGATCGCCGAAGTACCAGGGCTGCGGAGGCTTCACGATGTACATGTCCTCGTACTCGGTGGTCGTTCTGGCCTCGTCCACCGACACCAGCACCTCATGGAGCTTCTCGCCGGGGCGGATCCCCACGTGCTCCACTTCACACTCGGGCGCGGTGGCCGCCGCGACATCCAGTATACCCGTGCTGGGCAATTTGGGAACGAAGATCTCGCCGCCGTGCATCTGCTCGACGGAGCGTATCACGAAGCGAACGCCCTGATCCAGAGTGATCCAGAAGCGCGTCATGCGCGGATCGGTGACCGTCACGCGTCCGTTCGAGCGCTGCTGGAGGAAGAGCGGGATCACGCTGCCGCGACTGCCCACCACGTTCCCGTAGCGCACGCAGGCGAACCGGGTGGGGCCGGTCCCGCTGTAGGCGTTCCCCTGCACGAAGAGCTTCTCGGCCACCAGTTTCGTCGCGCCGTAGAGGTTCGTGGGGCTCACCGCCTTGTCCGTGCTCAGCGCAAGTACGCGGGGCACCCTGGCATCGAGTGCCGCGTCGATGACGTTCTTGGCACCGTTGATGTTCGTGAGCACCGCCTCGATCGGGTTGTACTCGCACGCGGGCACCTGCTTGAGCGCTGCCGCGTGCACCACGACGTCCACCTCGCGCATGGCGCGGCGCAGCCGCTCGACGTCGCGCACGTCGCCGATGAAGTAGCGCATGGGCGACCCATCCACCGTCGGGTACACCCGCTGCATCTCACTCTGCTTCAGCTCATCGCGGCTGAAGACGATGAGCTTGCGCGGGTGATACTCCTTCATCATGATCTCGGTGAACTTCCGGCCGAACGACCCCGTACCACCGGTTATCAGTACGACCTTGTCCTTCCAGTCAAAAGTGTCGCTTCGCTCGGAACTCATCGAATAGCCTCGGTTACGGGATTGAAATCGTCCTCCGCTGCCTCCGACTCCGACTCCGACGGATCACCAGACAGCTGCGAGATACTCTGGTAGCGCCAGAGCTGCGCATAGGTTGGGCAGCTTTCCAGGAGCTCATCATGCTCCCCGAATCCGACCACTCGCCCCTGATCCAGGACGAGTATCCGATCCGCCGTGCGAAGGGTGGAGAGCCTGTGCGCGATCATGAAAGTGGTGCGACCCTCCATGAGCCGATCGATGGCATCCTGAACCGCAAGCTCCGACACGGAGTCCAGGTTGCTGGTCGCCTCATCAAGGAACAGGATTGGCGCGTTCTTCAGCAGGGCAGCGGCAATGCAGATACGCTGCTTCTGACCAGTGGAAATACCGCGGGCATCGGCGCGGCGGCCGATCAGCGTGTCATAGCCATCTTCCATGGCCATGATCTCATCGTGGATGTTCGCCGCCTTCCCCGCGTCCATCACCTCTTCCAGCGTCGCCTGCGGGCGACCGATCCGGATGTTGTTGGCGATCGTGTCGGTGATCACGAAGGGCTCCTGCATGACGATCGCGCAGAGACTCATCAGGTCGCCGTGGCGGATGTCGCGCAGGTCGACCCCGTCCAGCAGAATCTGGCCGCTGGTGGGATCATACAGTCGCAGGAGGAGCGATATCAGCGTGGACTTCCCGGCGCCCGATGGCCCTACTATCCCGATCGTCTCGCCACGGCGGAACTCCGCGGTGATCCCGTGGAGCGTGCCCTGCGCCTCGTACGAGAACGAAACGCCGCGAAGCTCGATCGCCTCGGGAGTACCCTCGAGACTGAGCGCGTCCGGCCGATCGACTATGTCAGGGGTCGAGTTGAGAATCCTGTCCACCCGCTCGAGATTCGGGATCACGCTGCGGATGTTGCTGTAGACCTGAAGCAGGCCGAGCATCGGTCCGTAGACGGCCATGATCGCGATGAGAAGACTCATCAGCGACTGCCAGTCGAGCCGCCCCGCTCCCACTTCGCGACCGCCGATGGTGAGGATCGCAATGAGCCCGAATCCGGAAACCGCCTCCAGCAGGAACCGCGCGGTGTTGCGCGCCTGGGCCTGACTCACTATCTGGTCGTACAGCACCTTCCCGGTCTCGCGCGCATAAGCCAGGATCCTCGGCTCGCTGCGATTCACCTTGATCACGCGGATCCCGCTGGACACCTGCAGGAAGGCATCGTAAAGCGACATTACCGAAGCACGCTCGAGGTGCGCGGCGTTCGTGATACGACGGCCGAAGATGTACGCGGGCAGCGCGCCGAGCGGTGCGGCCACCAGCCCTATGATCGCGAGCTTGGGGCTTATCATGAACGCCACCACGGCAAGGCCTAGCAGCCTGGAGAGCTGAAGCGCCACCTGGCCCACGTTGGTGGTGACGTGGCGGATTCCCTTCAGATCGAAATACGACGCCATCACCAGGTCGCCCTGGCTGTTCTTGTCGAAGTACCGTACGGGAAGCGTCAGGAGCTTGGCGAGCACCTCCTGCATGCTCCCCACTTCGACATGCTCCGATATTCTGACTGAGACTACTTCGCCGATCGCGGCGCTGGCCGCGCGCAGCATCCAGAGCGCGAAGATGGCAGCCGCGGACATCGCGAGCACGCCGATGGATACGGAATGCGCAGCGCTGATCTTGCGCAGAACCTCCCGCAGCAGCCACACGAGACCGCCCTGCAGTGCGCCCTGCCCCAGCGTGGCCGCCAGGAAGAGTCCCGTCAATACCGGGTATTGCAGACTCGACTTGATACCCAGCGCGAAGGCGCTCACGACACTGTGCGGCTTCACCGAGCGTACCCAGCGCGTTGGATCGGTGCGCTTCATGCCTCGGCTCCCGCGAAACGATCGCGTATGGACGCGGAGCCGAAGGCGATCTCCGCCAGAAACCAGTCCGCCACCTCGCGCACCGCACCGTGACCACCGCGGCGCGAAGTCACCCAACGCGCGGCGTGGAGCACCGCCGGCTCCGCATCGGCTACCACGATCGGGGCGCCGACCCACTCCAGGCAGCTCAGATCGTTCACGTCATTCCCAACGAAGGCGATCTCGTCGCGACCGAGGCCACGCTCTCCTGCCACGGCCCGGAGCGCGGCCAGCTTGTCGCCGCAACCGTGGATGCAGTCGATCGAGAGCTTCCGGCTGCGCGCCGCGACCACGGCGTTGACCTCCGTGGACAGCACCATCACGTCCACGCCCGCCTCGCGCAGCCGGGCGATGCCCCACCCGTCCCCACGATGGCATACCACGCTCTCGGTTCCATCCTCCGCGACCACTACCCTGTTGTCAGTCATCACACCGTCGAAGTCCAGTACCACCAGACGCACGCCCGAGAGTTCACCGGAAATCGGACGCCGCCCGGCCGAGGGCAGGTAGGCCACCACACGCGCAGCAGCGCGCCAGTCCGGAGACTCGGCCGCGCCCCACCCCGGCGTCGCGCGCAGAACGTACGCTGCGCCGTCCTCCACACCACTTTCACGTGCGGCGGAATAGAGCAGAAGCCGCGTGGCATCCGTCGAGCGGCCGTCGCATTCGACCCGCTCCAGTTCGGCGAATTGCGCGATGGCCTGGTCGACATTCACCTCCCGCGCGGACGCTACCCCTGGGTCGAGATAGACCACCCGCGAACCGGCCGCCGCCGGCTCGCCGCCGATCGAACGCTGACCCAGCACACAGCGCAGCGTTTCGAGGGCGGTCGGCCATCCGTACCTCCCCGCATGGCCGACCTCCAAACGGCTGATCGGAACACCCGCCCCGGCGACTACCACTTCCGCTCCTGCCGCCTCCGCCGCCTTGGCCAATTGCCGATCGGTCGTACAGACGAGCACGACCGACGTGCTCGCCGCGGAGCGCGCGGCGCGAACCGCCGACGACAGCGCCTCGATGGGATAGCAGGCACGAACGACGACTGGACATCGCGTATCCGCCAACGAACCCGGCGCGACTGGTCCCGCACCAAGACGTCTACTGAATGACATTGAAATTCCGGCCCAATTGAGTTCTTCCGCTCGAATCTGGTTCGCTGTTCATCCGGAAACATCCACACAGCGGCCATCGCCCGAGCACCGCCCGCCAGCGACTTCCCACCGAAACGCACCGAAAGCTGATACCGCTTTTGCGCCATCGCTACGGAAGGGCAGAAGACACTGACGCGCAATGACTTACGCTCAGACACCCGCTACTCGTACTATGGCATTCGACGCGTGGTGGCGACTATTCGTTGCGGGTACGCAACGCTTTGGCTGTGTACTTCCTCAGTAGACGAACTGGCCGCGCGATGTAATACAGGCCGCTCAGCCCGGCCGGCAGGTTGGAGGCTTCCACATCGGCCACGTGTGGGGCGGCTACCAAGTGGAGGCAATACGCCCCAGCATCCAGCATCCTGTCGCGGCTTCGGCATTGAAACGCCACTTGCCGCGAGCGACTCGGCGCCTCCGCTCCGAACAGACCCGTCCGCACCTCGGCGGCGAGACCGGCTGTGGCGCCGTCCCGCTTCCATCGAAGGGAGGTGGGGAGCGGTGCGCCGAGCAGTTCGCAGGCCAGGTCCACGCCGAGCTCCAACCTCCGACTGGCACCCGCGGCGGTCGCCAGTCGCGCCGCCTCGTCCAGCTCACCCCGGGGCGCCGCTCCAAGCACTCTCGCCACGTCCACCAACCATCCCAGGCGGGCCCAGGAGTGCTTGGCGCCGTGAACGCACAGGTAGACAAGAAGGGAGCTCCACGAGAGCGCCGGGATGGCGCGGCCGCCGAGGATCCTGACCGAACGCGCATTGCGCCAGATCCACGCTTCACCCATCGAGCGCCGCACCAGACCCCGGTCCAGCGCCCAGTGGAGTTCCACCACTCGCCCTTCCGGATCGGCCAGCGGGAGGTGATGATCCGAGCGCAGTAGGGCACTCTCTCCACCAGTCCCCAGAGACACCACCGGCTCGTAGCCCCACTTCGCCAGGGCGCTCCGCGCGCCCGGCAAGTCCGACGGGTGCACTATCACATCCAGATCGGCGAACTCCCTGAGCGCCAGATTACCGTACGCCGAGAGCGCGAGGGCGGGGCCTTTGATCGGCATGGCTTCGATGCCGTGCCCTGCGAGCCCAGCCAGCAGCTCGGCGAGATGGGCTGCCATCGCCAGGTTGCGGATGGCGGTTTCGTCGGACTTCGTACGCAGCGAGTCGATGACGCTCGACGGCGCGCCGGATGGGAAATCGGTGATGTACCGCGCCAGAAGCGGCAGCACGGCGTGGCGCGTGGCGGCAGCCACCAACCACTCCCAGTCGAACGAGGGAGACGTGGCCGGATGACCGGGCGCAGAGCGGCATGCGTCGAGGAGGAAGCCGACTTCGACGGGCCGCGATACCGCCCACCGCGTGCCGGCACGGGCAGGGGGGCTGCTCACGCTCCCCCTTTCCATCAGTGTGGAATGCTCCGGAAGTCTACCGCCGAGCGACGTTGATGAGAGAGGCGACCGAGCCAGCCACTCCGAGCAGCGGAAGGAGGATCTTTCCGAAGAAGTTGGAGCGCTTGGTGACGATGATCTGGTCGCCCGACTGGATCGGCTCGTTGTTCCACTTTCCACTCGGGCTCGTGAGGTCGACCTCGTACTCTCTCCCGTCACGCAGAAGCTTGACGTGGTCGAGCCGGCCGTCCTGCGTAACGCCGCCCGCGAGCGCTATGGACTGCGAGACCGTGGTGGTGCGAGGGAGCGAGTACAGGTTGGGAGTACGCACCTCGCCTCCGACCGTCACGCGGAAGAGGGGCTCGACGATGAGCTGGGGATTTGTTTCGTACCTGGACAAGAACTTGGTGAGCCGCGCTTCCACCTCGTGAAGCGGAACCCCCGCCACCGGGACTTCCTGATACAGCGGCTGCCGCAACGCACCGTTGACTCCCACCACGAACTCGCCGCTCATCTCCGCGTTGCGCCACACGGTGACCTTCACGATGTCGCCGGGCTGCAGTACCACATTGGTGTCCCGGGCGGTCAACTGCGTTTGCGCGGCGACCGGCACAGCGAACGCGAAAGCGCCAACGAGAGCGAGCGCTGCAAGCAAGAATGGTTTCACGATGGCACCGGAATGAACGGGGTGGGAAAGTGCAGACACGTCCTGCAGTACGACTGCGATGGCTCTTTCGGCGTCACAGGCAATCAACCATGTCTCGTGGGCGTCCTCAACCCCA
>JBIQLU010000019.1:28584-35696 GCA_044463985.1 Gemmatimonas aurantiaca | reverse complement strand
GTGCTACGCTCACCGTCAGCGCCGTTCCGAACGCGCGCGGCGCGGAGCTGCGAGAACGAGGTGGGCATCTGCTGGCGACGCTCGGCGCTCGCGTTCCCACTCCATCCGAGCCGCGGCCGATTCCGGATCCCGCCGAACTGACACGCGCGGCGCGTGAAGGAGACGAGAGCGCGCTTCTCCGCGCGAGGTGGATGAGCGCCGCCGCGGCAAAGTGGCTGATCTCTGACCCGGAGCTCGCGGCGCAGCGCTATTTGATCTTTGCTTCCGATGCCCCGCCGGAGCCATCCAGGTGCGGTACGATGACTCTGCCATTTCCCATGTGTGCGGACGCCGTTGCTGTAGAGTCGCTCATCGCTTCTCCTCCGGAGGACGCGGGGCGGCGTGGCGAGCCCGTGCCGGCTGCTTCCCCGCGAGCTCGCGGGGCGCGCGACAGGCGTGAGCGCGCGTTGGAGCGGATGCGGGGCGAGCTCGCCCGCGCTCGTGAGGCTCCCCGCTTTCGCGCGATCGCCGATGCATTGAAGCTCCTCGGCGATCAGAAGCCGCCCGTCGAAGTGGAACTCGCCGACGGTGAGCACGCTCGCGTTCCATCGAAGCCGGGCGAGAGCGCGGGCGATGTGGCCGAGCGCCTGTACGCCGCCGCCAGGTCGATGGAGCGAGCGCTCGAGTCGTTGCCGGCGAGAATGGCGGCGCTGTCACACGAAACCGAGCGTAGCGCTGCGACGGTCGGGGCACAGGCGACGCGGCACGCCGAACGCCCGGACGCCAGCGAGGAAGGGCCATCGCGCTCGTACCGCAGCTATCGGTCTACCACGGGGCTGGAAATCAGGGTCGGACGTGGCGCGAGGGCGAACGAAGAGTTGACGTTTCGAGAGTCGTCACCGAACGACATCTGGCTCCACGCTCGCGAGTCTGCTGGCGCGCACGTCGTGCTTCGCTGGACCAGCGCCGAGAGTCCGCCTCCTCCCGCGCTCGAGGAGGCAGCCATACTCGCCGCGCTGCACAGCAAGTCGCGCGGTGCCGCTCTGGTGCCAGTGGACTGGACCAGGAGAAAGTACGTCCGGCGCGCGCGTGGCGCTCCGCCCGGTACTGTCCTCGTGCAGCGTGCGCGAACGATGATGGTGAAGCCGGATCCTCTGCTGGAGAAGAAACTGCGTGCGCGCTGAGGTTGCGGTGCGCTACCGCCCGCCCACCTCGTCGATCGCTTGCCGCAGCGAGCGCACGAGCGCCTCGGCTTTCTCCACACTCGCGTCGGCGGCACGCACCACCGCGCTTCCCACCACCACCCCGTCCGCCAGGCCCGCGACTCGTGCCGCGTGCTCCGGAGTCGAGATCCCGAAACCCACGCAGATCGGCAGCGTAGTCGCGGACCTCAGGCGCTCGACCGTGGCCGGCAGTTCGGGTGGGAGCTCGGCACGCACGCCAGTGACGCCGGTACGGCTGATGAGATAGACGAACCCACGACCATGATTCGCGATGTCCGCCATGCGCGACGACGGCGTCGTGGGCGCTATGAGTCGAATGAATGCCAGCGGTCCCGCCGCGATGCGCGCCTCGAGCTCGGGATCGGCTCCGAGCGGGAGGTCCGTCACCAGAACGCCACTCGCTCCCGCCGCGGCTGCGCGGTCGAGCGCGTCGGTGCCGGCGGCTATGAGCGGGTTCAGGTACGTGAAGAGCACGACCGGCTGCCGCAGCTTCGCCTGCGAGATCAGATCGAGTGCGCCATCGAAGGTCATCCCACCGTCCAGCGCGCGCTGCGAGCTCGCCTGAATCACGGGGCCATCGGCGAGCGGATCCGAGAACGGCACTCCTGCCTCGACCACATCCGCGCCGGCTTCCGCCACGGCGTGCAGCAGCTCCAGGGAGCGAGCCGCGTCGGGATGGCCGGTGGTGATGTAGACGACCAGAGCCGCGCGCCGGCGTGCGGCGAGGTCGGCGAAGGTCCGGGCGAACGGGTCAGACGAAGTAGTCACTGATGCGGATGCCATAGCGGTCTGGGTCGGTGATCTTGATGATGGTGCGGCGGTACGTTCCGTTCTCGTCGCGCTCCGATAGGTCCGTGAGCACTCCGGGGAAAAGTACGTTGCCGCGCGCATCACTGATGATCTGGACCATCGGACGTGCTATGGCATCGGGGGAGGCGTTGGGCGACTGCACCAGCGCCAGCTCGAGCGTATCCAGCACTACCATCGTCCCCACGGGATAGTGGCCCACGAGACTGGTGAACGCCTTCACGAGCACGGGGTCCATCCCCCGGCGCGGATTCAGCCGCATCTCGCCGAGCGCGTCGGAAGGAGAGAACGGCGTGGCCTGGTACGCGCGTCGCGACGTGGCCGCGTCGAAGGCGTCGGCCACCGCGACGACCTTGCTGTAGATGCTCATCTCCCGCGGCCGACGGTGCTTCGGGTACCCCGTGAGGTCCGTCTTCATGTGGTGCTCGAACGCGATGATCATCGCGCGATACGGGATGTCGTTGCGACCGCGCATCTGAAAGAGCTGCAGAACGCCCTGCCACGGATGGTTGCAGATGGCAATCCATTCCTCGTCCGTGAGGGCGCCCGGCTTGTTGAGAATGTCCAGCGCCACGCGCGCCTTGCCGATATCGTGCATCAGCGCGCCGAGACCGAGGTCGTAAAGCTGTATGCGCGTGAGCCCGAGTTTCCGCCCCAGCGCCACGGCGAAGATGCAGACGTTGACGCTGTGCGTGAACGTATACTCGTCGTAGTCCCGCAGCGTGGTGAGCCCGATCAGCGACGTCTCCTCGTTCAGGATCTGGTCCACGATCCCCTGCACCACGCGCTTGATGCGCTTGATGTTGGGGCTGCGGCCCATGCGGATCGAGTTGATGACCTCCTTGGTGACCGTCAGCGACTGGGCATATGTGCGCTTCGCGGCCTCGAGCGCCTTCTCGCGATCCTCGGCATCTTCGGGCGCCGGCGGCCCCAGATCGAAGGCTGCCACCTGCGCTGCGGCGAGCCGTTCCGCGAGCGACACGAGCCGCTGATCCGCATCACCTTCCGAAGGACTCTGGAGCAGCGTGAGGAAGACGAGCCAGTCGCGCGGGTGCGAAGCGTCCACGAGCCGGAAGAGGCCGATCCCTGCGCTCCTGAAGACCTGGATGATGCGTCCGAAGCTCGCGTAGTTGTCGAGGTCGAGTCTCAGCCGCGTCGAATTCACGAAGATGAACTCTCCGGAGACGCGCACCTCGAGCTCTCCTTCGCGCGCCAGGATCTCCTGAGACACGCGGAGCACTTCATCGACTGCCTTCTGCACCACGGGGTTGTCGGGCGGATACAGCTTCACGCTGCGCAGCGCGCTGTAGACGTCCACCAGAAACTCGCGCCCGATCTTGCGAACGTACGCGTCGCCCCCACGCTCCTCGGTGAGGGTGTTCGCGCCAGTGGTGGCTTCCGGCAGAGTCACCGCTCACCCTCGCGCAGCGCGCGGTTGATGGCGCTGCGTACGCGAACGTCCTTGTCTTCCATCGTGCCGCGCAGCACCGCCAGCGCCTTCGGCGTGCCGATCTTCCCGAGTCCCATCGCCGCGCACGCTCGCAACTCCGGATCGATCCTTCGCCGGAAGAGCGCACTCCGACCGCCAAGGATGGCGGCGAGTTGCTCCACCCCTTCGTCGCGCGCGAGAAGGGCAAAGGTTTCGAAGCATGCCATCTTTTCCGTGAGGTCCGCGTCGCGCACGGCCTTGCCGGTGACCACCGCTTCGACCTTCGGGAGCGCAACGCGATAGTCGTGCACTCCAACCGCGCGTACGGCCGTGATGCGAATGTCGCGGTCGGCGTCGTCGAGGACGCCCTCGAGAACGCGCATCGCGCCCGGCGAACCGATCTGCGCCAGCGCCTGAGTCGCGGCGCGTCTCAGTTCGGGAATTCCGCCAGCGAGTACGCGACCCAGCGGCGCGACCGCGGCCGGCGTGCGGAGCTCGCCCGCGCGCCGTATCGCTTCGAGCGCCGTACCCGGTTCGGTGGAGACGATGAGCGTTATCAGCTCGCCCGTGTTCGCGGCCGCCAATCGCGTGGCGGCCCCCTCCAGCGCGGAGCGAACCGCCGGGTTGGACGCGCGTCCCGAACCGAGCCACTGCAATACCGTGCCGAGCGTGCCGCCACGCAATTCCTGAAAGAGCGCCTCGAGATCCTCCTGTGCAGTCGCGGCGTCGCCATCCTCGAGCACCTGGAGGAGCTGTTCCAGAACGCCTGGCGCGCTGAGACTCTCCGGCAGGCGCGACAGGCGTTCGCGATCTTCGGGACGCAGCGACTCGAGGCGCCGAACGAGCTCCGAGACCTCCCGAAGGAGATACGCGGCGGTACCGTGGTCGCGCGACATCAGGAGCTGCGCTATGTAGTTCTCGAAGATGCCGCAGATCTCCTCGCGGATCTCGGCGCCTCGCTGAAGCTCGAAGATGTCGAGCAGTATCGCCGTCACGTTCTGGTGGAGGTTGCTCTCCTGCTCCTTCTGCACTTCGGCGCGAAGGTAGAGGATCTCGTCCTCGTCCAGGAAGTACAGCGTGGAGTCCAGGTCGTCCATGCGGACGATGCCCTGTCGTGCGTTCTCCTCCTCCGTCTCGCGAGCGACGTCCGCGACTGTGATGTGCCGCTCCTTCGAGCTCTCCTCGCTCGGCTCGAGCGCGAGATTCGTGTCGATGCCGAGATCCACGAAGCGGTAGCGGAGGAAGTCGAACTCCTGCTCCCAGAGAAGCGTCAGGAGATCATCCTCATCCGGCGATGCCTTGCGCACCCGCATGAGGATGTCGAGGAAATCCGTGATCTCCTTCGCTTCCACCCCCTCGAGCAGCGTCAGTTCGCGGAGGCCGTCCTTGTAGCAGGTCCACGGCAGGCTTTCACCGCCGGCGGCCTCCTGATGCACCACGACGCCGGACCAGCGGAACTCGGTCTCGTAGATCTGCAGAACGAGCTCGTTGGTCTCCTGCCACAGCGGCGCGAACGCGGCCTGAAGCTGTTCGACCGAGCGCTGGTACATCGGGTTGTTGGGCAGGTAGAGCTGTCGTGTCTTCACCGCGCGCGCGAGCTGCCGCAGAAGCTCCTCGACGAGCTGCGGCGAGAATGGCGGCTCGTCGGGCTGGAGCTCCGCTGCCGGGAGCGTCTGCGCGGGAGACGATGCCGTCACGCGTCGATGCGCTCCGAGAGGAGTTCGCTGACCTGCATCACGTCCTTGTCGCCGCGACCGCTGACGCACAGGAGCACGGGCTCATCGCCCTTCCAGCGTCCCTTCTGTCTTGCGACCCAGGCCACGGCGTGCGCCGTCTCGAGCGCGGGGATGATTCCCTCGAGACGGCTGAGGAGCTGGAATCCCTCGAGCGCCTCCTCATCCGTCACGGAGACGTACTTCGCGCGTTCGCTGTCGCGCAGGTACGAGTGCTCGGGGCCGACGCCGGGATAGTCCAGCCCGGCGGAGATGGAGTGTGCGGGGTGAACCTGCCCCGCTTCGTCCTGGAGGAGATAGCTGAGCGCACCATGTAGTACTCCGGGACGCCCGGCAGAGAGCGAGGCGGAGTGGCGGCCCGTGTCGAGCCCCTCTCCCGCCGCCTCGACGCCCACGAGCTCCACGTCGGCGTCGCCGACGAACGCGTGAAAGATGCCCATGGCGTTCGAGCCGCCGCCGACGCACGCCACGACCGATGCGGGAAGCCGCCCGACGGTGGCCAGCATCTGTTCGCGCGCCTCCGTTCCAATCACCGACTGGAATTCGCGGACCATTCTCGGATAAGGCGCCGGCCCCACCACGGAGCCGATTATGTAATGACTGTCGTTCACGCTTGTCACCCAATCGCGTATCGCCTCGCTCGTGGCATCCTTGAGCGTCCGCGTTCCCGATGACACCGATCGCACCTCGGCGCCGAGGAGCCGCATCCGGAAGACATTCAGCGCCTGTCGGCGCATGTCCTCCTCGCCCATGTATACCACACAATCCAACCCGAATCGCGCGCACACTGTGGCGGTGGCAACGCCGTGCTGGCCGGCCCCCGTCTCGGCGATTATCCGCCGCTTCCCCATCCGCATCGCCAGCAGAGCCTGGCCCACGGTGTTGTTGATCTTGTGGGCGCCGGTGTGGTTCAGGTCCTCGCGCTTGAGGAACACCGGCGCGCCGACGAGGTCGGAGAACCGCGGCGCGCTACTCAACGATGATGGACGACCGACATAGCTCCCGAGCAATTCGTCGAGCTCGGAGCGGAAGCTGACGTCGGCCATGGCGACCTCGAATGCTTCCTCCAACTCGTCGAGCGCGGGGATGAGGGTCTCGGGCACATACCTCCCGCCATACTTTCCGAATCGATCGATCTTCACGGCCGTACTCATCTCCTGTGGTCGCCCCGATGCGCTGCCTCGACGAACGCGCGCATCCTCTCGTGATCCTTGATCCCCGGCGTCGCCTCGACGCCGGACGAAACGTCAACTACGTCTGGTGCGAGCCGGCGCATCGCCTCGCCTACGTTCCCCGCGTCGAGGCCGCCCGACACGACGAGCCGCGCGTGACCGGGGCGGGCGATGTCGGCAGTCGCCTGCCAGTCGAAGCGGATGCCGGTCCCGCCCAGCTTCCCGGGCACCAACGCATCGAGCACGATCGCGTCGACCGCCGCGTCCAGCTCGGTGATTCGCTCCGCGATCGAGTCGGGGGCGACGCGCACCACGCCCCACACCTCGAGGCCCGTCTCCTCGCGAACACGCGAAGCATGCGCGGCGTCGGGATCCGCATGTAGCTGGACCACGTCGAGCCCGGCCACACGTGCCATCCTCGCGACCTCTCGTGGAGCGTCCGCGCCGAACACGCCCACGCGGCGGACGTCGTCGGGCAGATCCGCGAACAGCTCGGCCGCCTGCTCCGGCGTGACCATACGCGGCCCGCCGGCGAAGATCGCTCCAACGTAGGACGCCCCGAGCTCGGCGGCCGCGAGTGCGTCGCCTGGACGAGTCAGGCCGCAGATCTTGATCTCAACCGCCACCCGGCCCCCTCCCCCTCCCCCTTCCCAGCCGCCTCACCGCCGCGAGCGCGCGCACCGCGGCCTCCGGCGTGGCGGATGACGAGAGCGACGACCCGACCAGCACGGCATCGGCGCCGAGGCGCGCGACTCGTTCCACGTCTGCC
>JBIQLU010000019.1:27003-28484 GCA_044463985.1 Gemmatimonas aurantiaca | reverse complement strand
CGACCCGACCAGCACGGCATCGGCGCCGAGGCGCGCGACTCGTTCCACGTCTGCCGCTTCGCGAATACCGCTCTCCGCGACCGCCACGACGTGTGCGGGGATCCGCGGCAGCAGCGCTTCGCGTACGTGCGGCTCCATCTCGAGCGTCTCGAGGTCGCGCTCGTTGACACCTATGACCGGTGCGTCGAGGTCGAGCGCGCGGTCGAGCTCTGGTTGCGAACGCACCTCGACCAGCGAGTCCAGGCCGAGTTCCCTGGCGAAGCCGAAGAGTCGCGCCATGATTGCCGGCGACAGCGCGCGCGCGATGAGCAGCACCGCCGACGCGCCAGCGGCTCGCGCCTCGATGAGCTGGAGCTCGTCGACCAGGAAATCCTTTCTGAGCACGGGGGCCGGTACGGCGGCACTCACCTCACGGAGATCGTCGAGCGATCCATCGAAGTGCGCGGGCTCGGTGAGCACCGAGATCGCCGCTGCGCCGCCAGCGACGTACGCTCGCGCCTGATCGGGAGCGGCGAGGGAGCGATTGATCTCCCCCTTCGAAGGAGAGCGGCGCTTCACCTCCGCGATCACGGCCACGGACTCACGCCCGAGAGCCGCTCGGAAACTCGGCGCCGGGGGCGCGGCCGGGAGTCGACGCTCCAGAGCGCGGGTGCTGGCAGGGTCGGAGCGCAGCTCGGCCACGCGCGCCATCGACTCCGCCACGATCCTTCCGAGCACGCCGGTGGGAGGGGACCAGCTCATGGTTCAAGTCCGCGGTATACTTGCACTTCGGGTAATATTCGGCTATAGTGGATTCGGAGTCCCTTCGGGGCGCCGGCGCGACTCCCGCGCCGGCCACTGGTCCAATGCGCGGGGTACTGAAGTATGGCTCTGACCAAACGACAGAGGGAGATCCTCAACTACCTGGGCTCGTACGCCGAGGAGAACGGCTACGCGCCCAGCTTCGAGGAGATCGCGCGGCAGTTCAACTATAACTCGCTCGCCACTGTCCACGAACATCTGAGCAACCTGGAGCGCAAGGGCTACATCAAGCGCGCGTTCAACGAGAGCCGCGCGATCGAGATCCTTCCCTCCGAAGCGATGCCGCGCGCGGTGGAGCTCCCGCTTCTGGGGAGCGTCGCGGCCGGCCTTCCGATCGAGGCGATCGAGGTGGATGAAACCGTCCACGTCCCCGAGAATCTCGTTCGTCGTCCGGGTGGCCACTACGTGCTGCGTGTGCGCGGGAACTCCATGATCGACGAACAGATCCGCGACGGCGACTTCGTCGTGATCAACGAGCGCCGCTCGGTGGACAACGGTGAAACGGTGATCGCCCTTATCGACAACACTTCGGCGACCGTCAAGAAGTTCTATCGGGAGCGCGACGGACGCATCCGGCTGCAGCCCGCCAACGAGACCATGACGCCCATATACGTTCACGAGAACGACGTCACCATTCAGGGCGTGGTGGTGGGAGTGATGCGGCAGTACTGAACGGCACG